>DZCR01000043.1:0-11544 GCA_022736495.1 Desulfobacca acetoxidans
TTATTTTTTTCGCCAAAGTGATCTTTCCAGCAAGGCGAAATTGTGCACTTATTTTTTTTTTGATGGCAATCAAGCTTGTCACCGGAAGGGAGGGTCATTATAATATCCTGGATATTGGGCGGGGATTTTATGGGGCTGCGCGCACTGATTCTGTTGTTGGGTTTTCTGGGCTGGGGGGCTACCGCCTTGGCCGCCGCCTCGCCTCTGACCCTGGGAGAGGCCATGCTCCTGGCCCTGCAGCATAACCCGGCGCTCAAGGCCGCGGGCATGAGTATGGAGACTGCGGAAGCCGACGTCGCCAAGGCCCGGGCCCGGTTCTTGCCCACGGTCAACTTTAGCGAAACCTACAATTTTTCGGACAATCCCTCCCAGGTCTTTATGAGCAAGTTGAACCAGCGGGTCTTCACCGCCCAGGATTTTATCCTTAATAATCTAAATAATCCCAATGCTTACGGCAATTTCCGGACCGGCCTGGTGATGAACCAGCCCCTCTTCCAGGGAGGGCAGGCTTTCCTGGGCTATAAGCAGGCCCAGTTAGGCCGGGAGATGGCCGCGGCCTATATCCTGAGCGCCCGGCAGCAGTTATTGTTCCAGGTGACCCAGGCCTATTTCGGGTTGCAGTTGGCCCAGGCGAATCTGGCGGTGGTGCAGCAGGCCAAACATACCGCCGCAGAAAGCCTGCGCATCGCCCAAACCCGCTTCAAAGCCGGGACCGTGGTTCATTCTGACGTGTTGACCGCCGAAGTGCATCTGGCCAAACTCACCCAGGAGGAAATGACCGCGGCCAGCCAGGTCAAGATTGCCAAAAGCGCGCTGGGGACAGTGCTGGGCCGGCCGGAGGCGGGGGAGCGGCCCCTGGCCCTGGCCCCCAAGGAACCGGCCTCGCTGCCGCCCAGGATGGATGACCTGAAAGAGACGGCCCAGGAAAAGCGCCCCGACCTCAAGCAATTGGAACTGGCGGCCCGGGTGGCTCAGCAGGAGTATAGCAAGGCCCAGCTCAATTATCTGCCCCGGCTGCACGTGGTGGCGGAATACGACGTGGACCAGCGGCGCCTCTTCGGCAGCAGCGCCGACAGCTATACCGTCATGGCCCTCCTCAACTTCAACTTGTTTAACGGCCTTTCCGACCTGGCCAAAGTGAGGGAGACCCGGGCCAAAGAGGCTCAGGCCCGGGACCTGAAGCGGGACTTGGAAGACCGGGTCCGGCATCAGGTGACCGAGGCTATCCAGAATTTGAAGACGGCCCACGAGCGCTTAAAGGTGGCGAAGGCTGCGGTGGTTCAAGCGCGGGAGGGTCTGCGGCTCATCCGCCTGCGTTATCAGTCCGGTCTCACCATCCTGGTGGATTTGCTGAACGGCGAAGATGCCTTGAAAAACGCCGAACTGAGCCGGGTAGCGGCCCTGTTCGACACCTATCTGGCCCAGGCCGGGCTGGACCTGGCCTTGGGTACCATTTCCGGCCCGGTGGCGGAGGGCAAGAAGCCTTAGGGGCAGAGAAGCGTAGGGGCTTTTAAAACTTACCCTTGCCATCAACATTTGCGGGACCTGAAAGACATGGCAGATAAAAAGAAAATCATCGGACTGAGTGCCCTGGTGCTGGTGGCCATTGTACTTATGGTCTGGTTGGCGGGGTTGCTCCATTTCGGTAAAATCGCCCCAGGATTAGTGGCGCTCAAAGGCGCACCGCCCCAGGGCCGGATTTTGACCGTCCAGGAAACCCAGATTCCTCGGGATCTGGAAGTGTTGGGGTCAGTGATCTCCAAAAGCTTGGCCCAGGTATCCGCCCAGGTCCCCGGCCGGGTGGTGAAAATCTGGGTGGTGGCCGGGGTCAGGGTTAAGCCGGGGGATCCCCTGGTGACCCTGTCGGATGCGGAATATAAGGCTAAAGTCGACCAGGCCCGGGCCGCCGCAGCCCAGGCCCAGGCCCAACTCACCCAAGTGAGCGCTGATTATAAGCGGTATCAATTTCTTTATAAAGAAGGCGCGGCCAGCCCCCAGGAGTTCGACGCCATGGCGGCCCGCTATAAATCCGCCCAGGCCGCCGTGTCCCAGGCCCAAGCCATGGTCTCGGAGGCCGCCACCCTGAAGGGCCATACGGTGGTGCGGGCAGCCAATGCCGCCATAGTGGCCGAACGCCAAGTCGCGGTGGGAGACCTGGCCCAACCCGGCCAAACCCTGATATCCCTCTACAATCCGGATCTGCTCCAGATCGAGGGCGAGGTCAACGACAACTATCGGGAGCAGGTCCAGGTAGGGGAGTCAGCGCACGTCACGGTTCCGGCCGTGAATTTTCAAGCGGATTTGCCCCTGGCCGAAATTTTTCCCATCAGCGCCCCCAGTAGCCGCACCTTCAAGGTGCGCACCGCGATGCTGCAGAACCCGGCCCTGGTGCCGGGGATGTTCGCCCGGCTGGCGTTGCCCCTGGGGGCAACCCCCGGCATCCTCATCCCCCAAGACGCGGTGCACACCATGGGCCAGCTCACCATGGTCAAGGTGCTGGTGGACCACACGGCGCAGATGCGCCAGGTGAAGCTGGGGCGGCAGGTGGAAGACCGGGTAGAGGTACTGGCGGGCTTACAGTCCGGAGATAAGATTCTGGCGTCTGAGTAGCCATGGCAAACAAACCTGAAGACCTCCATCTCGGCCCCACCGCCCGCCTGGTCAAGGTCTTTCTGCTGTCCAAGCTCCCCACTATTATCATCATCGTCAGCCTGCTGGCCGGGCTCATGGCCCTGCTTTACACCCCCCGGGAAGAAGACCCCCAGATCAAGGTGCCCATGGTGGACATCCTGATACGCTTTCCCGGGGCCTCGCCGAAAGAAGTGGAAAACCTGGTTGTTATCAATCTTGAGAAAAAGCTCTGGGAGATGGAGGGCCTGGAGGACCTTTATTCCCAGGCCAGAGACGGCTTTGCCATCGTCACCACCAAGTTCAAGGTGGGAGAGAACCTGGAGACCAGCCTGTTCAAAGTTTATAACAAGGTCTTTTCAAATATCGACCAGGTGCCTTCGGGAGTGACGGGCTGGGTGGTCAAGCCCATGAATATCAACGACGTGCCCATCGTTACCTTGACCCTTTACAGCAACTCGGCGGATGATTATGAAGTGCGGCGGGTGGCGGACGAGTTGCTGCACCGCTTACAGAGCATCCCGGACACGGGCCGCACTTATGTGGTGGCGGGACGCAAGCGCCAGGTGCGGGTGGTGGTCGATCCGGTCCGCCTGGCGGGGCACAGCCTGGATCTGGCTGCGGTGGCCAAGGCCATCGAAGTGAGCAATGTCAATCTGCCTGCGGGGGATTTTTCCCGCCAGGACCGGGAATACCAGGTGGAGGCCGGGCCGTTTTTAAAATCCGCCGATGAAGTGGCTAATCTCGTGGTGGGGGTGAACCAGGGCAAACCGGTATACTTGAAGGACGTGGCCCAGGTCATCGATGGCCCCGAGGAGCCGGTTACCATGAGCACCATCGCGTTCGGGCCGGCGGAGGAACTGCCGCCGGGCTATGCGCGGGGGCAGTTTTATCCGGCGGTAACCATGGCCCTGGCCAAACGCACCGGCACCAACGCGGTGACCGTGGCCGAGGGCATTTTGCACAAGCTCGACGAGCTGAAAAAAGAGGTCATTCCGGCCAACATCAGGGTGAAAGTGACCCGGGACTACGGCGCCAGCGCCAATGAGAAGGTCAACGAGCTCATGCGGGAGCTGCTTATCGCGGTGATATCCATCACCGTGCTCCTGACGCTTTTTCTGGGATGGCGGGAGGCCCTCATCGTGGCTCTGGCGGTGCCTCTGACCCTGGCCATCACCCTCACCGGCAATATGTTGTTCGGTTATACCATTAACCGGGTAACGCTCTTCGCCCTGATCCTGTCTCTGGGCCTGCTGGTGGATGATCCCATCATCGACGTGGAGAACATTCACCGCCACTTCCAGCTTCGGGAGCATCCGCCCCTGGAGGCCACCCTGGTGGCGGTGGACGAGGTCAGGGCTCCCACTATCCTGGCCACCTTTACGGTCATCATCAGCTTCATCCCCATGTACTTTGTCACCGGCATGATGGGGCCCTACATGCGCCCCATGCCCCTGAACGTGCCCCTGGCCATGCTCATGAGCCTGCTCATCGCCTTCACCGTCACTCCCTGGGCCACCTATCACTTCTTGAAAAAGGAGTACGGTAAAGAGGAAAAACCCTTTGTTCTGGAGGAGACCTGGATTTACCGCACCTATACCGGAATTATGAAACCCCTCCTGGACAGCCGCCGCAAAAGCTATTTATTCCTGTTGGGGGTAGTGGTTCTCCTGATCATTTCTGTGTCCCTGCCCATCTTGGGCCTGGTGCCCTTAAAGATGCTCCCCTTTGATAATAAAAACGACTTTTTGGTCGTGGCGGACCTGCCCAACGACACCCCCCTGGAATCAACTCAACAGGCGCTGAAAGACTTCGGGCGCTACCTGACCACGGTCTCTGAGGTGGACAATGTGGTGACCTTTGCGGGTGAAGCGGCGCCCATCGACTTCAACGGCTTGGTGCGCCACTACTACCTCATGAAAGGCGCCTGGGTGGGGCAGATCCGGGTCAACCTGGCGGAAAAGGAGAAGCGCTCGGCCGCGTCCCACGCCATCACCCTCTGGATCAGGCCGGAGATGCAAAAGATCGCCCAGAAACACCAGGTGCGGATGAAGATCGTAGAGGTGCCGCCGGGGCCTCCGGATATGCAGACCCTGGTGGCGGAAGTCTTTGGCCCGCCCGGGGCCCCGTACGCCAGCATTATTAAAGCTGCCGATACGGTGAAGGCAAACTTCCTGAAGACCCCCTATGTCGTGGACGTGGATACCTCGGTGGAGACCCCGGAGCCTCGCTTCCGGTTTCTGGTGGACCGGCAGAAGGCGGCGTTAAGCGGTTTGAGCACGGCCCAAATCGCCCGGGACCTGGCCATGGCCGAGGCCGGCGAGACGGTGGGCCGGGTCCACCTGGCTGCGGAGCGCCTGCCCCTGGAAATTTTTCTCCGGGGCCCCCTGGCGTGGCGCTCATCCATCCTGAACCTGGGGCAGCTCTATTTCAAAAATCCCCACGGGGCCATGGTGCCCTTGCAGGAACTGGGGCGGTTCGACCTGGACCTGGCCCCCAAAACCATCGTGCGGAAAAACCTGGAGCGCCTGGTTTACGTCACCGGCAACACCGCGGGTTTAAGCCCGGTGAACGCCATCCTGGATCTAATGGCCGATACCAACAAGACGCCGCTGTCCCCCGGGTACCGGGTCAACTATGCCGGGGAAGGGGAGTGGAAGATCACGGTGCAGGTTTTTCGAGATTTGGGCATCGCCTTTGCCGGGGCCTTAGTGGGCATCTATATCCTGCTGGTGCTCCAGACTTCGTCATACACCATGCCGCTGGTGATCATGGTGGCCATCCCGTTGACCATGATCGGGGTGATGCCGGGGTTTGCCCTGTTGAACCTCCTCTTTACCTCGCCGGTGAAGGGGTTCGCCAACCCCATCTACTTCACGGCTACGGCCATGATCGGCATGATTGCCCTGGCGGGCATCGTGGTGCGCAACTCCATTATCCTCATTGACTTCATCCATCATCACCTGGACCGGGGCTATGCGCTGGAGGACGCGGTGCTGCGCTCCGGCGCGGTGCGCTTCCGGCCTATCCTGCTCACGGCCCTGGCGGCCATGTTCGGCTCCTGGGTCATCACCCTGGACCCCATCTTCTCGGGCTTGGCCTGGTCCTTTATCTTCGGCCTGTTCGCCTCCACCGCCTTCTCCCTGGTGGTGGTGCCGGTGATCTTCTATCTCCAGGCGTCCCGTCGCCCGGCGGTGGCTCCGAAATAGGAAGAAGCCCTTAAGGGGGAGCAAGCTTGGCGCGCCTATCTCTGGAAACCAGGTAAAGAAAATCCGTGGAGACTACGAAGATCGAAGGGGGGAAATGGTTAGCCCGCTGCCGGGAATGTGGCCGTTGGCAGGAAGTAAGCCCCCAATCTCACCGGGTCGAGGCGTATTTTGAGGTCTGGGAGGCGGCCTTCTCTTGCTGTGACCGACACCAAAGGGCGGTCTTCACTCTGGAGAAGGATTACGTTGATTTTCATTAAGATCTAGACGCAAGTTTCGGGCAGACGGTGTTCTTTCTCTGTCCACAAAAGACTAGTGAAATCCAATGTAGGGGCGGGTTTTAAACCCACCCCTACGGTTCATGATTGATTGGATTCTCTTGGGGCTGCTCTCAGCCCAGCCTAACTTGTCATCTCCTTAAAGCGCTGGGTGCGAATGGCCTCGCCCTTGGCGGGTGGGGCTTCGCAGGCTAAAGTCTTGACTCTGGCCAGGCGCTCGCTGGTGGGCGGGTGGGTTTTGAAAATGCCGCTGATTTTTCCCTTGCCCTTGGCCTCCATGATGGTAAGGACCGCCACCAGGGCGGTGGGGTCATAGCCGGCCCTGGTCAATTCTTTAATCGCCGCGGCGTCGGCGGCATATTCCGCCTCGCGGCTATAGCCGTTGACCACAAGGGTCTTAAAGATGTCGTCAATGGACCCCTCAAAGAGGCTCACTATTCCTCCAGCCACTGAGCCGCCGTACATCGTCACTGCTTCTTTGCCCATAGCGGTCCATACTTCGGTCCACCGGGCCTTACTGATGGAGTTGATGCCGTCCTTGTGGGCCACGTGTCCCACTTCATGGGCCAACACTGCGGCCAACTGGTCTTCGTTTTTGCAGGTCGAGATCAGTCCCCGGGTGATGAAGATGGTCCCGCCGGGACAGGCAAAGGAGTTGATCTCCTGGGTATCCAGTACGGCAAAGTGATACCCCCGGAAAGGGTTGGGCCGGGTGGACTTGCGCGCCACCACGTCCCCCACTTCGTTGACGTACTCGGTAAGCTGGGCGTTCTGGTCAAGTTTATATTTGCCCAATATCCGGGCGGCCACGGCCCGACCGATGTAGTATTCTTCGGAATCGGTTATGGGTCGGGAGGCCTCATTTGCTTTAGTGGCGCCTTTGACAGCGATGGCCGCCACCGGGGCCACCGCCATGGCAGTACAGCCTCCCACCAGGAAGGGCGCCACCGCCAACAGAACCAACCAGGTCAGGCGTTTCATGGCTTCAGGTCTCCTTCCTTGATAAAGGCTTGTAGTTTGGCCGGGGGCACCGTAAAGCTCTCGATCTTGTCCACTTGGGCAAAATTCATTTCCGGGTGTTTGGAGCGATAGGAATTTTCCACCTCCGGGGTAAAACCCTTGCCGGCCAGGGCCACTTCATCGCTGGAAGTTTCCTTCACCGGCTTGCCGGTTAAGAGTCCCGGGAGACTGAATCCACTGCTTGCCTTCGGTTTTCCAAAGGCCTGGCGGTTGAGCCAGCCAGTCTTACCCTGGTATTCCACCTTGTACCAGTCCCCGGCCTGGGTTTCAACGTTCACCTCAGCGCCTTCGGAGACGGGGGCGACAGGCGTACTGGCGAAATCCGGGTCCGGATAAAGGGATTGGTTGGGCTGGGTCACCTTCAGCACCTCGCTCCAGCCGGTCCCGGGCATCAGGAGCACCAGTGCCAGCCCTAAAGTCAGGACACATCGCCAAAATGTCGTGATATAGGCTCGTTTTTTCACATACACCTCCTTGAGTTTGCGCATTTTAGCATATTTTTCGCAACAGGGTGCAAACTTGACCACGGCAGAGGCGGCTACCCTGGCGCCGTCGTGGGGCACTTGGGTCAGACGTTTTTTTACGATATTTTTACATCTTATCGGATAAATTTTACGATTTCTTGATATTTTATGACATACAATTTTTATAAAGTTAATCGGGATCAGACTGAAGGAGTTAAGGAATGGCAGAAAGCTTGATTCCCCCAAAAGCAAAACTCCTGGTATGTGTCGGCCCCAATCCGGGCTGCGCCGATCTCGTCAGAGCCGCCAACAATCTGGCGGGCGCTCTGCAGGCGGAATGGTACACTTACCGCCGCCGGCGGGCCAGGATGAGGGCCAGGCCGCAGACAATGATGCAGGCCCAGGCAAAGGCGTCGCCGATCCGGGTGTAGAGGCTGCCGCCGGGGAGCCAGGCCAGTTCCACGGCGTGGGCGTCGGGGACGTAGAGCTCCGATTGATACAAGATGCGGCCGGAGCCGTCGATGAAGGCGGAAATGCCGGTGTTGGCGGCCCGGGCCAGGCAGACGTGGTTTTCCACAGCCCTCAGCACTGCCATGGACAGGTGCTGGGAGGCCGCGGCGGTCTTGCCGAACCAGGCGTCGTTGGTGATGTTGACCAACAGGCGGGCGCCGTTGGCCACCTGGGCCCGGGACAGATAGGGAAAGATGGACTCGTAGCACACCAGGGGGCCGATGGCCCCTTCCGGCAGGGAAACGGTAGCCCCC
Source organism: Desulfobacca acetoxidans (assembly GCA_022736495.1). The sequence continues at coordinate 8,361 of DZCR01000043.1, forward strand.
ACCGGCCCTTCGGCAAAATCTCCTACCATGGGCACCATCTTGCCGATGAAGGGAAAAAAGCGCCGCAGCGGCACGTACTCGCCGTAGGGCACCAAATGGGCCTTGTCATAGGTGCCGATGGTCTCCCCTTGAGGATTCAAGAGATACGCCCGGTTAAAAAAGCGCTCACCTTCGGAGGTGAGCTCAAAGGCAGGACTACCGAACAAAAGATACGCCCCGCTTTCTTTGGCGATGTCCCGCACCCGAACATCCAGGTCCGGGGTGCGCATAAAGAAAAACGGCGCCGCGGTTTCGGGCCAGACAATGAGTTGAGCTCCCTTGACCTGCCGGGTCAGTTCGGCATAGCGGTCCAGGGTGGTCAGAACCATCTCTTTCTTCCATTTTTCGCCCTGCTTAAGATTACCCTGGCACACCGCCACCTTGATCTTGGGGCTGGCGGCCGTGAGCTTCGCCATGGCCCCCAGGCGGTAATAGCCATAGCCTATCCAAGCAATCAGGATGAGGCAGACCAAGGCGGCCTGCCGGAGAGGCGCGGTTTTGCCCCGGGGCGGGAAAAAGAGCAGATAGAGGGTGGCGTTCACCAGGACGATCAAAAATGACAGGCCATAGACTCCGGTGATATCGGCAAGCTGGAGCAGCACCGGGTGGAGGAAGAGGCCGTTGCCTAAGAGCTCCCAGGGAAAGCCGCTGATGATGTAAGTCTGCCCCATCTCCAGTGTCACCCAGAGGACTGGGGCCCACCAGATGAGACCGAGCCCCCGGCGGTCGCCCCAGGCGATCCCCAATCCGAACACCGCGGGGTAAAGACTCAGGTAGCCTGCCAGCAAAAGCAGGATGCCGATGGCGACAACCAGGGGCAGGTGCCCGAAGACGTGGGTGACAAAGACGATCCAATAGAGCAGGGCGATATAATGGGCCAGCCCCGCCACCAGACCCAGCCAGAAGGCCGCTGTCAGGGACTTGCCCCGCAAGGCCCAGAACAGGGGGACCAGGGCAAAAATCAGCACATAGGTCTGATCCCAGTTGGGGAAGGCTGCGGCCAGCAGCAGGCCGGAGAGGATGGCGGCCAGGAAGTGCGAGAGGCGAGTGGGTTTATGCATATGAGGGGATTATAGCCGGATTTGGCATCAGGGGCCAGTCGTTTTATGCTGGCTTCTCAGAACTCTATCGCCTCCCCTGTCTTTTTTTATATTAATTTCAGTTACATAGCTGACACCATCCAGAACAGATACGATTCGTTAATTATGACAACAGGTTAGGCTATTTATTCCTGACCTCTGGAGCCGATTTTTGACGTTTTCGGGCGTTTATGCGACTAGCCTGTACCGCATCAGGGGAAAAAAGCGGGCGCAGATGCGGATAAGTTCCTGATTATTTCCGCTTATTATCGTATCCGCTCCGAAGCGCAACCGCGGGATATCCGCAAAGGAACCGCGGGCGCGCCGCAGGGAAAACGCTTCTGTTCCGGACCTCAAGGCGGAAAAACCGTATCGCATACAGTGCTCTCCTGGGATCGATTTGGTTGGCATGGGCTTCACTTTAAGGGAAGGGAGCAGAATTGCCAGAACGGAGTCAACGATTGACATGGTTATGCAGTCCGTATGGACTATAGCAAGATGCGCTCTTAGAAGTAAGAAAAGCTCACGGTCTGGGCGCACCCGAGTATGGGCCCAATCTGAGGGCGGACACATGGGTCCGCCCTACAATTAAATTACCTGTATGATCGCGGTTTGGCATAATCCAAAAGGCGGGATGCGCTGCGCTTTCCGCCCTACGGCCCTTGTACATCTGGCCTAACTCTGTCCCTGACAAAATATTTCTCCCCGCTCTCCGGGCTTGCCACGAACTGAAAATATAGGCCCTAAAAACTGTTCTATGACCCAGATGTTCGTGAGGAGGTGGGAAGTAACGGCTTCGGTGGTGAAAGTGGAGGGACCCCGGGCCAGGGCCAGGTAGAGGAGGACCTGGTCCGCCAGGTGGCGGTCCAGGGCGGAGCCGCTTTTCCGAAAGGCCAGGTAGGCCTCGGCCACCTCGTCCGCCACCTGCTCCGCGGGTTTACCCCGGGCCCCCAGGGCGCTGAACCCGGCCCGGGGCCCCCACAGGAAGATGAAGCTGCCCGGATCCTGGCCGTTTGCGGGGACGATCTCCACCGGCACCGCTGCTGTGAGGCGGGCCGTAAGTCTGGCCGCCTGGCGCCGGGCCACATGTTCCGGCAGTTGCGCGGCCGCAGACAGGCCCCGGAAGGCAACGGGCGCAGCGGGAGTCCGCCACTCCACGCTGGTAAAAGATTGGGCCGGCGTGATCTTCAGGCGCACTGCGCCGCCGCCTCTGGGGTACCAGCCCCAGCGCTCCAGGGTGAGCTCTGCCTGGGCTCCCAGCCCAGCCAGGGCCGGCAAAAAAACGTGGCTGAGGTAATGGACCGGGGGACTCCAGGGCACATGGGTGCCCCCTTTCAGGATGACGGTGCTGGGCGCGCCAGCCATCAGGAGGGGAGGCAGCAGGGCCTGGACAATGAGGCTGACGGCCCCGGCGCTGCCGGTCTTTTCCGCAACGTCGAAGAGATAGCGACCTGCCTGGGGGATACGGGGCTTGAAGGTAAGCGCCTGGCTGCCGAGGCGGGCCTCGGAGACCTCCGCTTGGGACACGCGGGCCAGGGCCTGAACTGCGGTAAGATGCTGGGGCCTCAGTCCCGGCTTGGGGCGACCGGCCCGGATGCGTTCGATCCGGACCGGGGCCCCCGTTACAGCCGCCAGAGAAAGGGCGGTGCGCAGAATCTGCCCGCCCCCTTCGCCGTAAGAACCATCTAAATGCAGCATGCTGCTGCCTTACCGGTTACTCGTCGTCTCCAACATCTCGATAAGTGGAACGAACCTGCCTCAATCCAGGATGAAAATAACCTCCAGCTTCACCCGGTAGGTGTTGATCTTGTTATCCTTGACCGAAACCCGCTGCTCTACGAGCCTGAGACCGGTGATGCCCCGGAGGGTGCTGGCAGCCCGGGCGAAGCCCACCTGCACCGCGTCTTCAAAGCTCTTGGGGGATTCGGCGATAATATGAGTTACCCTGGCGACATTACCATTTGACATGGCTCATACCTCCTTAAGGATGTTCCGGCCGTATTTTGCCGGTTTGGCGTCACGGCTTTGCCGGGATGCCGATTATAGTCGTTGCCAAAGTCTTTGCT
>DZCR01000043.1:11644-22090 GCA_022736495.1 Desulfobacca acetoxidans
TTGGCGTCACGGCTTTGCCGGGATGCCGATTATAGTCGTTGCCAAAGTCTTTGCTCTCCCCCCGCTGGGGGGAGAGGGGATAAGAGGAAGAAACTTTTGGCAAACGTCATAATTGAAAAGTAAGGCTATTTATCGGCAATGCAAGGCCGGAGGGTGCAAGATCAGAGAAATTTATTAAGCCAGGTTGCTGGGGGAAAGAAATATGGAGGGTAAAATTGAGGAAACGAAACCATCGGGCGCTATGGTTCCTGAGCTTGCCGCCACTCATTCCCGGTACGGGATGGGGTCGGGGACGCCCGCGGCGGCAAAGCCCTTGAGGCGCAGGCGGCAGGAGGAGCACTGGCCGCAGGCCCGGACGTCGTCCTGGTAGCAGGACCAGGTGAGGTCCAGGGGCGCGCCCAACTCCAAACCCAGGCGCACGATACGGGCCTTGTCCAGGTCGATCAGGGGTGTGTGGATACGGATATGGGTTTCGGGCCGGGTGCCCAAGGCGATAAGACGGTTGAAGGCCTGAAAATATTCCGGCCGGCAGTCGGGGTAGCCGGGATTGTCCAACACATTGGCCCCGATAAACACGGCTTCGGCGTTAAGGACTTCGGCCCAGGCCACCGCCCCGGCCAAAAGATTGGTGTTGCGGAAGGGCACGTAAGTGGAAGGGATGCCCGGCGATTCCATTTCCTCGGTGGGCACGGCCTGCGCGAAGTCCGTGAGGCTGGAGCCGCCGATCTGCCCCAGGTAGAGCAGATCGACCTCCAGGGTGGAAGTTACCTGGTAAAATGCCGCTTGGGCCCGAAAGGCCTGCAACTCCCGGGTGAGGGTGCGCTGGCCATAGTTGGCATGAAACAGAGCCAAGTCGAACTCTTTACGGGCCATCGCCGCGGTCACGCAACTGTCCAGCCCGCCGCTGGCCAGGACCACGGCCAGGGGCTTGGAGCCGGTTTTGGGGGTTGCCTTCTCATTTATTTTGATAGTCATACTTAAACCCAATGATGTTCACTTAAAGGGGGTGAAGACCGTGTTCATACTCCCCTGACCTCCGGCCCCCAGATATATTTGTGCAACTGGGGGTTCAACCGCAAGGGCAAACCGCTGTCGAGAATCCAGGCAGCGGCCTCAGACAGCGGCACCTGCCCGAATACCGGCGAGATCAGCACGGTTAGCCGCCGGCTCAAATGATGGTTCCGGATGACCTCCAGGGTCCAGGTGAAATCAAACCGGTCGCTTACCACGAATTTGACTTCATCATGGGAGTTCACCAGGTCCAGGTTGCGCCAATCGTTGCGCTCGGCCATGCCGCTCCCCGGACATTTGATATCCAGGATTCGCTGCACCCGGGCATCCAGGGAGTCGATGGGCAGAGAACCGTTGGTCTCCAGGCAGACGGTGAAGCCGGCAGAAAGCATTTCCGCCAGCAGGACCGGGGTCTCGGCCTGGAGCAGGGGTTCGCCGCCCGTTACCAGGGCCAGACGGTGGGGCTGAGCCAAGGCTGCCGCCACCAGGGCGGTTACGGTCATGGGAGCGCCGCCCTCATAGGCATACTGCGTGTCACAAAAACGGCAGCGCAGGTTGCAGCCCGTCAGCCGGATAAAATACGCCGGCAATCCCGCCCGGCTGGATTCACCCATCAGACTGACAAAGGTTTCACTGACTTGAAGAGCCATAAGGGCCGCTCCTCAGAAAAATATCGGGTAACCGGAGGCCCTACCTTAATTATCATTATCCGCCGGGACCTGCTGAAAAGCAACCATTACCCCCGGCAGATAAATTCCTGCTCAAGATTTACAAAATATCCTGACCGCCACCTTATTTTTGGGATAAAATTAATCTTAACCTAACCTATGGCCAACCATAGCCTTTTTTAATTCTCCGCCCTGAGTTTCTTCTATACGACCGCGAGCCAATAATTGCGCTCAATTTCACATGATTTTTCCATTGCGTTTATCGCTCACCTGCCATAGAATAAGTGGCGTTTCGGGGGAAGAGAAGATCATGAGCACGCCGGGCCCGGCTACTCCAGTGAAGCCCGTGGTCAGTATGCTTTTGGCGCGGGAAGACCTGGGGCCGGCTCTGGTTGCGCGACTCGCCGAATATTTCGGGCCGCCGGATTTGGTGGGACCCTGGTGGCCGTTTGACGCTACCGCTTACTACACTTCGGAAATGGGCCCCAACCTGGGCCGCCGCCTGGTATCCTTCGTGCATCTGGCCGCTCCAGCCCGCCTGGGGGCCTGGAAGGTGTTTACCAATGAGCTGGAGCAGGCCTTCAGCCTGGGGGCCCGCCGGCTGGCTAACCTGGACCCGGGATACCTGGCCAGAGAACGGCTGGTCCTGGCCACCGGCAAGAATTACTCACATCGTATTTACCTGGATCAGGGCATTTACGCAGATTTAACGCTGATTTACGGCCAGGGCGGCTTTCGGACCCTGCCCTGGAGCTACCCGGATTACGCCCAGGGGGAGATGCCGGCGCTGTTGGAATTGGTGCGCCAAAAATATCTCTGGCAACTAGAGGCGATGGCGGATTGAGGCACCTGCATTACCGTTACCAAGGGTGAGAGGATAGTGGTCAGAATAATTTGGGCAAAAAAGGAGGGTGGGTCCGGTCCTCCGATACAGGTTGGAAAGCCTGCGCCAGCAGTCCTTCTGTAGGGGTGAGCGCCGCGCACCAATTATGCAGGCCGGTGCGGGCACGGAGGCCCGCCCCACTGGATATTTCAGGAAATTTTCTTTTTTTCGTATTTTTCATAAGAGGGATAGAATTGATCAAGAGCATGACCGCATACGGGCGGGGGGAAGTGGAGACCGTTAGGCAGAAGTGGGTGGTGGAACTGAGGAGCGTCAACCACCGCTTTCTGGATCTGTCCCTCAACCTGCCCCGGCGTCTCTGGGCCCTGGAGGACCGGTTCCGGAAACTTATCAAGGGCCGCCTGTCCCGGGGCCGGGTGGATATGCAGCTCTCCTGGGAATCCCTGGCCGAAAAGTCCCTGACCTTGAAGTTGGATAAGGACCTGGTGGCCGAGGTCCGGGGGGTGCTGGAGGACATTCGGCAGATCGGCAGTACCCCAGAGTCCCTGCGGCTGGAACATTTCCTCCATTTTTCGGACCTGATCGTAGCCAAGGAACAGGCCAATCAGGACCTGGAGATGGAAGAGACCTGGGAAACAGTGTCCCAGGCGGTCAACCAAGCCCTGGATCTCTTAGAGGAGATGCGGGTAACCGAGGGCGCGGCCCTGGCGGCCGAACTGGCCGCCAACCTGGGGGATATCCGCCGGGAAGTTGGCCATATTGTCCTCCAGGCGCCGCGGTTGCCCCAACTCTGGCGGGAGCGGGTGACGGCTCGCCTGGGGGAACTCTTCCCCGAAGGGGCGCCGGTGGATGAAACGCGCCTGGCCCAAGAGGTGGCCCTCATGGCCGAACGCCGGGATCTGGCCGAAGAGCTGGCCCGTCTGGAAAGCCATCTGGCCCAGTTCCAGGAAACCCTGGGCAGCGCAGCGCCGGTGGGGCGCAAGCAGGAATTCTTGCTCCAGGAAATGCTCCGGGAAGCCAACACCATCGGCTCCAAGGCCGGCGACCTGACGATTTCCCAGGCGGTGCTGGAAATCAAGGGCTCCCTGGAACGCCTCCGGGAGCAGGTGCAGAATATCGAGTAGATTAAGGGGGATTATCAGCTATGGATGGGCGCTTAATCAACATCGGTTTCGGTAATACCGTCATCTCTCATCGGGTGGTAGCGGTGGTCATGCCGGGCTCGGCCCCCATGAAACGCTTGCGGGAGCGGGCCACCCAGGCCGATCGCCTCGTCGACGCCACCCATGGCCGCAAGACCCGTTCCATTATCATCACGGACAGCAACCACATCATTCTGTCGGCGGTTCACGCGGAGACCCTGTCCCAGCGCCTCAACGGCCACGGGATCGGTGTGCGGCCGGAGCCGGGGGAAAAGGACGTCTAGGTGGCCGGGGAAATCTTCGTCATAACCGCCCCTTCCGGGACGGGGAAGACGACTCTCCTGAAACCCTTGATGGCCGAAGACACCGGGCTGCGGTTCTCCATTTCCTACACCACCCGCCCGCCGCGTTCCGGTGAGGTGGACGGCAAGGACTATTTCTTCGTCAATCCCAAGGAATTTCGACGTTTGCGGGATACGGGCGCGCTGGTGGAATGGGTGGAACAGTTCGGTTACGGGTATGGCACCTCCCGGGACTGGGTTAAGCAGAGAGTGGCGTCAGGCGCCGACCTGGTTTTTGACCTGGATTCCCGGGGAGCCCGGGCCCTTAAGAAAAATTTTCCCCAAGCCACCCTGATTTTCATCCTGCCCCCCAGCTTGGAAGAGCTGGAGCGCCGCCTCAAGGGCCGGGGCCGCCTCGACCCCGAGGAACTGAGCCGCCGGCTTGCCAATGGCCGGGCGGAACTTAAAGAAGTGAATTGGTATGACTACCTGGTGGTCAACGACGACATCCCCACCGCCCTGGCCAGCCTCAAGGCCATCGTCCAGGCGGCCCGCTGCCGCACTGCGCAAATCTGGCCCCACCTGGCTTCCCGCTATCTGAGCCCCAACCACTGATCTCCTTTACCCTCTTTCCCCTCATCTTAGCCCCCTCCCACAAGGGGCAAGGGGAACAGAGGGAGTAACTTTAAGCAAACGCCCTATCTAAAAACTTGTTAAAGATATGTCGGCAGAAGCCCGATAGAGCAAACAGAGCTTCTGGGGACCCTGAAAAACCGCTGGGTTGGGAAGAGATACATCTGCCCTGAATCTTGGCAATGACTCTCTTTCTCCGTGGTCGGATTTTTCTGATAATCAGCCCCCGAAATTATTCAAGAGTGCGTGAGGAGATTTCAGCTTTTTCAGCTCTCCCTGGTTTAAACACCGGGGGAGAGGGGGGTAGGGGAGGCTTTGCTTCCGGTCCGGGGCATGGGCAGCTCTGATTCCCACGTCTCCGAACGGGTTCTCAGCCAGTTTCTGGCAGGGTTGGACGGTAAGGCTTAGCGGCGCCGAGATTGCCGCGGTCTAGGACAAAGCTGCCCTCGCCGCGGTACGCCGGGCCGTGGACGCGGAAATCGCCCAGGCGGGCTCCGGTGAGGCCAAGGTGCTTATCCTGCCCAGCGATCTGGAGGAATCGCTCCAGGAGATGCTGGGAAACACAGACGCCGCTTGACACTTTGGTGGAGTAACGACGGGCCGCAACGGAGCTTGGGGGTTGCAATGGCTCCCAGATTTCTTATAATTTATCTTTAATATTCTGATAACTGGGAACTGGACAAAGACATGAGAGAGTTTTTCTAGCCTGACCAAGGGGGAAGCGATTTCCTCGTGATGGCCAGCCTCAGCCAGGTTGGTCTCATGTCGGCATGGACCGCCTAATCTATGTTTTCAGCTAACTGCTCAAGAGGATAGTAAGTTATCAAAATTTGAGCATAAATCAAAAACGTAGTCTGGTGGCATTTGAACCTTTCATCAGCGCGGTAAAAAGTGCCCTTGTCGCCAGTGAGGGCCTCTTATGGAACCCCAGCTTTATGACACCATCATCATCGGCGGCGGGCCGGCCGGGGCTGCGGCCGCAGTCTACGCCGCCAGGAAACGGCTGCGGACCCTGCTCCTCACCCTTGACTTCGGAGGCCAGTCTATGGTCTCCGCGGGCATCCAAAACTGGATCGGGGAAATATCCATTACAGGCCAGGAGTTGGCAGAAAGGCTCAGGAAACACGTAGAGGCCCAGAAGGATGTGGAGATTAACATCCCGGCAAGCGTCACCGCGGTCAGCGAGGGACCGGGATGCATCTTTGAGGTCACAACCGATAAAGGCAGCGTCTACCGGGCCAAAACCGTGATCGTCGCCTCCGGCGGGCGCCGCAAGCGCCTCCAGGTTCCTGGAGAGGATCGGCTGGAAGGCCGGGGCGTGGCTTACTGTTCAACCTGTGACGCCCCGTTTTTCCAAGACCGGGACGTGGCCGTGGTAGGAAGTGGCAACTCCGCTTTGGAAACGGTGATCGATCTGGCCCAGTATGCCAGGAAAATCTACCTGCTCATCCGGGGTGACCGGCCTAAAGGCGATCCCGCCATACAGGATAAGGTTTTAAAGATCAAACAATTACAAATACTCAGCCGCACCGAGGTGCAAGAAATCCTGGGTGATCAGAACGTGAGCGGCTTGAGGTATAAAGACCAAATTTCCGGAAAAACCAAAACCTTGGAGGTTCCGGGTGTCTTCGTGGCGATCGGTTCAGTCCCCAACGCCGATTTTGTCCACGGTTTGGTGGATACGAACCAGGCCGGCGAGATCCTGGTGGATCACAAGACCTCCCAGACTTCCCAGAAGGGAATTTTTGCTGCGGGGGATGTGACCAACGATCCTTTCAAACAGAATAACATTTCCGCAGGAGATGGTGTCAGGGCGGCCCTTTCGGCCTACCATTACATTTTAGACATACAGAGATATAGCCCGTGCGCCGACGCGGGAGATTGAGGCAAGATAAGGAGCGCGGCTGATTATGAATGGGGTTGATTACGGGCCAGCAGTCTATCCAGATCCCAGCGAGGCGCATAAAATTGCACCCGTAAATGATATCTTCCCGCCGGAACGCTTAGTTGTTGCTTACACAGAACCCGGCCTGAAACTTTGATCTCCACCGGGTCACCCGGTACCAAAAAGCTAAATTCAACGTGATATTGAGGACTTAAAGGAAATGGCGTCTCTATCTTCGCCCCTTCGTAATCGAGATCCAGAAGATAAATTTCGTGCCCGGTCTGCCGGTTCAACTGGGTGACCGCCGAATTTCCCCAAACGCGCCGTGTCTGCGAGTGGCCTTTTTCCGTCATGGCTACTACCAACCTACGGCTATTTTAGCTACATTACATCCTTTAACCCTGGCCTTTAGATCGACCTGTTGGTCTGCCTGAATCAAGCATCAGACCGTAATTAATTAGCTACCCTGTCTGAAGATGATGTCTTCAAGGTAAAACCCGCGTTCTGTAGGTTATAATATGTTTTTATAAATATAAAGAAAATAGGGATATTCCTAATTTTAGTATCCAAAAAACCTAAATTTGAGTTATCCTTTCCCCCACGGACCAAGACTTTGGAAGGCTGTCGTTTCCGGATGAAAACCCCCCTACCCTGCCGGGGCTAATTAGCGCAGGTCTTTCAACTTCAACAGACTCTCCCAATAGTCCAGCCGGTCCAGGTGCACCTCAATAAAGGCCAATTCCCCGGGCAGGCTTAAGGCCCGTTTCACGGCGTCCTCCAGTTCTCCTTCGGTTCGCACTTCGCAGGCCCAGCCACCGCCAAAAACCTCGGGCAACCGATGATACTGCCACATCTGCAGGTCATTGTAAGGGCCGTCATGAAACACCCGTTCGATGGCGTAACCATCGTTGTTCATGAGGAAGATAATGGGGTTCAGGCCGTGTCGGATTATGGTGGACAACTCCTGGACCGTCATCTGGAAAGCGCCATCGCCCAGGAGGGTGATGGGCCTGAAGTTTGGCGCCGCCAGTTTGGCCCCCAGGGTTGCAGGAAGGGCATAACCGATGGAAACATAAAATGCCTGGGCAATAAACGGCACCCCGTCTGGCAGGAATAGTTCCGAAGCGCCTAGCAGAGAAGAGTTGCCCGCATCGGAAACGATCAGGCTGGCGCTATCCAGGAAGCGGTTGACTTGCTGAAAAAACCTCTTCAAGGTAATTTTTTGTGCGGGTACAGGGATGAAGTCTGCTCCCCCGGACAAGGCCGCGTGTCCTGCCGCCACCTGGGGCCTGTGGCCCCGGGGAACGCCGGCCCGCAGCCCGTGAATGAAGTCCCCCAACGAGACCTGGGGATAAAGATGGTGTTTGATGCCTACCTTATCGGAATTTGCCACAATCATCCCGCCATGGAAATGTGCGGCAGTGTCGATGCCCAGATTGACGTCGGTCATCAACGCCCCCAGACAGAGAAGCACGTCGGCCTCTTCTATGGACTTCTTTACGGGCTCCGGGCCAAGCTTCCCGAAATAGACACCGAGGAATTGCGGATGTCTCTCCGAGAGGATTGATTTCCCTAAGATAGTGGTGGCAAACGGATACCGCGCAAGGTTGATAAAATGTTCCAGATCCTGGCACAGACCCAACCGAGCGATCTCCACGCCGGCGAGGACGGCCGGGTTTTTGGCTGCGGCCAGCATCTGGAGCGCTTCTGCCACGGCTTCGCTGAGCGCTTCCGGGTCGCTGGGAATGGCGGTATCCACCTCAAAAGGACCGGCAGGCCGGCAGGGCTGAGCTACCATATCCATGGGAATTTCAAGGTATACCGGCCGCCGGGACCGGAGGCAGGCGGCGATGGTTTGGTCAATCTGGTCCGGGGCCTGCTCCGGGTCCTGGAGAATGACCGCGGCTGCCATGATGTGCTCATAGATTTTGTACTGCAAATTCATATCCCCGATGGTGTGGTGCAGCAGCACCCGGGCAGCGCCCTGGGAAATCCGGGGACCGCCGCTGATGATGATTAACGGCACCCGTTCGGCAAACGCTCCGGCAACGGCATTAAATACGCTGAACCCACCCACTCCATAGGTGACGCACACACCCCCCACGCCATTCAGCCGGGCGTAGGCATCTGCGGCATAGCCAGCGTTCAATTCGTTGCAGGTCACCACCAGATCAATGGGAGAAGCTTCCAATAAATCAAAGAACCGCAGCACATAGTCGCCGGCGACACCGAAAATATGCTTCAATCCCACCTGCTCCAAGCGCCTGACCAAATACTGGCCCACCGTCGTCTTCTCAGCCTGTGCCATATCTGCCCTCCCGGTATAATGCCCGGCAACTTGTGTCCGCAAAAGTGATGTTCAGCGAGAGAATCATCATTCAACTAATAAACACATCCGGCGGCTGCGGCAAGGACTGAGGCCAGTTTCATGCCTAAAATAATTGTGTCCAAGAACTTAAGGCATCCTTCTGCCGTGCCGATAAGAGATTGGAAGGAGGCCTCCCATGGAAACCAACTTGCTGGAAATTGGCAGAAAGACCAGGTCGTCCTCCGGCCGCATTATTACCCCGGAAGAGTATAAGGCGCTGATGTCCGAACTGGCCCAGCAAGACGAACCGGAACGCCTTGGGCCAATCTCACAGATCCATGAAAGGGTGAGAAGACTCGAATTTAATATGATGATTCTGGTGGGTTTAATCCTGGTAGTTTTAATCTTGTCTCAAAATGCCTAAAACCTGGCCGGAACGCAGACCCCAATCTCTCTCCTCGTCTAGTTCATTGCCATTATGGCTATATTTTTGCCACGACAGAAATCAACCTAAAATTCCAATTGGTTACAGATAAGGTCTGTATAGCGACCTTTATCGCAGCAGCGACAGCAACCCCCAGACCCCCGCCCGGCTCACTTGCAGGCCTATTAGGGTCAGGGTGGCCATCACCACCGAGGTGCCGTAGAGCAGGCGGACGGCCTGGCGATAGCGCTTGCGGTCCAGGGGTTGGCCGGCCTCGCCGATAAAGGGTTTTTCCACCAGGCGGTCGAAATAGATGCTGGGACCGCCCAGGCGGACTGAAAGAGCCCCGGCCATGGCGGCCTCAGGCCAGCCGGCGTTGGGACTGGCGGCATGTCGGCGGTCCCGCCAGAGGGTACGGCAGGCTCCCCGCCAATCCAGGCTTAAGAGCGCGGCCGTGGGAATCATGAGGAGGGCCGTGAGGCGGGCCGGGATGAAGTTCAGGACATCGTCCACCCGGGCCGCCACTTTGCCGAAACGGATATACCAGTAGTTTTTATACCCCACCATGCTGTCCATGGTATTGGCGACCTTGTAAAAAAACAGGCCTGGCAGCCCCAGCACCAGAATAAAGAACATGGGGGCCACCACGCCGTCGGCCAGGTTTTCCGCCACGGTTTCAAGCACCGCCCGGCGCATATCTTCCGGGGATAAGTGCGCGGTTTCCCGGCCAACGATCATGGATAGGCTGGCCCGGGCCCCCTCTAAATCTCCCCGCTCCAGGGCCGTTTCCACCTTGAGACTCTCCTGGTGGAGGCTGCGGGTTGCCAGGCCGGCGTAGAGGAAGTACGTCAAAACCGCGACGCCGGCCCACGGCGGCAGCAAGGCCATGAGCAGCAGGACCCCGAAGATGAGGACCAAGGTGGTACCCATCACCGCCAGCCAGAAGAGGGCCCCGGCCCCCAGCCGGTCCTGGTACAGGGTCGACTCCCAGTATTGAATAATGCGGCCTAACAGCCGCACTGGATGGGGCCAGCCCGGTGGGTCCCCCAGGAGGAGATCCAGAAGATACGCCAGCAGAAAAGGCAGGGCCAGGTTCACGGTCCACTCCGTTCATTGGCGGGCACGGAGGCCCGCCCCCCCGTTTTTATTGTTGCCGGTTGGACCGGGCCTCCGTGCCCGCCAACCAGATTTTCAGTCCTCTAAGCAGTCCTGCATCATCCTTAAAAACTGCATAGACATTCCTCCAGGGC
>DZCR01000044.1 GCA_022736495.1 Desulfobacca acetoxidans
TGGCCTCGGTCTGTGCCCAGGGGAGGAGGACAACGAGTTCTATAGGATTACGGAGGGGCATGGGGGCAGGGGACTCCAACTTGGCGCCCATAGCGCTAATATCTAACAAAAAGGCATCGCTTACTGGCTGACCGTTGATCTTGGTCACCACCATTTTTGCCGTGTAACGCTGCGCTTGTCTTCCTATCCTTTGCTTCATCCTGAATACTCGCAGGTTTTTACCGGCCAGAAGCCAGGCTCCTGAGAATCATGTTTTTTAGAAAATAACTTGGATATGAGATTATGCGTCGGCCTTGGCCACCAAGGAATAATTGGTTTTTAGTACCTTCTCTTCCCTAATTTATGCCGGATAAGTTTCCTCTATTGATAACTGATTTGTCTTGCGGCTGATATAATAGCACAAATTTGGAGCCAAGGGTACCTCTCGTTCACCCCAAAGATTTCAAGGGGTTAGGCTTAAGAGCGTAACCCCTTTTTGGATCTTTAACCTTGACGCGGACAAGAGCAATGCGGATATTAATGCCATTAATCTATTTTTATGAAAAAGGAGCCTACGATGTCTGAGGCTGAAATTTTTGATCTGATCATTGTGGGAGGCGGTCCTGGCGGCCTCACTGCCGGTCTCTATGCTATGCGGGCCGCACTCAAGACCTTGTTGATCGAGAAAGGCCTGCCCGGCGGCCAGATCAACTTGACGGAAAGCGTGGAAAACTATCCCGGGTTTGAAACTATCAGCGGTTTTGAGCTATCCCAGAAAATTGCCCAGCATGCCCAGTCTTATGGCTTGCAAGTGAGGCAGGAGGAAGTGGCGGCAGTGGAGCCGGGACTAGATGTCCACTCCGTCCGCCTGGCCAATGGCGAAGTTCTGTCGGCTTACGCCGTTATTCTCGCTACCGGCGGTAGCCCCCGCAAGCTCAACGTCCCAGGCGAAACGGACTATTACGGCAAGGGGGTTTCCTACTGCGCCACCTGCGATGGCTTCTTTTTCCGGGACAAGACTGTGGTGGTCGTGGGTGGCGGCGACACGGCCTTGGAGGAAGCTCTCTATCTCGCCAAGATCACGCGGCGGGTTTACCTGGCCCACCGCCGGGACGCCTTCCGGGCCAGCCGGATTTTGCAGCAACAGGCCTTGGCCGAGCCCAAAATCGACGTCCTCTGGAACACGATTGTCACCGAAGTCAAGGCCAATGACCAGGGAGTTGCCGCGGTGACGCTTCAAGATACGCAGACCCGCGAGAGCCGGGATCTGGCCGCGGACGGGGTGTTCATCTTTATCGGTTTTGTTCCCAACAATCAACTGGTGCCGGCCGGAATCCGGATGGACCACGACGGCTATGTGGTAACTGATGAGAAGTGCGAGACGAATATGGCCGGAATCTTTGTCATCGGCGATTTACGGCAGAAATACGCCAAGCAAATCATCCTGGCCGCCGCGGATGGCTGCACCGCGGCTCTGGCC
The DNA here is from genome assembly GCA_022736495.1 of Desulfobacca acetoxidans. Next base: position 1,460 of record DZCR01000044.1, read on the forward strand.
GCGGCCCTCTGTGTGGAAATGAAAAAGGCGGGGCAGGCCTGCCTGACTCAAAAATAAATATTCCGGCTTACCAACCCAATCTTGGCGAGATCATCAAGGGGGGAAACCCAAGGCTTCCCCCTCCCTTATTTATTGGGAATCATCTCGAGGCTGCCCGGGCTCATTCGGGTTCGCCCGTCTCCCCTATACCCCACCAGCCGGGACCCCAGCCATACCAGTCCCAGTCATTCATCTGGGCTGCGGCGTACTGCTCGGCGATCAGTTGCGCTTCTGCGGCCAATTTCTGGAATTTATTGTAGTTCCCTTGGGTTCCAGCATACAGGCAACCACAATTTTTGGCGTCAGCATAGATATAATAGACTTTGGGACCTTTACTGATCATGAAGACCTGCCTTTGGGGCATGTTATTCAATCGCGCCTTCTGAGCCGGGGTAGCCGGGAAAACCTGTTTGAAGCCCGCGGCCGAAAGCAACTGTTCGCGAGTTTGCGGCCCCGGCACCCGAGGGGTCATGGACGGGCCGCTGCTGGCACAGCCTAACAGGGCAAGGCACACCACTGCCAATCCGCTTCCGGTTAGCCACCATTTAATGTTCTTGTGCATACCATCTCCTTTGGAGGTAAATTGATGAAGCGGCGCAACCACCGCCTTCGCCGATACTCCGATATTACCGGTGACAAAATATTTAGCGGTCCTCGCAACGAGAAATCCCCGTCTCATTTTGCGCCGCCGTCAATTCCTTAATTTTATGCCTTTCCCCTTGACTATTCCAGGATGACAAACTGCCGGGGCCCCAGTTCGAGTTGGACGCAGACAGACTCGCCTAAACTTCCTGGCACAGCCTGTATCTTGACGCTGCCTGACTTGCCATAAAGAAACTGCATATCGTCGCCCGCCTGATGGATGGCCTTATCCACCAGGATAAAATCGCGGCGCCCCTGGTCGGATATATTGTAGGCGACCAGCACCTCGCGGCCATAGAGGTAGCGGGAAAAGGCCAGCGTGTAGTGCGCGCCGTAAGGAAAGCCAAAATGAAGGCCTTCTCCGGAAATCTGCCGGTAATACATCCGACCGAACCGCAACGGTTCATTGGCCCGCATGACCGCAGCAATCTTGGCGATCTCCTGATAAATCGTGCAGTCCGGATTTAATAGATTCACCCCGGGGTTGGCCTTATCGAACATGGCCTCGCGCATCTGATTATCGCCGCCCTTGCCTGTGAATCCCTGTTCAGTGCCGTAATAAATGCAGGGGGTCCCCAGGCCGCATAAGAGGAAGCCGATGGCGGCAATGACCTGCTCGTCAGGGGCGCCTGCCGCGATGCGACCGCCCGGTTGCCAGAAGGAGTCGTGATTATCGACAAAGTTCACGAGGTAGCGGCCCACTTCACCCCGGTTCAAGGCGCGCCGGCGTTGGGCCTCCAAACGGTCAAATAAAGTCTGAGGTCCGTTGAACCCCTTGAGAACCCCGGGGAGAGCCATGGCCAGGCGGAAGTCGAGGATGGAATCGAGGCCGAAGAACACGGTCTTATCCGCGTCGTGGCGGGAAGTATTCTGGCCGATATAACGGTCCAGGATTTCATCGTCGGCGCTGGCAACTTCGCCGAACAGGAAGAAGTCGCGCTTGCCCAGCGAGTAAGCGTATTCCCGGATGTTGGAACAGAAACGCGAGCAGGCCAGTTCCCCCATGTGTTTGACGGCATCAACCCGGAAGCCGTCGACATCTGCTTCCCGAATCCAGTAGCAGTGCGCCTTGATCAAGATATTGATAAGTTCCGAGCCCGACGCATCGTCGTCATTGGCATAATCTTTCAGGGTCACGATGTCGCCGTGCTGGTTTTCCGGATAGGTATCATAACCTGAGCCCTGCATCTGGCCGCGGCGATGATAGAGGTGCTCATGACGCAGTTCAATGGGAAGGGGGCGATCGGAGTGCCGCCAAAAACCGAAGGGAAATTGGGTGTCATTCCAATAATTATACGTAAAATCACCAGGATAGCCCCAGTTATCACCGGAGTGATTAATCACCACATCCAGGATGATCCTGAGCGGCTGATCGCGGTGATGGGCCGCATTCACCAAGTCGATCAGATCCTGTTTGGTCCCAAAATGCGGGTCGATATCCAGATAATTATTAATGTTGTACCCGTGGTAGGCCTTGGGGTTATTTTCGAAAATCGGCGACAGCCAAATGGCGGTGCATCCCAGACCGGCGATATAATCCAGATTCCGGGTGATGCCTTGAATGGTGCCGCAATAGAAATCATCGGGAACCTCGATCCCGTGAGAGCGTCCCGGGCGCTTAACCGGGTTCCGGGGGGCGTCGTCATGAAAACGATCCACCAGCAAGAAGTAAATAAACTCCTCCCGCCACTCCCGGCCGATGTTGAAGTAGGTTTTGCCGGGAATCGGCCTCAACCCGATATCTTGAATGGAGGTTATGCAAGTCATGGGGTTCCTCCCTATCCGCCTGCCGCGCCTCAGTTGCGTACATCCGGGGACGCGGTCCACCCTTTTTGGTAAGTATTTTTCTCAGAAAGTCAATCTACATGCAGGATAATTTAATCCAAGTGGCGCAGGCTCAGGTGGGCCACGCCTTCGATATGGGAGGTCTGGGGGAAGAGATCAAAGGGTTGGACGCTGATGATATCGTAGCGCTCCTGGAGCAGGGCCAGGTCCCGGGCCAGGGTGGCGGGATTGCACGAGACATAGATGAGGCGTTCAGGCGACAGCGCCAGCAAGGTCTGCACCACCTGGGGGTGCATGCCGGCTCGGGGCGGGTCGATGATCACCACATCGGGGCGCGGTTCGCTAGCCGAGCCGGAAACAGCCCGCTGGGCCTCCTGGATCCGCTCCTTCAAATCACCCGCCAGGAACTGGCAATTGTCCAGGCCGTTGAGCCGGCGGTTGACGTAGGCATCGCTTACGGCGGCGGGGTCCAATTCAAAGCCTGTCACCCGGCGCACGTGCGGGGCTATGGATAAAGCGATGCCGCCGGCGCCGCAGTAGAGATCCCAAACCGCCTCCTGGCCGGTGAACTCGCCCAGTCGCCGGATGGCGCCGTAAAGGTTTTCAGTGGCCGCGGTGTTGGTTTGAAAAAAAGCCTGGGCCGAGACTCGCACCCGCAAAGCGCCGATCTGCTCTTCAATATACCCCGGTCCATATAAGGTGCGGCTGGTCTCACCCCAGGCCACCTGGGCTTTTTTCCCGCTGCGGGAGTGCACCAGGGTGGTGATCTCCGGAAAGCAGGACACCAAGTGAGCGCTCAGGGCCTCCACCGCATCCGCAGCGCCCGCCGCGCTGGTGACTAGATGTACCAGCGTCTGGCCGGTGCGTTTGCCTTCCCGCACCACCAGGAAGCGCCAAAAGCCCCGATGGGTATGGGGATTATAGGCCGCCAGGCCGCTGGCCCCGCACCAGCGCCGCACCTCCTGCACCATAGCCGTTGACTGGGAAGATTGCAGAAAGCACTGCTCCACATCGAAAATCCGGTTGCTGGAGTCCCCCACATGCAGCCCCAGGGTGCAGCGGCGGTCTGAGGTTTTGCCCGCAACCAGGTTATCAGAAGACCTCGGAGCAAAGGTGAACTCCATTTTGTTGCGGTAATAGCGCTGGTCCGGTGAGGCCACGGTCGGCAGGATTTCCCCGGGCGTCAGTCCCGCCAGGCGCCGGAGGCATTCCTGCACGTGGACCTGCTTCCAGCGCACCTGTTCCGCATAGGCCAGGTCCTGCCATTGGCAGCCGCCGCAGAGGCCGAAATGAGGGCAAAAAGGCGCCGTATACGCCGGGGACTGCTCTATGACCCGCACGGCCTTGGCTTCGGCGAATTGGGATTTTTTCCGGGTAATCCGCACCCGCACCTTCTGCCCGGGAACGGCGTGGTCCACGAACACCACGAATCCCTCCACCCGGCCCAGAGCTTTGCCGCCAAAGGCCAGCTTTTCTATGACCAGATCTATCTCCACCCCCTTGTTCAATGCGTGGAAAGAGACCTTGGGAGGAGGTATGGACATGTCAAGGAACCTGCGAAGGTATTGCAATGATGGTAATGACCTAATCCGGGCTCACTTCTTTATCCGACAACCGCTTCAACTGGTCAAGGTAAGCCTGATCCTGGTGATCCGGCGGCAACGAGTTCTTCTCCCAGCCTCCGCCCAAGGCCTTGTAGAGGGCAATCAGGTTGGTGTCCACGGTGTTGGTGCTCTGCACCAGGGCGTTTTCGGTAGTATACAAGTTAAGCTGCGTGGTGAGGACGTTCAAGAAATCCGTCTTGCCCGCGACATAAAGCTTCATGGCCAGGTCCACCGCCTTCCGGTTATTGGCCACAGCCGTAGTTAAGGATTTGCGGCGTTGCTGTTCCTTGGCATAGGCCACCAGCGCGGTTTCCACATCCCGCAGGGCGGTCAGCACGGTCTTTTGATAGGTCAGCAGCGCTTGTTCGGTCAGGGCGTCCTGAACTTTGATGTTATACCTGATGCGGCCACCGGCAAAGATCGGCCAGGTGACGGTCGGGCCGAGCGACCAAAATTTGCTGTTAGACAAATTTCCCAGCTTGGTCAGGTCGTTGCTGGAAAAGCCGAAGCTGCCGGTCAGCGAGAACTTGGGGAAGAGGTCGGCGGTGGCCACGCCGATGCGGGCCGTGGCGGCATGCAACTGGGCTTCGGCCCGGCGGATGTCCGGGCGGCGCCGCAGCAGCTCGGAAGGCAGCCCCACCGGAATTTCCAACGGGTGGGGCGGGATCTGGCCGGTTTTGGCCAGGTCTTGCTCCAGTGCGGCAGGCTCCCGGCCCAGGAGCACCCCCAGGCTGTAAATGGCCGCCCGGGCCGAGGACTCCAGGGTCGGAATCTGGGCCTCGGTTGTGGCTACCTGGGCGTTGGCATTGGCCACGTCCAAGGCTCCCACAAATCCGGCCTCAAACCGCTTCCGGGTGATTTCGGCATTATGCTTCTGCGCCGCCAGGTTTTTCCGGGCAATGGCAATCTGCTGCTGAAAGCCCCGCAGGTTAAGATAGTTGTTGCCCACCTCGCCAACCATGGTCACCAAAACGTCGCGGCGGTCCTCCACCGCGGCCTGGAGATCCGCCCCGGCGGCCTCGATATTCCGGCGGGTGCCCCCGAAAATATCCAACTCCCAACTGGCGTCCAGACCCACCTGAAATAACTCCCGGAGCCCCCCGGCGGTTGCGAGCGCGGGACCACCCGAAGTAACCGTGGCGCTGGAACTCTGGCTCCGCTGATAAATCACCGAGGAATTGAGCCCGGGCCAGAGCGGCGCACCCGCCACCCCCAGGGCCGCCCGGGCCTGGCGGATACGCGCCTCGGCGGTGCGCACATCCAGATTGGAGCCGATCGCCATCTCCACCAGGGAGGTCAAAGCTGGATCTTGAAAAGTCTGCCACCACTCCACCAGATGCACCGGCTGGTTCGTAGTTTTGCTCGGCTGGGCCGCGGTCACGGCATTTTGACCGTCCCAGGTGGCCGGGACCTTGGTCACAGGCTTCCGGTAATCAGGCCCCACGGCGCAGCCGGCCAGCAGCGCCATGCCAACCGTGACCAGGGCTGAGCAAACCAGGGACTTCAGGCACTGGCAGACCAGGCCCTCACCATCCGCAGGCTGCATATCTTGGTTCGCGTTCGCCAGCCTAGCCTCTATTGATCCGGGGTTTCCGGCTCTTCATGCTATTCATACCGCAACGCGATAATCGGGTCCAGATGGGCGGCTTTCCACGCCGGATAAAAGCCAAACACAATGCCCACGGTCACCGAAACCGCAAACGCCGCGATTATGGCGCTCACGGATAATTCCGTCGGCCACCGCAGCAAGACCCTTACAAGCATAGATATTCCCCGTCCCACCAGGATACCCACCGCCCCGCCGAAGAAACAGAGGATGACGGATTCAGCCAGAAATTGCTGGAGAATATCCCGGGCCCAGGCCCCCACGGCCATGCGCAAGCCGATTTCCCGGGTGCGCTCCGTCACCGACACCAGCATAATATTCATGATCCCGACGCCCCCCACCAACAGCGAGATCAGGGCCACCGCCAGTAACAGCTTGGTCATCATGGTGCCGGTGGAAGACAGGGCTTTGGTCATTTCCGTCATATCCCGGATGCTGAAGTCATCCGGCTCCCCCGGGCCCAGCCGGTGCCGCTCCCGCAGTATCTGGGTGATTTGCTTGATCGCGGCGGGAATATCCTTCGTGGAGCGGCCCGCAGTCAGAACCTGATCCACATTGATAAACCGCACCGGTTGGGGGGTATCGGCGGCCTGCGTTGGCGACGGCAGGGGATACAGTTGATTTTGAGCATTAGGGTAGATCTGGTTGAGACTATTCACCGTCGTGGAGGTGCTTGACGAGGAAGTGGCGGCGGCGGCGCTCTGGTTAGCGGTCTCCGCCGAAGACCCGGTCACCCTAAATTTAATCGTCGTCCAGGGAGCCAGCAGGACATCGTCCTGATCCATGCCCATCATGTTGGCGCCCTTGGCGCTCAGGACCCCGACCACCCGGAAGGAGACGTTTTGCACCCGAACTTCTTTGCCGAGAGGCGACTCGCCTTGGAAAAGCTCCCGCACCAGCCTCTGGCCCAATACACAAACCTTGCTGGCATTGCGGACATCCCGATCCATGAACATGTCGCCCTCGGACAGGCCCCATTCCCGAATCTCGAGCCAGGCGGGAGTGGTGCCGTAAATAAAGGTAGGCACCCAGTTGCGGTTGCCATAAATGACCTGGGTCCGGGCTCGGACGACGGGGACTGCGCCTCTGACCGCCGGGCTCTCCCTCAGGATAGCCTCAGCGTCCTGGGGGGTAAGGGTCTTGTTGCTGCCCCCCCCGAAGCTCACGCCGCCGCTGGAGGCCGTGCCCGGCAAGATTAACAGATTATTGGCCCCCATACTGGCGATGGTTGCCTGGATCGCGCTCGCAGAACCACTCCCGATCTCCATCATGGCGATGACCGCGGCCACGCCGATAACGATACCCAGCGTAGTCAGAGCGGCCCGCATGACGTTGCGGCGCAAGCCGTGCAGCGCGGTCCGCACCATCCATTGGAGCCGTAGCCACGCCAGTCCTGAGCGCAGCCTGCCCACTGCTTCTGAGTCCACCGGAGTCGCTGCACCAATCTGGCCCCCTTGAGCCTGTGGAATTTGGGGTTCTTCGGCTTCCACCGTTCCGTCGTTAATCCTGACGATCCGTCTGGCGGCCCGGGCGACGTTGGCGTCGTGAGTGACCAGAATGATGGTTACGCCTTCTTCTTCGTTGAGTTTCCGGAAGAGCTCCAAGACCTCTTCACTGGTACGGGAGTCGAGGTTGCCAGTGGGCTCATCCGCAAACAGGAGGGGGGGATGGTTGACCAGGGCCCGAGCAATGGCCACCCGCTGTTGCTGCCCGCCGGAGAGCTGGGAGGGTTCGTGATCCTGCCGTTCCCCTAAACCTACCCGCTGGAGCAAGTCTGCGGCCCGCTGGCGCGACTCCCGGTCGGATAAGTGCTCCGTGGTATATGACAGAGGCATGGTCACATTTTCCAGGGCGCTGGTCCGGGGCAGCAGGTTAAAACTCTGAAAGACGAAGCCGATTTTCTGGTTCCGCAGCTGGGCCCAGGCATCGGCCGACATGGCCACCACATCCTGACCGTCCAGCCAGTATTCTCCGGAAGTGGGGCGGTCGAGGCACCCCAGGATGTTCATGAGCGTGGTCTTACCTGAACCTGAGGTGCCCATGAGGGCGACGAACTCTCCCCGGGCGATGGTCAGCGAAATGCCTTTCAGCACCGGCACCTCGATTTCGCCCAGGTTATACGTCTTATAGAGGTCGCGCAGCTCGATAAGTTTCATAGCTGGTCTCGTTATCCACCTTTACAGGCGCGCCGCGGTGACGAAGGGTTATTTGCCATTGGCGGGTTTTTTGAAAATCTGCGGGGTAAAGGGACTGCCGCCGGGTGCAGGTTGTCCGGCCGACTGGTTATCCATTTCGCCCACCACCAAGGGAGTCCCTTCCTTGAGTTCGCCGCCGGAAGCTTCCGTCAGGCTGCCGTCGCTCAACCCGATGCTGACCTTGATCGGGCGCACCAGGGAGCCCTGGGGGACCCACACGAGGCCGCCGCCCTTCTCCTCCTGGCCGGCCTGAGCAGCGGCGTTGACCTGGGTCCTCTTCGCCTTTTTGGACTGCCCCCGGAACTCTGCCGCGACCTGCTCCGGCTGGGGGGTCCACCGCAGCGCGGCATTGGGGACGAGCAGGACATTCATGCGTTCGCCCACAATAAAATTGACGTTGGCGGTCAGATAGGGCAACAGTTTGCCGTTGGAATTATCAGTGATAATCTCCACGGTGTAGGTGACCACATTTTGGGTCATGGTGGCGTTGAGCCGCACCTTGCCTACTTCCCCTGAAAAGACCTCGCCGGGGAAGGCGTCCACGGTGAAGGTGACCGCCTGACCCGGCTGGATATGGCCGATATCCGCTTCATTGACCGAGACCCAGACCTGGAGACGCTTCAGATCCTTGGCCAGCAGAAAGAGGCTGGGAGCATTGAGACTGGATACCACCGTCTGGCCGATATTGACCCGCCGGTCGATGATGACCCCTTTCACCGGCGAGACGATGGTGCAGTAACTCAGGTTTTGCCGCGCCCGCTTCAAGGCGGCTTCGGCCTGGGCCACGCTGCCTTGCGCCTGGACTATGGCGGCTTTGCCCACGGCGAGATTGGCCTTGGCAACTTCATAGGCTGAACGAGCCGCGTCGAAGTCTGTTTGCGACAAGGCGTCCGACGGTCCCAGCTTGCGGGCCCGGGCCCAGTCGTTCTCGGTCTGAACGAGCTTGGCCTTCATTTGCCCTAGATCGGCTTGGGCTTTCTGGACTGCGGCTTTGGCCTGAGCCAGTTGGGCTTTGGCCGAGGCCGCATCCGCGGCATAGAGGGCATCGTCGATCCGGGCCAGCACCATCCCGGCCTCGACAACGGAGCCGTAGTCAACCTCCTTGCCATGCTTATCCTGACCAAAGGACACAATCCTGCCGGCGACTTGGGCCCCGATATCCACCACTTCCTCCGGCTCCACCGTCCCGGTGGCGCTGATCGTCGCCCGCAGATCGCCCCGCTTCACCGGGACCGTGCGGAACCCGGCCGAGGCAGGGCCGCCCCGGCGCATGAAACCCGCGAACGCCAGGACGATAATCGCCGCCACGACGGCGATGACCATAATCCGCTTATGGTAGAGTTTTTCCCAAAGATTCATCAGGTTCATCTGTTTCAGGTACCAACATCCTTAGTTCCAGAGGCGGCTAACCGTTAAATCCCACCCATTCCTCACAAACGAGGTAGGGGGCGGTGCAGGATGACCAGACTGCTTAAAAGCATTATGAATGGATTCCCTAGTCCTGTCAACGCTGTTACCTTAATCGTTATTATATTAACCAATTTCCCGACAAAAACCGGCGCGCAAAAATCAGCCCAAGAAAAAAAGATGAGGTAGAAAATTAAAGATCAGGCCCAGCATTACCGCAGACCGCCGCGAGGCCGGATGGAGAAAGAAAATTTCTTTGACAATTCGTTATATATTTAGTAGTTACCAAATATAACTAAAATTATGCATGATAACTTCTACTCCAGCCAAGATTCCCTGGGCTTCATTATTTACCGGACGGCTCTGGCCTTAAAAGCAGCCTTGCAGCGCAGCCTTAAAGAGAACGGCTATGACATTACCGCGGAGCAATGGGGCATCATCCGCCATCTGGGGGAGGAAGACGGCCTTTCCCAAAGGGAAATCGGCGAGAAGGCTGCCAAGGACAAGCCCAATATTACCAGGATGCTTGACGCCTTGGAGAAGAAACACCTGATTTTTCGCCAACCCGACCCCCGGGACCGGAGAAAGTACTGCATTTACCTCACCAAGGAAGGCAAAAGCCTTCAGGCGCGCCTCCTGCCCCTGATTCAAAAACTGCGCCAGAAAGCCACCCAAAACCTGCCCGAAACGGAAATCGATCTCCTCAAGGTTATCTTAAACAAAATTTATCAAAACATCTGTAATTCCTAAAACATACCCTTGAGCCGCTCGTACAGGCTTTCCAGCCTGTGCCGGCGCTGGCTAAAGCCTGCGGCGATCTATTTTGCAGGAGGCTCCCCTGTTTATCCTAAGAGATCTGAATGCGATGCCTGGTTTTGCGGACTCCTCTTTGATGACCGTATGGGGTGAGGGTTATGAAATTAACCTTGTTTGAAAATCATTCATACTTCACTTTAATGTCTTTACAATAATCCAAAATATTGCCAATATTAGCTGGATTTATTTTTAGCGGCCAAAAACCTTCCGGCGTAATGTTCATGCGGGCCGGAGCGCAGCAGGTGATTCCGGGCGCGCTTTATAGCGTTTGCCAAAAGTTTCTTCCTCTTATCCCCTCTCCCCCCGCCGGGGGGGAGAGGGCTAGGTGAGGGGGGAGAAGAAAAGACGCTTGGCAACGACTATAGGTCTCTGGGCGAAGGGGGTGGTTTCCCAGGGGAACATGGATGAACGGCTTCTCACTCCCGGCGCCTTGGTGTCGTACGTCTTTTGGAGCCTCGTGCTGCTGGGTTTATTTCTGACCAGCCGCTATAGCTATCCCTTATTTCACAGTATCGGCGGGGTCTTCGGCGTCGTCATCGCCACCGGCGTCTTTGCTATCGCCTGGAACGTCCGGCGCTTCCAGGAAAATAACTACCTGCTCTTCCTGGGGATCGCCTACCTGTTCGTAGGCGCCCTGGACCTGCTCTATACCCTATCCTACCAGGGCATGGGGCTCTTCCCCGGCTCAAGCCAACAGTTGCCTGCCCGATTGTGGCTGGCGGCCCGAACCCTCGAGAGCCTCTCCCTGTTTCTGGCCCCCCAGTTCATCGGTCGCCGTCTGCAACCTTATGCGGTTCTCGGCGGTTACCTGCTGGCCTTCTGCGCCATCCTGGCGGTGATCTTTAGCTGGCCCCTGCTTCCCCCGGAAATGGTGGCGTCCGGCCCGGTTATGATCGCTCTCAAAAAAACCGGCAAGTACGTCAACAGCATACTCCTCCTGGGAGCCATGGCCTTGCTCTGGCGCCGGCATGAGGAGTTCGACCCGGGCGCACTCCGTCTCTTGCTGGGGGCCATCGCCCTCAACCTCGGTTCGGAAATAATCCTCACCTTTCTCCCGGGGGTATCGACCCAGGCTGGCCTGGTAGGCCATCTGCTCAAAATTGCTTCACTATATCTGATTTACCGGGCGCTGATCGCCACCGAGATTATCAAGCCCTATGAGCGCTTGTCTCACAACCTAAGGCTCAGCGGTGAAGTAATCCGCCAGGAGAAGAATTTTGCCGACCGACTCATGGAGATGGCCCAGGTAATCGTCTTGATCCTGGACGGCGAAGGACGCATCCTCCGCCTGAACCGCAGGTGTGAAGCCCTCACCGGATACGCTCTGGCCGACGTCAAAAACCGGCCTTTCTGGGAGGTATTCCCGGCTCCCGAAGAGGTGAGGGAGGTGCAAGAGGCGTTCTTTGATCTCCTTGCCGGGGATTTTTCCCAGTCCTGGCAGATTGATTGGTTGGCCAAAGACGGCACTCGCCACCTGATTGCCTGGTCCAACACGGCCTTTCCCCGGGAAAATGGTTCGGTGGAGTATGTCATCGGCACCGGCATCGACATCTCCGAACACAGAGAAATGGAAAAACGCCTCCAGCGGCAGGGGGGCCAATTGGCGCAGCAGATTCAGAGACAGTCCGAACCTCCCAAGAAATTGCCGACCACCGGCCAGGAACCGGATAGTTGCGCCGCTACGGCCTTCAACGACTTCAGGGTGGCGGTCCGCTGGCTCAAAGGCTACTGCCGGGCCCTGGAGGAGCAGAGCGCCCCTCGGCTCGATATTAAAGGCCGCGAGTACCTGAAGCGGATGCGAGGGGTAATTCACCAGTTGGGGGAACTCATCGATGCTTTGCTGCAACATGCCCATTTGTCCCAGGCCGAAATGCAGCGGCGGGAAATTAATCTGAGCGACCAGGCCCGGCTAATCGCCGCAGAGCTCAAGCGCACCGAGCCGTCGCGCCGGGTGGAGTTCATCATCGATAAAGGGCTGACCGCCCCTGGCGATCCCACCCTGCTCCGTTCGGTCCTCAAGAATCTCCTGGTCAATGCCTGGAAATTTACCGAGGCGGTTCCCCTGGGCCGGATTGAATTCGGCGCCCTCCCCCCCAAGCATTATCATAAAGGTTTCTTTGTCCGGGACAACCGCACTGATTTTGGCATGTACTATGTCCATAAGTTGTTCCGGTCGTTTCAGCGCTTGCACACGACCAGAGACTTTTCCGGCTCCGAGGTCAGACTGGCTACGGTGCGGAACCTCATTCTTCGGCACGGCGGCCGGATTTGGGTTGAAGGCGCGGCAGGGCAAGGAGTCACGTTTTATTTCACCTTACCCACCCCCTCAACCGAAACAGATCCAAAGACGGCCAAAGGATATTAGCCCAACCCTCCAAAGGGTTTTAGGGCTTACCTCTGCGGTCCAACCTCCGGGGAGTCAGTTGAGTCCAACTGTCGGGGTTGATTATCCACGGTCTTGATTTCGGGCAAGGCTTCCGAAGACCCGCGTAATTCTTGAAAACGCCGGGCTTCCGGGAGAAGGCGGCTCTCGAAGGAGCCAGCGGCTTCATTGTATTTTTCCACCGCGGTCTTGAGGCCTTTGCCGATGCCGCCGAAGTGCACGGCGAATTTGGCGAGGCGCTGGGACAATTCCTGGCCGCTGGCCAGGATTTTCTTGGCGTTTTCATCGATGAGATACTGCTGCCAGCCGGTGGCCACGGTTTTGAGCAGGGCAAAGAGGATGGTGGGGGTGGCCAGGGTGATCTGCTTATCGAAGGCATATTCCAGCAGATGCTTATCGGAATCGAGGGCGGCAATCAGACAGGCGTCGCTGGGGAGATACATGACCACAAACTGCGAGCCCTCCGGCAGGTGGCGGGCGTACTCCTTGCTGCGGAGATTGTCCACGTGCTGCTTGACCCGCCGGGCATGCTCTTCCAGCTTTTTGCGGCGGGGTTCCTCTTCGGTGATTTCCTGGGCCTCCAGATAGTGGGCCATGGGGGCCTTGGCGTCCACCACGATGCAGCCGCCCCGGGGCAGCCAGACCACCATGTCGGGGCGGACGTCGCCCACGCTCACCTGGAGGTTGAAATCGATCCGGTCTTTCATGCCAGCCAGCTCGGCCAGGCGCTGGAGCTGAAACTCGGCCCAGCGGCCCTTCTGCTGCGCTCCGGCGCGCAGGGCATGGCTGAGCTTGCTGGTTTCTTTCTGCAGTTCCTGGTTCATCTGGGAGAGTTGCGTAAGGTTCGCCTTTAAGTCGGAGTAAGCCCCTTCACGTTTGCCCTCCAGTTCCCGGACATGTTTACTCATGGTCTGTAACGCCTGATCCAGGGGCTGCACCAGATTTTGGATTTCGGCCTTGTGGGTCTGCCAGCCGCCACTCATCTGATTATAAAAATTTTGCACCGTATCCCTGGTTCGACTGAGAAAGGCCTCGGAGTTCGACGTGAGCGCCTGGGCGGCCAGGGCCTGGAAGGCCTCGCGCATGGATTCCTGGGCGCGAGACAGCCAGGTTTCTTTCTCTGCTGCGGCCGCGAGGGAAGTCTCCAGAGCCGAAAGTTTGGCAACGAGTTGGACTTTTTCGTCCAGGAGGGCCTTGTACTCTGCCTCCAATCGAGGCAAGCGCTCGATTTCCGCCTCCAGCCTCTCTTTGGCCAGGAGGGCGTCCTGCACCTGTTGGACGGTTTCGGCCTGCCGGCTTTCTTGGGCTTTGATCCTGGCCCGCAGGAACAGCCACATGATGGGCAGGCCCAGGAGCACACCCAAAACGAACGCCCCGCCAAGGGCCATATAAAGGTTGGCGATCATGGCTTTAATCCTTGCGATAAATTAGGGCGGCGGCATAATCAGCCCCGAACCATCATACCAGTTTGAGATGCATCTTGGGGAATATTTGGGGTCAGAATCCGCAGCGTTGCCATAACTGCCATTAATATGAGGAATCAAATTTTCCCCCCAAAATGACCCCCGAAAATGCAAAAGACCCTGGCGCAGGTCTGAATGAAGCATTAAAATAAAAAAACTTTCAGCGGCCACCTCTTTTTCCTCCTAATTTTTTCATCAATAGGATATCCCACGTGGGAGCGGCGATCTAATTATGGCCGGAATGGACCTTGCTAAAAAAATTGCGGCCCTGGGCTGCATGTGCGGCATTACCTCTTGGTACTGGGATAATTTTGGCCGCCGCCACCGTACTTCCCAGGCCACCTACGGGGCTCTCCTGAGCGCCATGGGTGTGCCGTGGGAAGCCCCTGAGAGCTTGGATCAGGAGATCGCCCGGCGGCGCTTGGGTGCCTGGGCCTCACTCATGGGGCCGGTGGAACTCATCGCGCCCGCGCCGGCGGCGTCCCAGGCGACGCTGCGGGTCTGGTCCCCCCTCCCTGAGCCTCCAGGCACGGTGGATGTCCAGGGAGAACTGGTCAGCGAAACCGGCGAACGCCGCCGGTGGGAGAAGCTGCTCTCCCCTGGCGGGCCGCACAAAAGTCATGCGGTCCCGGGAGGCTTCCGGTTCGCCTTAAACCTGCCCCTGCCTGCCAACCTGGAAATGGGGTACTACGATCTGACCCTGAGGGTCCGGAGCGGCGGCCGGGAAGAAACCGGGCAGACCAGGTTGATCGCCGTGCCGCCGGAGGTCTATGGCCCTGAATGGGTGCAGCAGGGCAAGCGCTATTGGGGCTTCAACCTGCCGCTTTATGCTTTGAAGAGCCCGACCAACTGGGGGGTAGGAGATTTTGCCGACCTTAGCGCTCTCGTGCGTTGGGCCGGGGACTTGGGCGCGGCGTTTGTGGGGGTCAATCCCCTCCACGCCTTCGGAGGCCTGGCCGGAGCTGATCCCAGCCCGTATGCTCCCGCCAGCCGCGCCTTTCTCAATATCCTCTATCTCAACCTGGAAGCGGCGCCGGAGATGTCCCATTGCCGAAAAGCCCAGGACCTCCTGGCCAGTCCGGAATTTCAGGCCGAAAAATCCCGCCTGGCCGACGCTCCCCTGGTGCTTTACCAGGAAGTCTACCGGCTGAAGCGCCAGGTTTTGGAACTCCTGTATCAAACCTTTGGCAGGGTGCACGGCGATCCGGAAAATCCCCGCACCGCTCGGGGACAGGAATTTGCCGATTTTGTGGCCGCCAAGGGCGTCGCCCTGACCAGATTCGGTCGGTTTTGTGCCCTGGCGGATCACCTCCAGCAAGGCGACTGGCGGCACTGGCCCGAACCATATCAGAATCCCAACCACCCCGCAGTGGCCGACTTTGCCCTTAAACACCCCCGGGAAGTCAGGCTCTTCCAGTATGGACAATGGCTGTCCGAAACCCAACTGAGGCAGGTGTGCCAGACCGCCCGGGAGCAAGGCTTGAGCTTCACCCTTTACGAAGACCTGGCGCTGGGTTCCAGCCCCGGCGGATTCGATACCTGGGCCTATCCAGACCTTTTCGCCTTCGGTGCCGCCATCGGCGCGCCACCTGACGCCTTCAATCCCAAGGGCCAGAACTGGGGGCTGCCGCCCCTGATCCCGGAACGCCTGCGGGCCTCGGGATACCGGCTCTTCATTGACACCCTCCAGGCCAATATGCCTCCCGGCGGCATGTTGCGCCTGGACCACGTCATGGGACTGTTCCGCCTGCTGTGGATTCCCCGGGGCGCGGAAGCAGGACAGGGGGCATACGTCCACTACCCGGAACGGGAACTCCTGGCCATCCTGGCCCTGGAAAGCGTGCGCCGGCGCGCCCTGATCATCGGGGAGGATTTGGGCACCGTGCCGCCTCGCATCCGCCGGGACCTGGGCAAATACGGCGTCTTTTCCTACCGGCTCTTTTACTTTGAACGGGACGAAAATCACCACTTTCTCCCGCCAGAAGCGTACCCGCCTCGGGCCATGGCCGCGGTGACCACCCATGACCTCCCCACCCTGACGGGATTTTGGCGGGGAGTTGACCTGGACCTCAAGCGGAGGCTGAACCTTTATCCCGCCCCCCACCAGACGGAGGCCGACGCCGCCGCCAGGGAGGAGGACCGCAGTCTCTTGCTGGCGGCCTTGCAGGACCGGGGATTGCTGCCGCGGGAGACGCTGCCGGATTTAGACGCTTCCGGCGCCTTGACCCTGCGGGAGGCGGTCCTGACCTACCTGGCCCAGAGCCAGGCCGCCCTCATGGAGGTCCGTTTGGAGGAAATGTTCGGGGTGGCTGAGCAGCAAAATCTCCCCGGCACCCAGCAAGAGCATCCCAACTGGCGGCTTAAGCTGCCTTTGACCCTGGGCCAGATGATTCAGGACCCGGAACCCGCCCGGATCGCGGCACGGCTCAATGCGGCCCGGGGCCGGGGAAAATAGTAATAAGTCGCCATTATTTGCTACAACTGACCATTAACCGAGGTGATAGATGTCTGGACCAGCCTTAATCTACAATCTCTTTCCGCCCCTGGCCGGAACCATCCCGCAGTGGGAGAAGCACCTGGACCGCATCGCGGCGATGGGCTTCACCTGGATATTTCTCAATCCCATCAACACGCCGGGGTTGTCCGGCAGCCTCTATGCCGTCAAAGATTACTTCGGCCTCAATCCCCGCTTTTATCCCGAATCAGGGCAGGACCCGGAAGCCGCTCTGGTACATTTCCTCAAGGCGGCCCGGGGCCGCGGCCTTAAGGTAATGCTGGACCTGGTGATTAACCACACCGCCATCGACTCGCCTTTGGTCACCCAGCATCCCGAGTGGTACGCCAAAGACGATACGGGAGCGATTAAGCACCCCGGGGCCATCGATCCCGCCGATGCCACCAAGGTGACGGTGTGGGGCGACCTGGCGGAGTTGGAGTACTGGCCGCCGCCCGACCCCGAGGGGTTGCTGCACTTTTTCGACGGCGTCGTGTCCAAGTACCTGAGCTTGGGCTTCATGGGATTCCGGGCCGATGCCGCCTACAAGATTCCGGGGGAGTTCTGGGGCCGCCTCATCGGCGAGGCCAAAAACCTGGAACCCCAGGCCCAATTTTTCGCCGAAACTTTGGGGTGCCGTCTGGAGGAATGCGCCCAGCTCTCCTCCTCGGGGTTCGATTTCCTCTACAACAGCTCCAAGTGGTGGGATTATCAGGAGCCCTGGTGCCTGGAGCAGTACAACACCTTCCGTCACCTGGCCCCCTCGGTAAGCTTCCCGGAGTCCCACGACACTGAACGGCTCGCGGCGGCCAGCGGCGGCGCCCCGGAAGTGGCCCGGCAGCGCTACCTCTTCGCGGCCTACTTTTCCACCGGATTGATGATGCCCGTCGGCTATGAGTATGGGTTCAAGAAGCGCCTCAACGTGGTGCAGACCCGCCCCCAGGACTGGGAAACCCCCGCCTACGACCTGACCCCCTTTATCAAGGGGGTAAACCGGATGAAAAAGGCTTGCCCGGTGCTCCTGGAGGAGGGGCCCCAAACCAGGGTCAATCCGGAGGGGGAGCCGGTGGCGCTCCTGCTCAAGTCCCGGGAAAGCCGCAAGGGCCGGGTCCTGGCAGTGATCAATGCCACCGCCGCACCCCAGGCGGTGGCCATCCCCGACCTGACCGAGCCCTTGGGGAAGCCGGCTCGGGCCTGGCAAGACCTGACCCCCGACACCATCCCGTTGAAACTGCGTTCGCCTCTGGAATTCACCCTGCCGCCGGCCAGGATGCGGATTTTTTATAATCCCGAGGGCGCGCCCCTGCCAAAATTGGCCGACAGGGACGAAACTTGAAGTCCCTCTCCTGTCCGGGGGGATTCATACGGTGGGGCAGGCCTTCGTGCCCGCCGCCTTATCTCCCCTCCGTTCTTCGGGAAATCCCATGACCCAGACCCTGGCAGGATTGAACGAGCATGGCATTGTGTTGGCCACGGACAGCCGGGCCACCCGGTTTGACGCCAAGGGACAGCCGGAGATCTTCACCGTCAACAAGCTCTTCGCCCTGGACCGCTGCGTTGCCATCTTGAGCAGCGGGGCCGGCGTCAGCGTGCCCCTGTCCCTGGCCTTGCGCCATCAGATCGTCCGTCATCCCGGGTCCCTGGAATTTGAGGAGATGGTGGAGTTCGCGCAGTCTTTCCTCTCCCAGGGTTACGAACGCCATCTGGATGCGCATGGGCCGGAGGCCGAGGGCTTCCGCCGCATCTACTTCATCCTGGCCGGGCATACCCCCCACAGCCCTCCGCCCCACTTCGCCATGGTCCTGTTGGGCAGCGAAGAAAATTCACTGCCTTTGAAACGCATTCAAATAGGCAACGCGGTGGTCATGCCCCGGAACCTGGGGATGGAGATGCGCCTGTTCCAGGCCCTGAATCGGGGCGCCGACCTGGAGGATATTTTGCATCTGAGCCGCGACTTTTTAAAAAACATGGCCGCGGTAAAAGAAGAGGTGGGGCCCCCATTCCACTTCGCCATCATCACTGCCCGGGGCTATCAGCCCATTTTTTTGTAAAGTATGTCTATACTTTTTATGAATTATAAGTAATAATTCAGCATGCAGCCGTCATCCATCAGCCCTGGGCCGCACCGCATTGATTTACCGGATATTTAATAGGGGCGCACCTGGAGAGAACTTTTTTAATTCATGGCAACCCGCCCCCCACATCCGCTCAACCCAACCTGCAAAGGGGGCCGATAAGATGCCCGCTTACCTCATCATTGAAATTAATGTTGAAGACCATGAATTGTACGCCGAATACACCCTACAGGTTCTGCCGCTGGTGGAACGGTACGGTGGGAGTTACCTGGTGCGGGGCGGCGCCATATATCCCGTGTCAGGCGGCTGGCGTCCCGAAAGGCTTGTCCTGGTGCAATTCGAAACCATGGACTTGGTGCAGGATTTCCTGACCTGCCCCGAGTATCAGGCCCTGATCCCCCTCCGGCTCCGCGCCAGTTCCTCCCGGGCCCTGGTCGCCGAAGGTTTTTCCTACGACCTGTGAGGCACTTTGGCGCCCCTTGACGTAACCTCAGCTTCTCTTTGGCCTTTCCCGCGTCCTGGACGGCATTTTTTAGTATAATATCCCTGTGGATCTCCTCACCTTCCTGCAGCAGCTCATCAACGGGCTGTCCCTGGGCAGTCTCTATGCCCTCATCGCCATCGGCTACACTCTGGTCTACGGCATCCTGCGGCTCATCAATTTTGCCCACGGGGACCTCTTGATGGTGGCGGCCTATAGCGCGGTCATGGGGGTGGGGCTCTTTTCCTGGCCCTGGCCCGCGGCCTTTGCTCTGGCCATCTTGCTCACCGGCTGCATGGGGGTGCTGATAGAACGGGGCGCTTACCGGCCCCTCCGCCGGGCTCCCCGCATTTCCCTGCTGATCTCCGCCATCGCCGCCTCCTTTCTGCTGGAAAATCTGGCTCTGGTCATTGCCGGAGGCCGGGCTCAGCCTTTTCCGGTACCAAAACTGTTCGCCGGAGCTTTTTCCTGGAACGGACTTTTCGTGCCCCGCTTGAGCCTGCTCATCCCCCTGGTCACGGCAGGGCTCCTGGCGGTGCTCTTCATCATCATCAACCACACCGGGGTGGGACGGGCCATGCGGGCCATCGCCCGGGACCTGGAGACCGTCAGCCTCATGGGCATTAACGTCAACCGCATCATCGCCTTTGTCTTTCTCATCGGGTCGCTTTTGGCCGGGGCCGGCGGGCTTTTGTGGGCCATGAAATATCCCCAGGTGAACCCTTTCATGGGCATTCTGCCGGGGTTGAAGGCCTTCATCGCCGCGGTCCTGGGAGGCATCGGCAACGTCACCGGCGCGGTGCTTGGGGGGCTACTCCTGGGTCTTTTGGAAGTCATGATCGTAGCCTTCTTCCCGGCCTGGGCGGGCTATCGGGACGCGGTGGCCTTTACCCTGCTCATCGTGCTCCTGCTGGTGCGCCCCACGGGGCTCTTGGGAGAAGCCTTGAGTGAGGAAAAGCTTTAGAGCTATCAAGGAGTTAGCCATTCGCACCCGCTATCTCACCCTGGGGGCCCTGATCCTGCTATTCCTGTTCCTGTGGGCCATGAGGCTTTGGGCCAACGAATATCAGGTCCGCCTTTTAAACAACGTGGCCATTTTCATCACGATGGCGGTGGCCTATAACCTGATCAACGGCGTCTGCGGCCAACTGCACCTGGGTCCCAATGCCTTCATCACCCTGGGGGCCTACATGGCGGCCCTCTTGACCATGACCCCGGCGGAAAAGGCCCTGAACTTCCTGGTCACCCCGCTCTACTGGCCGCTCAACCACTTGACCCTGCCGTTTCCCCTGGCCATCCTGGCCGGGGGGCTGGTAGCCGCGATTTTCGCGCTGATCACAGGCTTTCCGGTCTTTCGGGTACGGGGGGATTATCTGGCCATCGTCACCCTGGGCTTCGGCGAAGTGGTGCGGGTCCTGGCCAACAACCTCCAGGGGCTGACCAACGGCCCTCTGGGCCTCAAGGGGTTGGCTCCCGACACCAACCTCTGGTGGTCCTGGGGCGTGGCGGCGGCCACGGTCATGGTAATCGTCGCCCTGGTCAACTCCAGCTACGGCCGGGCCCTGCAGGCCATCCGGACAGATGAGACCGCGGCCCAGGCCTCCGGCATCAACACCATGACCGTG
>DZCR01000045.1 GCA_022736495.1 Desulfobacca acetoxidans
GCCCTCCCCCCAAGCCCCCCACCCAACCCCCATAATAAGTTGATCGAAGAACATCAGGGGGAGGCACTATTGGTTGCGCTCTTGAGATCTCTGATTTTGACCAGGCAGATTTGGGAGTGCTTAGATTTGAAATTGACTGGCGTCATCCTGAAAGTAACATTGGGCGTACCTCCCAATATAGATGCGGAAATTGTTGAGTCTGCGGTTTAATACTTAGCAGAAATCACAACGGACAATATTGAATTAGAAAAAGAGACCAAGTTTATGGGACGGTTCGACCCAAGTTATTTGAAAATTGCTCAAAAAGGGTTATTAGAAGAAAAGATTGCCGCGGCTTACGATATTCTAAGTCAGTGCACTCTCTGTCCCCGCAACTGCCTGGTGGACCGGCATCACGGCGAGCGGGGGGTCTGCCGTACCGGGGATCAGCCTGTGGTATCGTCCTATTCGCCCCATTTCGGGGAAGAGGCCCCCCTGGTGGGGCAGCACGGCTCCGGCACCATCTTTTTTACCCACTGCAACCTATATTGCATCTTTTGTCAGAATTACGAAATCAGTCACGGGGGGGTAGGCGAAGGAGTTTCCATACCGGACCTGGCCGCGATGATGCTTCTTTTGCAGAAGCGGAGCTGCCACAATATCAATTTTGTCACTCCCAGCCATCAGGTCTATCAGATTTTGGCGGCCCTGCCCCAGGCCATTGAGGGCGGGCTGCACGTCCCCCTGGTTTACAATACCGGTGGCTATGACGCGGAGGAGACCCTGCGCCTCCTGGACGGGGTAGTGGATATTTACATGCCCGATTTCAAGTTTTGGGACCCCCGGGTGGCGAAGGATTTGTGCCAGGCGGAAGACTATCCGGAGATCGCCCGCAGGGCCATCAAAGAGATGCACCGTCAGGTGGGCGATCTGGCGGTGGACGAAAAAGGCGTGGCCCGGCGGGGTTTGTTAGTGCGCCACCTGGTCTTGCCCGACGGTCTGGCCGGCACCCGGGAGATTATGGCATTCGTGGCCCGGGAGGTGTCGCCCAACACTTACGTGAACGTCATGGGGCAGTACCGCCCCTGCGGCCGGGCCAGCGAACATCCGGTGCTGCGCAAATTCTTAACCGGCCCCGAATACGAGGAGGCGCAGCAAATGGCCCGGGCCGCGGGCCTCACCCGGCTGGACCGGCGGGAGAAATTGTTCCGCTGGTTGTAAGCCCGCTAGCATAATAGGGGCTGACGTGCCTGGTCCGCCCTTAAAGGATTGACATGAGCGGCGACATTTACGCCATCGGCGACATCCACGGGAGTCTGGCATCCCTGGAACGCCTCATGGAGAAGATCAACCCCGATCTGCAGCGGGCTCGGCTGTTGTTCGTGGGGGACTATATCGACCGGGGTCCCCGGTCCAAAGGGGTGGTGGATTATATCATCCGCCTCAAGAATCTGGCCCCGTCCGGACAGGTCATCTGCCTCAAGGGCAACCATGAGGCCATGTTCCTGGATTTTCTCCAGGGCCGGGAAAAGGAGTTCTTTCTCTTCAACGGCGGCCTGGCCACCCTGGAAGATTATTGGGGGGACGAATGGCTAGACCAGGAAAATTTAGTGTTGCCGCCGGATCACCGGCAGTTTTACGAGGACTTACAGCTTTACTATGAAACTGCCGATTATATCTTTGTGCACGGCGGCCTCAAGCCCGGAGTGGCGCTGGCGGACCAGCAGGAGGAAGACTTGTTGTGGATCCGGGGTGAATTTATCACTTCTCAAGAGGATTTTGGGCGGCGGGTCATTTTTGGGCACACCCCCTTCAGGCAGCCGCTCATCATGCCCAATAAGATCGGCATCGACACTGGCGCGGTTTATGGCAATTTCCTTACCGCCGTAAAGTTGCCCGACGAAGAATTCTTCTCGGACCGATAGTTTTAAGAGAAGCCCACAAAATTTTCAATTAATACCTTGTGCAAGCGAGGGTAGCATTGACGCCTCCAGCTAAGTCCCGTTTATTTCCCCTTATTTCTCCCCGTTGGTCGTATCACTTTCGCTGGGTCACATTAAGCATCGCTGTGGGGCTGGTGGCCGGCATCGGGGCCATCGTCTTCGATGATCTGCTGCTCTTTATTCTGAAGCATACCATCACCGCATTTACGGGCTATGTAGAGCCCGGGCGCGGGGCTCCCGCCGCCCAGGTGCTGGGCTTTACTTCACCCTATAACTACCTGTTTATTCTGATCCCGACGTTGGGCGGCCTCGTCTCTGGCCTCATCGTCTACACCATCGCGCCCGAGACCGCCGGCGACGGCACCGACGCCATGATCGAGGCCTTCCATCAGAAGGGCGGCTTCATTCGCACCCGGGCGCCGTTTATTAAAATCATTACTTCGGCCATCACCATCGGCAGCGGCGGCTCTGCCGGTAAAGAGGGTCCTATTTCCCAAATCGGCGCGGGTTTTGGGTCGTTTTTGGCCTCCACGTTGAGACTCAGCCCCCGGGAACGCCGCATCCTGGTCCTGGCCGGGGCCGCGGCTGGGGTGGGAGCCATCTTCCGCTCCCCCCTGGGAGCAGCGCTCTTCGCCCCAGAAGTGCTCTACCGGGAAACGGAATTCGAGTTCGAAGCCATTTTGCCCTGTGTAATCTCCTCCATCGTATCCTATTCCGTCTTTTCCCAGGTCCATGGGCGGGCGGCCATCTTCTTCCCCGGCCCGGTGGACTTTGCCCTCCCCACCGAACTCCTGCCTTATGCTCTCTTCGGGGTTTTCTGCGCCGCGGTCGGTTACGCTTACATCAAAATCTTCCACGGCATGCATGAGCACTTCTTTGCCCGGCTGAAGATGCCCCGCATCCTGAAACCGGCCCTGGGAGGCCTGTTGTGCGGCCTCATTCTCTTTTTCTATCCCCATGTCATGGACGGCGGCTACGGCTGGGTGCAGATGGCCCTGGAAGGCAAGATGCTCTGGTACTCCATGTTTATTATGGCGGCCATGAAGATCGTGGCCACCTCTTTTACCCTGGGGTCCGGCGGCAGCGGCGGTCTTTTCGGTCCGTCAATCTTCATCGGCGCCATGCTGGGCGGCGGCTTCGGCTACCTCGGGCAGCAGCTGTTCCCGGGCTGGGTAACTTATCCCTATTCCTTCGTATTGGTGGGAATGGGCGGATTTTTTGCCGGGGTATCCAAGACCCCGCTGGCAGCCATCATCATGGCCTGTGAGATGAGCGCCAGTTATACCCTGCTGGTGCCCTTGATGCTGGTGTCGTCCACTGCCTTTCTCCTGTTGGGACGGACCGGCATCTATGAGAAACAGGTGTTCACCCGCCTGGCCTCTCCGGCCCATACGCGGGAATTTGCCCGGGGTCTGCTGGAAGAAATGCATGTCCGGGACGCCTTGCAGCCCCGGGGCGTTACCCTCATCCCCGAAAATCTGCATTTTACCGACCTGGTGCAGACCGTGGTTAAATCGCCCAATATCTATTTTCCGGTAGTCAACCTCGCGGGCGAAATGACCGGCATTCTTTCCGTGAATGACATCCGGGATATCATGTTCGACGAGGGCATCAGCCATTTGATCGTGGCCAAAGATGTTGCCTCCCCTGACGTGGTGCGGGTGTTCTTGACAGACTCTCTCCAAGATGCCCTGGACAGGATGAACTCCATCCAGGTGGACGAGTTGCCGGTGGTGAAGGAAGAAGCGCCCAACGATATCGTGGGTATGCTCACCAAGCGGGATATCATCAGTTATTACCATTCTCGCACCCAGCGTCAGGCTCCATAGGATACTCATGAAAATTTTGAATAAAGACCAGCCTGTGGTCTAGATGGCCAAGAACCTTGACAATCAGGGAGCTCTCAGGTAGTTTTTCTAAATTAAGTCAAAGCCAGGGGCGGGGCGGTTTCCAGGCACGCCTGCATGACATAACCCTTTACATTAGTAAGGGAAAATAACTTAATAGCGCTTGCCAAAGGTTCATCCCTGTTTCACCCCTACTGCGGGGGGAATAAGAAAAAGCTTTTGGCAATGAGTATCACCAAAGCCAGACTCACCCCCGGCTCTAAGGAGATAGGTGCATGTTGCGAGCAGTTCGCTTAAAGTTTCTCTTCTTATTTCTCCTCACCATCATTGCCATTGTTTTCGTGCTGCCTTCCGTTACGGGAGAACTGCCCGGCTGGTGGGAACAGCATGTGAGCCGCGGTTTGAAGTTGGGATTGGACCTGAAGGGAGGCATGCACCTGATCCTCCAGGTGGATATGGAGAGCGCCATCGGGAACGCCTTAAACCGCGATGCCAGCGATATGAAGGCAATGGCGGAAAAGCGCGGTCTGAACTTGAAAGTGGGGGATGTGGCCAAAGAGGCGTTGCCCGTCACCCTGGTGAATAAAGACGAACAGGCGGCGTTCCAGAGATTACTAAAGGATGAGTTCCCCCACCTCGCGGCCGGGGAACCCCAACGCCAGGATGGCAGTCTGGTCTTTAACCTGAGCCTCAAGCCCGATGAAATCAGCCAACTCCAGGAACGCACCCTGTCTCAAAGTTTAGAGGTGTTGCGCAACCGTATCGACCAGTTTGGAGTGACCGAACCGGTCCTGGTGCGCCAGGGCGCCGACCAGATCGTGGTGCAGCTCCCCGGCATTCAGGACCCCCAGCGGGCCTTGGACCTCATTGGCCAGACGGCCCAACTGGAATTCAAGCTGGTGGATGACCAGGCCCAGGTCAATCTGCCTGAATTGATCGAACAGGCCCTGAAAAGCGGTAAGTTGAAGCCCGGTTATACCCGGGAGCAGCTCAACCAGGCCTTGGCGGATAAGATCCCTGCGGATACTGAAATTTATATCGAAAAAAGCATTAACCGGGACACCGGCCGTCTGGAAAGCAAGCCTCTGCTGCTCAAAAAGAAGGTCCTCCTCACCGGCGCCGCAGTGAAAAACGCCACCGTGCGCATCGGCGACTATAATGAGCCTTACGTATCCGTGGACTTCAACAACCGGGGAGCCACGGAATTCGGCAAAATCACCGGTGAGAACGTTAAGCGCCGCCTGGCCATCATCCTGGATGGGGTCGTGCGCTCCGCTCCGGTCATCCAGGAGCGCATCGGCGGCGGTAAGGCCCAGATCACCGGCTCCTACACCCCGGCCGAGGCCCACGATCTGGCCATCGTGCTCCGGGCCGGGGCTCTGCCGGCCACCGTCAAGATCGTCCAGAATATCACCGTAGGCCCCACCCTGGGGGCCGACTCCATTAAAAAAGGCCTCACCGCCGGCCTGCTGGCCACCTTTTTGGTCATCGGCTTCATGATTTTTTACTATCGTTTCTCGGGGCTGGTGGCCAACTACGCCATGATCCTGAACGTCATTTTGCTTCTGGGCTGCCTGTCGCTTTTGGGCGCCACCCTTACCCTGCCGGGTATCGCCGGCATCATCTTATCCATCGGCATGGCGGTGGACTCCAACGTGCTTATTTACGAGCGCATGCGGGAGGAGCTGCACGCCGGTAAGCCCTTGAAGGCCAGTATCGACGGGGGCTATGACAAGGCCTTTTGGACCATCATCGACTCCCACGTCACCACCCTGATTACCGCCTGCGCCCTCTTCCTTTTCGGCACTGGCCCCATCAAGGGCTTTGCCGTCACCTTGAGCCTGGGCGTCATCCTCAACCTGTTCACCGCCCTGTTTGGCACCCGGGTGGTCTATGACTGGTTACTGATCAAACGGTGGCTGAAAAAGCTCAGCTTCTTTGAATTTTTCAAGCAGCCGAATTTTGACTTCATCGGCTGGCGGCACTACGCTTTCATCATCTCCGGAATCCTGGCGATTTTGGGCCTGGTGGCCTTCGTGCAGCTCTCCCGGGGCCACGGCAACCTGGGGGTGGAGTTCAGCGGCGGCGCCCTGGTGGAGATGAGCTCAGCCAAGCCTTTCACCGTTTCTGAAGTGCGAGGCATCCTCGATAAGGAAGGCTGGGGGCACGCCGAGATTCAACAGGTCGAAGGCGGCAAAGAGCTGATGGTCAAGCTCAAGAAATCCGAAGCCACCGTGGGGCAGATGTCCGAACACCTGGCCGCCATCCTCAATAAGGCCATGCCCGCCAATAACTTCAAGGTTATCGGCAAACAGGAGATCGGCGCCTCGATCAGCGGTGACCTGCGCAACAAGGCTATCGTTGCCATCATCATCTCCATGCTGGGTATTATTATCTATATCGCCTGGCGCTTCGAATTCATCTTTGGCATCGG
This sequence comes from Desulfobacca acetoxidans, assembly GCA_022736495.1. The sequence continues at coordinate 6,204 of DZCR01000045.1, forward strand.
CGCCACCGTAGCCACGTTTCATGACGTCCTGGCCGTCCTGGGGATTTTCTGGTTGTTCAACATCGAAATCACTCTGCTGGTGGTCACCGCCCTCCTGACCCTGGCGGGCTACTCCCTCACCGACACCGTGGTGGTCTTCGACCGCATCCGGGAAAATCTGGCCCGGAAACGGGGCAAACTTGGAGAGATCATCAACCTCAGCGTCAACGAGGTGCTTTCCCGGACCATCATCACCAGCACCACCGTGTTCCTGGTGGTGGTGGCGCTGTTCTTCTTCGGCGGCGTGGTTCTGCGGGACTTCGCCCTGGCCATGATCTTAGGCGTGCTGGTGGGCACCTATTCTTCCATCTTTGTGGCCAGCCCCATCGTTTATGCCTGGCGCAAAGAATCCAAACGCGTGGAAGTTAAGCGGGAAAAGGTCATCGAACTGGCCGAGGCCAAGAAACGGAGCGAAGAAAAGAAGGCCGAACCCAAGAAAAAGAAAAAGAGCGGGAAGAAGTAGGGGGGGGTAGGGTTCGAGTGTGTGAGATGTAGCCCAAAACCCTTGCTCGTTTCGCTGTGCCTCGGTTTCAGGGATTAAACCATGAAGTGCCCAAGCAGCGCTTGGACGAAAAATATTGCGTTCCCAAACTCAGCTTGGGAACGAGGAAAACGCTGAAAAACGGTGGCCCTGAGATGAGTACCACCGAAAACCAAAAAGCAAAATCCGAAAACTCGGCCCCAAGGCCCAAGGCTTTGGTGCTTTACGGCTACGGCCTGAATTGCGATTATGAGACCGCCTATGCCCTGGCGCAGGCCGGGGCCGAGGCCGTGCGGGTCCACACCACCGATTTGTTGGAAAATCCGGAAATCCTCTGGGATTACCACCTATTGGCCATCCCGGGGGGCTTTTCCTGGGGGGACGACCACGGGGCCGGGGTGATTCTGGCCCTGCGGCTGAAACTGGCCCTGGGCTCGGCCCTCAACGAGTTCATCGCGGCCGGCCGCTTGGTCTTGGGGATCTGCAACGGCTTCCAGGTCCTGGTCAACCTGGGGCTGTTGCCGGGCCTGCCCGGGCACACCGACGCCCGGCTGGCCGCGCTTATTCCCAATGACTGCGGCAACTTCCGGGATGCCTGGGTCCACCTCAAGGCCATGCCGTCGAAGTGCGTGTTCACCCAGGGGCTGGACCTCCTGGAATTGCCCATACGCCACGGCGAGGGGAAATTTTACGCGGATGGCCCGATCCTGGCGGAGTTGGCCGACCGGGGCCAGATCGCCCTAAAATATGCTACGCCTTCGGGGAAAGCCGCCATGAGCCGATTTCCCTATAATCCCAACGGCTCCCTCCTGGACATCGCCGGCATCTGCGATGCCAGCGGCCGGGTCCTGGGCCTCATGCCCCACCCCGAAGCCCACATCTCTGCCTTTCAGCATCCCACCTGGACCCGGGATAAAGAATCCTGCCGTCGTCGCCGCGAACCCTATCCGGACAAAGTCGGCGCCGGCCTGGCCCTGTTCCAGAACGCCGTGCGCCACCTCAAAAATCTGGTTTAACGAAAACCAGTGGCATTTTTCATCGATATGATTCCAGGGCTCCGGGAACAAGCGCTGCCCGCGTTTTTAGTCCCTTAATGAGGAAAATGTACCGCTCCTATCCTTGTCTGCCTGGAGGAAAATTCATGATGATTAAGAATGTCAGAAAAACCGTGTTGCTGACCTTGGCGGCCATCATCCTGCTGTTCAACAGCAGCGCTGCGGCCTTAGGCGCAGCCAAGCTGGTCAAAGGCCAAACGGTCTACATCCCCAGTTATGCCAATGTGATCAGCGGCCCGCCCATATTAATGGTGGTGCCTTTGAGGGCCAATCTCATTATTCATAATACCGACCCATCGCAGGCCATAACGGTGGTAAAAATCGATCATTATGATACCGATGGCAAACTGGCCTATAAGTATTTAGAAAAACCGGTCACCCTCAAGCCCCTGGCGGCCACTCGGGTCATCGTCAAGGAACCCAAACGGGGTGATGAGGGTTTGGGGGCCAATTTTATTGTGCAGTGGCAGGCCGAAAAACCGGTGAATGAACCCATCATTGATTGCTTGATGCTGGGTACCTTGGGAAACCAGGGGTTTTCTTTTATTGCCCAGGGTCGAATAATTCAAGAGGAAAATAATTAAGAAATAGCTTGAATTTTCAGGAACTTGTAAACTATGGCACCACAATGGGCGACTGCTGGGGTCGCCCTTTTGGTGTAACGATTTTTTCTCTTTTCGTTAGCGCTGCAGCAACCGGGGCAGGAGGTCGGCGCCCTGCTCCAGGAGCAGGCCCGTGGCCTGGGCCGCGGCCTCGGTGTAAGGACGGGGCAGGTCGTTCGGAGTCCGGGAGTCGTAAAGGATAAAGGGCACCGGCTCAGAAGTGTGGGTGCGGAGCGCCAGGGGGGTGAAATGGTCGCAGAGCGCCAGGAGCCGAAAGTCTCCCAGCATCTCCAAGCCGGCCACCAGCGGCCCCACCACCTTGGCGTCAAAGTCTTCGATGGCCTGCATTTTCAGGGGCAGCTCGCCGCTGTGGCCCGCTTCATCCGGGGCCTCCACATGCACAAAGACCAGGTCCATCTCCTTGAGGGCGTTTAAAGCCGCGGCCACTTTGCCGGCGTAATTGGTGTCCAGGAAACCCGTGGCCCCGGGGACCAGGATGGAGGTGAGCCCGGCATACTTGCCGATGCCCCGGATCAGGTCCACCGCCGAGATCACCGCGCCGCTCAGACCGAAGCGCTCCTGCAAAGTGGGCATCTGGGGGGACCGTCCCTGCCCCCAGAGCCAGATGGAGGTGGCCGGTTTTTGGTTCGCGGCCATGCGGCTCCGATTGACGGACTGGTCCTGCAGCACCGGCCACGAGGCCCGAACCAAGTCCCACAGGGGTTGGGCATCTTCGGACATAAGGTGCCCCACTTCCTGGCCCGTCCAGTCATGGGGCGGATAGGTGCGCCAGGCGGCGTCCCCCTCACGCCACACCAGGAGATGGCGATAGCTTACTCCCGGGAAAAAGTGGCGGCCGTTCCGGCCCAGGGCGTCTTCCAGGGCGGCGATGAGCTCTTTGGCCTCGGCGCTGGTGATGTGCCCGGCGGAGTAGTCCTCCATAAAGAGACGGGAATCCGCGTGGCGCAGAAGTGTCACCAGATTGCACCGAAAAGCCACCTCATCGGGCTCCAATTCCACCCCCAGGGCTGCGGCTTCCAAAGGGGCCCGCCCGGTATGGTAGCGCACCGGGTCATACCCCATGATGGCCAGATTGGCTATGTCGCTGCCCGGTTCCTTACCCGGCGGAACGGTGCGGGCGCATCCCAGTTCGCCCCGCCGGGCCAGGGCGTCCAGATGCGGAGTGACCGCTGCTTCTAAAGGAGTTTTCCCGCCCAACTCGGGGAGGGGGTAGTCCCCCATGCCATCGCCCACCAAAATGACATATTTCATGACTAACCAGCCCCTTGCTGAAAAAAAGTTCGATTGCAGAATCGCTTCAAGCGGGCCCGCTGCCGGGAAGGCCCAAAAGCTAGATGCATCTTTAATAATAACCGGGAGAGGGAGCGTGAGCAAGGGAGGAGGCATAAACCAGCAGGGCATGTAGCCTTGGCATGGAACCTGCCGTCCTGGTCGCTTGCTTCGCTTAAGATGATCCAATCCAAGCGACTGAGATTACAACGAATGAGTTAGATAGAAATAACTTATTGAGATAACTAAATAATTCTAGACTTCCGCCAAGCTTTGTGGTACCCACCTAAAAAACAATAATTTTTAGGAGGTTATGCCATGCCTTCTCCCGATTCCCCCTTTCGCAAACATCTCGATTGCATCAAGGATCCCCGACGTCACAACACCCGGCACCTGCTCCATGATATTTTCATGATTGCTCTTTGCGCCCTCGTCAGCGGTCCGACTCCTAGACCCAGGTGGCAGAATCCGGCCGCTCCAAGCTTGCCTGGTTCAAGCAATTCCAGGGTCTGCCTGCGGAAAGCTGTCCACCGCGTTGGGTCATGCAGACAGGGTGGAACCTTTTCAGGCGTATTGCACGGGCCTGTTGTTGCCGGTTGAGCGCAAAAGTGTCCCTGTTGCCATCGGGGCAACAGCCAATGAGATTATTTTATGACACAGGAGTACTAGTGGTCCTGGCGGTTAAAGGCTTTTACCTCACCATAAAATGCTTCCAGGGTCCCCGCGATTTTTTCCCAGGAAAATTTTGCCAATACCCGCGCTCGGCCTTGCTGTCCCAATCTTTGCCTCAAAGGCGCGTCGTCTAACAGCCGGACAATCTTGGCGGCCAGTTCGGCGTCGTCGTCCTGCCTGTCCAGGAGCAACCCCGTTTCTCCGTCCCCCACCACCTCCGGGATGCCGCCCCGGCGGGTGGCGATCACGGGGAGCCCGGCCGCGGCCGCTTCCAGAAAAACCAGACCCAGGCCTTCCTCGATCTGGGACGGACCCACAAAGACGTCTCCCAGGAGATAGGCCCGGGGCATTTGATCCGGCGGGATGAATCCGGTGAGCACCACTTTTCCCGGCGCCCGCGCCAAGTCCCGGCGCAATTGCACCAGAAACGGCGTTTCCCGCATGGTGCGGTCCAGGCCGTATTCGGTGCCGCCCACCAGCACCAGAACCGCCTGGGGCAGGGCGACCCAGACCCGGTTCATGGCCCGGAGCAGGATCTGGACGCCTTTAGCCTCCCTGAGCTTACCGGCAAAGAGCACCGTGGGTTCAGCCTCAAGGCCAAAGGCGCGCCGCACCTCTGTTACTCCGGTCGAAGGGTCCCAGCGGGAGGCATAGGCGCTCGTTTCCACCCCGTTATACATGACTCGATAAAGACCCGCCCCCAACCCCAGTCTTTCCCGTTCCCGGTCCAGCACGAACCCGCTGCACGCGGCAAACCCGGTCACCGGCATGGGGGTGCCGGGGCGGGGCCGCTCCCGTTTGCCCAATGATTCGTAGAGGTTGTGCATGTGGAGGATGATGGGAACCGGGGGCCGCAGGCGGCGTTGCAGGTATAAGGCCAGCAGGGGCCGGTTGTGAACGTGGATGAGGTCCGGCTGCACCTGGTTAATGATTCTTGCCACTTGTCGGTCATAGAGAGGAAAATGATGCCGGTACCGGCAGTAGAGCCACTTGCGCCAGCCTGCAAGGGGCACGCGGAAATATTCTGCCCGGCCGCGGAATTCATGCTGGGGGAGTTCTGGATCGGAAACCCCGATGACCACCGGGAGCCAGCCGGTGAGGCGGTCGGCCACCTTCTCGATAAACAACTCCGCGGCCCCGCCCCGGATGGGCGGAATGGGGTAGAGTTCAGGTCCGATCAGGGCGACGGTGGGCATTTCTTGAGAGTCTCAGTTTCGGCCAGTATAACAAAATCTGGGGCGATCTTGAGCCATGATTCCGAAAATCGGGCAATTAAGGAAGGGTGTATTAACATAAGTAAGGCTACAGGAGCGCAATAATCGGTTAATCTATTGAAAATAATTGATAAAATAACCAAATATTCGGATGCCTGCCGAAAACGACTAACGAAAACTATAAATTTCTTGACACGGGGCCTAGACTTTGTAATATGATTCACATGGTTTTGCCTTGGGAAGGACGAAAAGACCGTTAGAATTACAAATATCTGAAGGAGGTAGCAGTACATGGGTAAAATTCCGGCTGATTATTTGCCCCCCAAAGAACTCTGGGCCCAATATACGGTGCCCGAGGAATTTAAACAGTATGCGACCGGACAGTGGAATATTGCGGAAGAATTTCTTGACAAACACGTGAAAGCAGGCCAGGGAGATCAAGCCGCGGTCCTGTTTGGCGACCAGAAGATCACTTATAAAGAACTCCTGGCCATGGCCAACAAGTTTGCCAACGTCCTCGCCAAGCTGGGCGTAGAGCCGCAGGACCGGGTAGGACTGCGGTTGACCAACATGCCGGAAGCCATTGCCATCAACTTCGGCATCCAGAAAGTCGGCGCCATCCCGGTGCCCATTTCCCCGCTATGGGCCAAGGAAGAAGTGGCCTTTGTCTGTAATAACGCAGAATTCAAAGCCTTTGCGGTGAGTTTCCCCTTAATGGCCGCTGTGGAAGATGCCAAGCACGAATTCGAGTTCCCCACTAAGATCATCGTGGTGGGCGGCAAGCCCGAAGACGCGGAAGCCAAAGGCTACGCCTCCTTCGGCAAAGAGATGGCCGCAGCTTCCGATCAGTTCACCAATGTCAAATTGAACGCTGACGACATCGGCGTCATCATGTTCACCTCCGGGACTACCGGCCAGCCCAAGGGTTGCGTCCACTTCGTCAAAGAGGTCCTGATTGAGGCCAACATTGTCAACAAGTACGTTTGGAAGATTTATCCCGGCGAGGTGCTGGGCGGTTCCGCGCCGGTATCCTTCGCGGCAGGCTACGGCACCTTCTGCATGGTACCCTTTGCCGGCGGCGGCGCGATTTCGTTGCTGCCCAAGTTCACTCCGGACGACATGATGTCCACCATCGTCAAGCACAAGATCACGGTGGTGACGGGTCTGCCCACGGCTTACCGGAAGCTGCTGGAAATGCCCAATTTCAACGACTATGACATCTCCCACGTCCGGATGTACACCACCGGCGGCGACGCCTTGACCGGCAAGACCCTGGCCATGTGGCAGGACAAGACCGGCAAGCCCATCTGGGAAGGCCTGGGCGGCACCGAGATGATGCATTTGGTGACCTCCAACACCATCGGCAACCTTCCCGTGGCCGACTCCATCGGTAAGGCCCTGCCGGGCTTTGAGATCAAAGTAGTGCGGGAAGACGGCACCACCGCCGGCCCTGGCGAAGTGGGCAGTATGATGATCAAGGGCCCCACCGGCACCCTGTACTGGAAGCCCTACGTCCAGGACAACAAGCTCCTGAAAACCATGAAAAAGGGCGTCAAGGACGGCTACAACATGATGGGCGACGCCGTCATGATGGACAAAGACGGCTACATCTTCTTCCAGGCCCGGGAAGATGACATGATCAAGTCCTCCGGCTTCCGGCTGGCCCCCTCGGAGATCGAAGACGCCATCGTCCGCCATGCGGCGGTGCGGGACAGCGCGGTGGTGGGTATCCCCGACGAGGTCCTGGGCCAGAAAGTCGTGGCCATGGTGGAGTTGGAACCCGGCCACACTGCGTCCCAGGAACTGGCCAACGATCTCATCAAATCCACCATGGACGTGTTAGGCATGTACAAGCTGCCCCGGGAAGTGGTGTTCATGGATGCCATCCCCCGGACGCCCACCGGTAAGATTATCAAGAAAGCCCTGCGGCGGGACTATCCGGAGTATGCCAACAAGTATGTACCCAAAGTAAAATAAGTTACCTACTCTCTGAGGGCGGGATGCCGTCCCCGGAGACCGTTCGCTCAAGAATGCCTTGCTCCGGCAGGGCATTTTTCTTTTTGGTTTTTACCGGGCTTGTGATTTAATATACGGGGCTTAAGCAAAGGAGGGCACAGGTTTGCCTAACGTAGTCGTGGTGGGCACCCAGTGGGGTGATGAGGGCAAGGGGAAGATCGTGGACCTCTTGACCGAGCAGGCCGCAATCGTGGCGCGTTACCAGGGCGGCAACAACGCCGGCCATACCCTGGTGGTGGGCGGAGAGAAATTCATCTTCCATCTAATCCCTTCGGGGATCCTGCATCCCGGCACCGTCTGCCTCATCGGCAACGGCGTGGTACTGGACCCCGAGGTTCTCCTGACGGAAATAGATAACCTGAAGGCCCGGGGGATTGCGGTGGGTCCGGACAACCTCCGTATCAGCGAACGCACCCAGGTCATCATGCCCTACCACAAGCGTATCGATATCGCTCGGGAGGCCGCCAAAGGCGCGGCCAAGATCGGCACCACCGGCCGAGGCATCGGACCCTGTTACGAAGACAAAGTGGCACGGCGGGGCATCCGGGTGGCCGACCTGCTGAACCCCGAGGTCCTCACGGCCAAGTTGACCGACGTACTGCCGGAAAAGAATTTTTGCCTGGAAAAGTTCCTGGAAGACCGCCCCTTCACCCAGGAGGAGATTCTGAGGCCCTATCTGGAAATGGGCAAACGCCTGGCGCCCCTGGTAACCAACGTGTCGGTGGCGATCCAGGCGGCCGTGCGCCAAGGCCACAACATCCTCTTTGAAGGGGCCCAGGGGACCCATTTGGACATTGACCATGGCACCTATCCTTTTGTGACCTCTTCCAATCCGGTGGCCGGAGGCGCCTGCACCGGTACTGGGGTCGGCCCCAATCAACTGCATCAGGTCCTGGGCATCGTCAAGGCCTACACCACCCGGGTGGGAAGCGGGCCTTTCCCCACGGAATGTTTGGACGAGGTAGGAGATCACCTGGTGGAGTGCGGGGTGGAGTTCGGTTCCACCACCGGGCGTCGGCGCCGCTGCGGCTGGCTTGACGCAGTGGTGCTCAAGGATTCGGCCCGGCTCAACGGCCTTACCGGCCTGGCCATCACCAAGCTGGACGTGTTGACCGGCATCAACCCGGTGAAGATTTGCGTGGCTTATGAAGAAAATGGCCGCCGCCGGGAGACCACCCCTGCCACCATCCAGGAGTTGGAGCGCTGCCGGCCCATTTTTGAGGAGCTACCGGGCTGGAGCGAGGATATTCGGGGAGTGCGGCGCCTGGAGGATTTTCCCCAAGCCACCCGAAACTATCTGAAGCGCATGGAAGAGTTGGTGGGGGTGCCCATCCGGATCGTCTCCGTGGGTCCGGACCGGGAAGAAACCATTGTGGTGCAGAATCCGTTTGGTTGATTATGGTTTCCGGCGCCGCCGTTTACGATGGCGCCGGGCGTCCCCCAATATCCGGTTTGCCTGGCCAAACCCAGGCCGAATATTTTGCGACCTTGCCCATCTGTACCAATAAAGATAATCCACGCATTATTACCTTTGCCTGATCAAGGGTGGACATCTACCGTTGTGATCTTATATTTTTATTAAGTGAAAATTATCCCAAAGGAAAGAATTTTGAAATGTAGGAAAATTTCTGACAAAGGAATCGGAAATTTCCCGGCTTTCCCAAGCGGTTGCTAATGCTATATAATCAAGTAGTTTTGACCAAAAGCCCAGGTTACCTGGCGGGTTCAGGAAAGTTCCTCCCGGCGATCGAGGGAGATGCTGGTCAGCCAGGTTGTTTGTAAATTTTTAAGTTAGAGAACAAGTCACTTTTCTCATCATAACTTTCTCGCTGACATAGGAAAACACCATGATTGAAATCCGCTTTCATGGCCGCGGCGGCCAGGGCGCGGTGACTTCGGTGGAACTGCTGGCCCTGGCGGCCATTGAGGAAGGGAAGTTCGCCCAGGGTTTCCCCAGTTTCGGTCCGGAGCGCCGGGGCGCCCCAGTGCTGGCCTTCTGCCGGGTGGACGACAAGCCCCTCAAGCTGCGCTGCAAGATCCTCAACCCGGATGTGGTGGTGGTGCTGGACGCCTCCCTGTTGCCCATTCAAAATCCGCCGGCGGATTTGCGGCCAGGGGGCATCATTATCCTCAACACCCATAAGACTCCGGCAGAAATTCGCCAGGAATACGGTTACACCCATACCCTGGCTCTGGTGGACGCCAACAAAATCGCCCGGGAGGTCCTGGGGGTGCCCATCGTTAACACCACCATGATCGGGGCGCTGCTGAAGGCCACCGGCGTCGTTAAGGTGGAAACCATGGAAGCCCCCCTTAAGGAACGCTTCGGGCCCCTGGCGGCCAAGAATTTTAATGCCCTGAAGGTGGCCTTCGAAGAGACCACCATTGAGGAGCGCTAGTCGTGAGCAAAGCATGGGACCAGGTTACCTGGCAGGAAATTGAGGTCGGCGGCGTACTGACCGAACCGGGCACGGCTCGGAACTATAACACCGGGGATTGGCGCTCAATGCGGCCGGTGTGGGACACGAGCCGCTGTATCAAGTGCGGCATCTGCTGGACGGTGTGCCCCGAAGGCGGCATTTCCGAGACCCCGGAGGGCTACTTTGAGATGAACACCTACTGCAAAGGCTGCGGCATCTGCGTCAAAGAGTGCGTCACCGGCTGCATCAAGATGGTGGTGGAGGAATCGTGATGGGCGCCCCTAGCCATAAGAAACGCATCGGTATGGAAGTTTCCATCGCGGTGAGCCACGCGGTGCAACAGGCGCGGGCCGAGGCCATCGCGGCCTACCCCATCACTCCCCAGACCCATATCGTGGAGCACCTCTCTTCCATGGTGGCCAATGGCGACCTGGAGGCCGAATTCATCACGGTGGAATCCGAGCATTCCGCCATGAGCGCCTGCATCGGCTGCTCCGCCGCCGGCGCTCGCACCTACACCGCCACCAGTTCCCAGGGGTTGGCCCTGATGAACGAAATCCTGTTCATCGCGTCGGCCATGCGCCTGCCCATCGTCATGACCGTGGCCAACCGGGCGTTGTCCGGCCCCCTGTCCATCTGGAACGACCACGGCGACATCATGGCGGCCCGGGACATCGGCTGGATTCAGGTATTCGTGGAAAACGGCCAGGAGTCCTATGACCACAGTATCATGGCTTTTAAAATCGCCGAGGATCACCGGGTGGTTCTGCCCATAATCGTCAACCTGGACGGCTTCATCCTCAGCCACGTGGTTGAGGCCCATGAATTGCTGGACCAGGAGACCGTGGACCAGTTCCTGCCGCCGCTGGTGCCCTATCACAAGCTGGACCCCGCGAAGCCCGTGACCATGGGGGCTTTTGCCATGCCGGAACTCTATACCGAAGTTAAGTACGCCCACCAGGTGGCCCTGACCAATTCCTACGGTCCTATCCTGGAAATCTGGAAGGAGTGGGGCGATCTCACCGGCCGGTACTACAAACCCGTGGAAACTTATCGTGCTGACGGAGCCAAAATCCTGCTGGTGATCATGGGTTCTCTGGCGGAAGTGGCCGAATCTGCGGTGGATGCCTTGCGGGAGCAAGGCGTGCCCATCGGCCTGGTGAAGATCAGGCTGTGGCGGCCCTTCCCCTTCGACGACGTCCGTCAGGCCCTGGCCGGGGCTGACCTGGTCATAGTTTGCGACCGGATCCCCGTTCTGGGCGCCGCGGGCGGGCCGGTCCTGTCTGAACTGCGCAGCACCCTGTATCCTTTGGCTACCAAACCCCAGACCCTGGGCTATATCATCGGACTGGGGGGCCGGGATGTGCAGCCCGTGGATTTTGAGAAGCTGGTGCGGCATGCCCAGGCGGAAGCCAAGCAACCCAGCCAAGAATTTTATTTTTATGGGGTAAGAGGCTGATGGAAAAATTCGGTTACGCCAATAGCACCAAATTCGATACCTACGCCTCCCGCATGATGCCCCGGGAGGAATTCTTCACCTCGGGCCACCGCTCCTGTCAGGGTTGCGGCGAGGCCCTGGCGGTTCGCTGGGCCACCAAGGCCATCGGCAAGGACGCGATCATCGCCCACGCCACCGGCTGCATGGAAATCGTCTCCTCCGGCATGCCCCAGACTGCCTGGATGCACCCCTGGATTCACGTGGCCTTCGAAAACACCTCGGCAGTGGCCTCCGGCATCGAGGGGGCGTTGCGCATCCTGGAGCGCAAAGGCAAGCTCAAAGGCCCCATGCCCAAGATCGTGGCCATGGGGGGTGACGGCGCCACCAGCGACATCGGCCTGCAGTCCCTCTCCGGGGCCATGGAGCGGGGCCACAATTTCACCTATATCTGCTGGGACAACGAAGCCTACATGAACACCGGCATCCAACGCTCCAGCGCCACGCCCTTCGGGGCCATGACCACCACCTCCCCTCCCGGCAAGCAGAGTTTCGGCCAGAGCACCTGGAAAAAGGACATGGTGGCCATTGCCGTGGCCCACGGCATCCCTTACGTGGCCACCGCCTCGCCGGGCTACCTCTTCGACCTGTACTTCAAGGTGAAAAAGGCCGTGGAAACCCCGGGGCCGGCTTATATCAGCGTTCTGTCCGTGTGCCCCACGGGCTGGCGCTCGGCCACGGACCTGTCGGTGCGCCTGGCGCGCCTGGCCACCGAAACCGCGGTCTTCCCCCTGTTTGAGGTAGTAGACGGCAGATACAAGCTCACGGTGGAGCCCCCCAAGATTCGGCCCATCCGGGATTATCTCAAGCCCCAGGGCCGCTTCCGCCATCTCCGGGACCCCCAGGTGGATTTCATCCAGGAGCAGGTCAGGGCCAGGTATAAGCTGTTGCTGGACAAATGTGGGGCGTCTTTTCCGGAATTTGTCCCGGTGCATCTGCGTGAAGGATAATAACTATGACCAACCAGCAAAAACTTGACGCCATTCTGTCCCGCTATGAGGGAGGGGCCGCGGACCTGATCCCGGTGCTCCAGGATGTTCAGGACGAGTTCAACTACCTGCCCAAAGACGAATTGAAGGTCGTGGCTGGCCGGCTGCAGGTCCCTCTGACCCAGGTGTACAGCGTGGTCACGTTTTTCAAGATGTTTTCCCTGGAGCCCAAGGGCAAGCATCAGATCCGGGTCTGCCTGGGGACCGCCTGCCATCTGCGCGGCGGCCAGCGCTTGGTGGAAGCGGTTTCGCGGCGTCTAAGCCTAGAGCCGGGGCGTGCCACGGAAGACCGGCAATTTTCGCTAGAGACCGTGGGCTGCCTCGGTTCCTGTGCCCAAGCCCCGTTGATGATGATTGACGACAAGTATTTCGGGCGCATGGCCGTGGACAAGGTCCCCAAAGTCTTGAAACCTTACAAACAATAAGAGCTGAGACACAGATATGCCTAAGTTTGAAACGATTGCGCACCTGGAGGAATACCGGGGCCGACTTCTCAGCAGCCGGAATCCGCAGGAACCCCAGGTTTTGGTGTGTGGCGGTCCGGGATGCCTGCCCATGGGGAGCGAAGACGTCGCCGCGGCCTTCAAGGCCGAACTGCAGCAGCGCGGGCTTAACGGCAAGGTCGTCCTCAAGGAGAGCGGCTGTCAGGGATTGTGCGCCAAGGCCGTCAAGGTGATGTTCCTGCCTCAGGAGATCACCTATCAGCAGGTGACCGCCGAGGATGTGCCGCTCATCGTCGAAGAGACCCTGGTCAATGGCAAGATTCTGGATAAATTTTGCTACCAGGACCCGGCGGACGGAGCGGTCAAGGCCCAGAAGTCCGAGGTGCCCTTTTACCAGGGGCAGCGCCCCATCGTGCTGGCCAAGATGGACCTCATCGATCCCGCGAGTCTGGACGATTACCTGGCCGCAGGCGGCTATCAGGCCCTGCAAAAGGTTCTGGTCGGGATGCAGCCGGACGCGGTCATCGACGCGGTGGACCGTTCGGGCCTGCGGGGGCGGGGCGGCGGCGGTTTTCCCACCGGGCGTAAATGGCGCCTCTGCCGGCAAGTGCCCGGAGAGGTCAAATATATTATCTGCAACGGGGATGAAGGCGACCCTGGGGCGTTCATGGATAGGGCCGTCATGGAAGGCGATCCCCACGCCGTCCTGGAAGGCATGATCATCGGGGGTTACGCTATCGGCGCCAATCAGGGGTATATCTACGTGCGCCACGAATACCCCCTGGCGGTGAAGCGCCTGAACCTGGCCATTGACCAGGCCCGGGACGCGGGCCTGCTGGGAGCCAATATCCTGGGGTCCGGGTTCGCCTTCGACGTGAAGATCAGCAAGGGCGCCGGGGCTTTTGTCTGCGGCGAAGAAACCGCGCTCATCGCCTCCATGGAAGGCAATATCGGCGAACCTCACACCCGGCCGCCTTATCCGGCGGTCGCCGGCCTCTGGGGCAAACCCACGGTAATCAATAACGTCGAGACCTGGGCCAATATCCCGGCCATCATGAGCAACGGCCCCGAATGGTATGCCGCCATCGGCACCGCCAACAGCAAGGGCACCAAGGTCTTCTCTCTGGTGGGGGCGGTGAACAATACCGGCCTGGTGGAAGTGCCCATGGGCACCACCTTAAAACAGATGGTGTACGAACTGGGCGGGGGCATCCGCGGCGGCGGAGAATTTAAAGCGGTCCAGACCGGCGGCCCCTCCGGCGGCTGCATCCCCGAGCAGTTCCTGGATCTGCCGGTGGATTACGACAGCCTGCAGTCCGTGGGCTCCATCATGGGTTCCGGCGGCATGATCGTCATGGACGAACACAGCTGCATGGTGGACGTGGCCCGCTACTTCATGTCCTTTCTCCATGAAGAATCCTGCGGCAAATGCACCCCCTGCCGGGAAGGCACCAAGCACCTGCTGGAGATCCTCACCGCCATTACCAAAGGGGAAGGCCAGCCCGAACACCTGCCCCTGATGGAAGAACTCTGCGCCACCATGCATGACGCCTCCCTCTGCGGCCTGGGCATGAGCGCGGTCAATCCGGTGCTCAGCACCCTGAAATACTTCCGGGAGGAATACGAGGCCCATATTCTCCATAAAAAATGTCCGGCACTGGTCTGCCGGGCCCTGTTGAAATACACTATTGACCCCGAGACCTGCACCGGTTGTCTGGCCTGTGTCCGGGAGTGCCCTGCGGACGCTATCTCCGGGGAAGCTGCCGAACCGCAAGTTATCGATCAGGAACTCTGCGTCAAATGCGGCATGTGTCAGGCGGTCTGTAAATTCGACGCAGTTAAGGTAGAGTCATGAAAAACGATTTAGTGAATCTGACCATTGACGGCATCCCGGTCCAGGCGCCGGTGGGGCAAACAGTCCTGCTGGCGGCCAGGGCCAAAGGCATAGACATTCCTACCCTGTGCTACCACCCGGAACTCAAACCGGAGGGGCACTGCCGCCTCTGCGTGGTGGAAATCGGTGAGGCCCCCCGGACCCGCCTGGTGAATTCCTGCACCTATCCGGTGGAGGCCGGCCTGGTGGTCCAGACCGCGTCCGACAAAGTCATGGCCTCCCGGCGCATGGTGCTGGAACTCCTCCTGGCCCAGGCCCCCGCGGCGGAGATCATCAAGGAAATGGCGGCCAATTTAGGGGTTTACGAGACCCGCTTCAAAAAAGGCCATCCCCAGGCGCGCTGCATCCTCTGCGGCCAATGCGTCCGCACCTGCCGGGAGGTGGTGGGGGTGAGCGCCATTTCCATGGCTTTCCGCACCCCGGGCAAGAAAGTGGCCACGCCCTTTGCCGAGGAATCCGAGGCCTGTATCGGCTGCGGCTCCTGCGCCTTCATCTGCCCCACCAACACCATCGCCTATACCGAAAAAGACGGCATCCGCACCGTCTGGGGCCGGAAGTTCGAACTCCAGGCCTGCCAGAAGTGCGGCAACTATATCGCACCCAAGGCCCAACTGGAACACTGGGCCAAACTTACCGGCGACCCGGTGGAGAGTTTCTATACGTGTAGGGATTGCAGATAGGTTTTTGGGGGAGGACCGGGGGCAATAATGCCCCCGCCC
>DZCR01000046.1 GCA_022736495.1 Desulfobacca acetoxidans
ACCCCTTTATACAAACGCTGTTAACGGTAGTTAATTGCGAAACATACCACTAGATTGTCAATACCGATCCTTTTTGTCAACAAATATTACTGAATAGAGGAGGAACGATCACACGATTTTAACGAACAGGGAGGCAGTTGGCCAAGATATTGCTCGCTCCGGATGGTTCCTTCGGGGCTTGCCAGGAGATGGCTAGAAACCGAAAAGTGGGCTATTTGAAAAAGGTAAATCCCATGGACACCAGAGAACTGGTGGCAATGTTTATTCAGAGTCCTTTTTACTTCGACCTGCACGTCCGAGAACGGCTGGCGCTCGTGCAACATCACTACAGGAGATTTTCTACAAATACTAAAGCAGAACAATGCCGCCTCCCCGATGGGGTTGGCATTGGCTTGAGTGCACGAACAAACGCCGATAAAACAGTTACCATTATTGTAGGATTTATTCTTAAGGATCCAGCCACTGATAGTTAAATCCTCTCAATTATCCAGGGGGGCTTATGTCGTCCAACAAGATACTCTTTATAAGTGTTTTAATAATGTTGTTCTCGATTGGGTGCGCTGTTTCAAAAGAGGGTTATATCAGCGCCCATCCAGAATTAAATCCCAAGATTAAGGAAGCAATCATAAAAGGGGAAGTTCTGGAAGGCATGACGGAAGACGAAGTAAAAGCAAGTTGGGGATCGCCTTATCAAATTGTCCAAGGTACGGAAGGAGACTTCTATTACGTGTATCTAAAACCGGGGAGTAGGGGCAGACATGGTCATGAAGTTGTGGTATTCGATAAAAACGGAAGAGTGATCAGTTCCGGCCCCAGATAATTCTGTCATCTTCTGCACATGAGAAATAGCATGAAGTATCATTGGCTCATCATCCTGGCACTGATAGCCGCCCTGTTTGCGGGTTGCGCCGCTCCGGAGCCGTGCCTGAATAGAGGCGGTCGAGGGCAGGGGTATCGTTGTCTGGGGGAATCTCAATTGAAACTGCCGCCTATGGCGATTCCCAAACTTTATCAATAGCATAAGAACCGCCCGGAAATCAAAATTGAGACCCCCGGCGGCAAACCCCTTGATTTCGGGGGGGGGGTACTATTTTTGTCAATATATGTCGCTAAATAAGGGCAGGGGCAAGTCATTAAATAAGGGCAGGGGCAAGTCATTTACTGCCCTGATAATGCCAAGGAAGGAGGTTGACCGGACTATGAAACAAAGGTTAATGATCGCGATTTTGGTAGGCGCCTTGAGTCTCGTTCACGGCTCGGGGGCGGCCCAGGAGCATCCCGGCGGGATGCATGGAGGCGGCGCCGGGCGGCAGCACATGATGAGCCAGGGGATGATGCATAACATGGGCATGATGGACCAGATGATGGGGGACATGCAGCAGATGATGGGGCAGGGCCACATGACCCCGGAGCAGCAGCGGCAAATGCGGCATATGATGAACCAGATGAACCAAATGAAGCAGGAAATGCAGGGACCCCAGGCGGCCCAAATGGAGCCGCAGCACACCCGGCAATTGCAAGAGATGCAACAGCAGCTTAAGAGCCTGAAGGGCCAGGCGCCGAAGCCGAAGCAGGAACACAAGCATTAACTCGGGAAAGCCCGGAGACCTCATGCGCCGCCGGGGAGGCGGCGGCTCTCCGGATGAGCATCGGCCTCCATGAGAACAGCCGAACCAGGTAAATTAACTATCCAGGAGGAAATTCCCCATGGAAAAAAGAACCGCGTCGCTATTGTTTTTCGTTATGGTTGGGGTTATCGCCATCGGCCTGGCCGGTTGTGCAACAGGCCCTACTGCTACGGCCCCGGCCAAGTCCTTGCCGGGGATGCTCACGGCCGCTGGCTTCAAGGCCTATCCCGCGGCCTCCCCCGAACAGGTAAAGCATCTTAAAACGTGTCCCTCAGAAACCTTAATGATTCAGGAGCGGAAAGGTGTCGTCGACTGTTACGCCTTTGCAGACCAAAAAACAAAAACCATGTACATTGGCGATGAAGCGGCTTACTGGCGCTTTAAAAAAGCCCTGGAAGTCCAGGAGCAAAAGATCGAGGAACAGAGGATAGAGAATGATCCGCTGTTTTGGGATCTATGGAAAGCTCGTTGGGGTGGTTAATGTTTGCAGAAAAACGGCGGCCTGACCTTGGTAGGATCTCCTGCCGGATGCAGAGCCACAGAAAATGACCGACTGATTCCCGGCGACGAATTCTCCGGCGATTCCGGGAGGGGAAAAAGACCATGCCTGCTCCTGAAGAAGCTCAAACCGGAGTGGCCGAGCGGCCATATTATGCGCTGCCTTCCGGGCAGGTTTTGGAGATCTTCGGGGCCGGCCCTGCCGGACTGAGCGCCTCCCAGGCCCGGGAACGCCTGGAGCAATACGGTCCCAACGAGCTGACCCCGCCGAAAAAAATCTCTCCGTGGACCATCTTTTTTCGCCAGTTTCAAAATCTCCTGATCATTATTTTGATTGCGGCCACCGGCATTTCCTTCTTCCTGGGGGAACACCTGGACGCCTACGTCATCCTGGTGATCGTCCTGGCCTGCACGGTTCTGGGATTCGTCCAGGAGTACCGGGCCGAACAGGCGGCGGCGGCCCTCCAGAAACTGGCGGCCCCCGAAGCGACGGTACTCCGGGAGGGCAGGGAGCATGAAATTCCCGCCCGGGAAGTGGTTCCCGGTGATGTGTTAGTCTTGCATACCGGCGATAAGGTGGCCGCCGACGGCCGCTTGCTGGAAGCCGTCAACCTCAAGAACGATGAATCCCTGCTCACCGGCGAATCCACCTCCGCCAATAAGACCGCGGCCCCCGATTCCCGCCCTGACCTTCCCGTCGCCGACCAGAAAGGCATGGTCTTCGGGGGCACCGTGGTCACCTATGGGCGGGGCCGGGCGGTGGTGACGGCCACCGGCATGGACACCGAGTTCGGCGGCATCGCCCGCATGCTGGGGGAGGTGGTTCAGGAGAAGACCCCCCTGGAGGCCCGCATGGCCTCCATCGGCCTGGTCCTGAGCATCCTGGCCCTGTCGGTGAGCGCCGGGGCCATGGTGTTCGGCGTCCTGAAAGGCAACAACTGGCTGCAAATGCTAATCTGGGGGATCAGCCTGGCGGTGGCGGCGGTACCCGAGGCTTTGCCGGCGGTGGTGACGGGGGCTCTCGCCATCGGCACCACCCGCATGGCGCGGCATAATGCCATCGTCAAGCGCCTGCCCGCCGTGGAAACCATGGGTTGCACCACGGTGATCTGCACCGACAAGACAGGCACCCTCACGAAAAACGAAATGACCGTGCGCCGGCTTTTCCTGGATAACCGTGAGTTCGAGGTCAGCGGCCTGGGCTACCGGCCCGAAGGCGGCTTTTCCGTGGACGGGAGCGAGATTGCCCCGGAGAATGACCCGGTGTTGATGGAAGCCGCCCGCATTGGCATGCTTTGCAACGATGCCCTTTTGGAAGAAGCGGAGGCAGGAACCTGGACTATCCAGGGCGATCCCACCGAGGGGGCCCTGGTGGTGCTGGGCCGCAAAGCCGGTCTCCATGAAGCGGTGTTGGCCCGGGATTGCCCCCGGGTGGCGGAAATTCCCTTCGACTCAGAGCGGAAACGCATGACCACCTTTCACTGCCCATCAACTGTTGTGGCCTGTACGAAGGGCGCGCCGGAGGGTCTCCTGCCCCGCTGCACTCGTATGTTGACCGGTTTTGGCGAGAAGCCCTGCGAGAAGCCTTTGACCGAAGGGAATCGCCAAGTCATTATGAGCGAAGCGGCGCAGATGGCCGGGAAAGCATTGAGAGTCTTGGGGCTGGCTTACCGCAAATTAGAGTCGATCCCGGAGTCGCCTTCCGAGGAGATGGAGGCGGATTTGATTTGGGTGGGGCTGGTGGGCATGATGGATCCGCCCCGTTCCGAGGCCAAAGAGGCCGTGAGCAAATGCCACCAGGCGGGCATCCGGGTGATCATGGTCACCGGGGATCACCCGGACACCGCCCTGGCCATTGCCCGGGAACTCGGGCTGGTCCCCCCAGGGCAGACCAGCGCCGCAGTGTTGACCGGGGCCGACCTGTCCCGCTTGAGCGATGATGATTTGGCGGTGATTTTGCCCCGGGCGCCGGTGTTTGCCCGGGTGGCCCCGGAACACAAGCTGCGCCTGGTGAACCTGCTCAAGGCTCAAGGGGAAGTGGTGGCCATGACCGGGGACGGGGTCAATGACGCCCCCGCCCTGAAAAGAGCCGATATCGGCGTGGCCATGGGGATCACCGGCACCGAGGTCACCAAGGAGACCGCGGACATGATCCTGGCCGACGACAATTTTGCCACCCTGGTGGCCGCGGTGGAGGAAGGCCGGGCCATCTTCGACAACATCAAAAAATACCTAATCTTTTTGCTGAGCGCCAACCTGGGGGAAATCACGGTGCTGACCGGCACCTTCTTCCTGGGCATGTCCCTGCCCCTGGTGGCCCTGCAAATCCTCTGGGTGAACCTCACCACCGACGGCCTCCCGGCCCTGGCCCTGGGGGTGGACCCCAAGGCCCCGGACATCATGGCGCGGCCCCCGCGCCCGCCGGAGGAAGGGATATTCACCAGGTCGGTGATCGCCCTGATGGTGGTGATCACCGCCTATCTCACTGTGGTCCTGATTCCGCTCTTCCACCACTATTACCACGGCTACCTGGCGGTGATTGGGGACCAGGAGCTGTCGCTCACCCGGGCCCAGACCATGGTTTTCGTGACCCTGGTCTTGGCGGAACTGGTAAACGCCTTCAACTGCCGTTCGGAATATCATTCAATCTTCAGGGTGGGAGTGCTTGCCAACCGTTTTCTGCTCCTCGCCACGCTCATCTCCCTGGGGATGGTGGTAGTGGTGGTCCAGTGGCCTCCCCTGGCTCGCCTCTTCCACGCGGTGCCCCTGGGCTGGAAAGAGTGGCTGTTCGCGGCGTTTATGGGTTTTCTGCTCCTCCCGGTGGTGGAGGTGACCAAGTGGCTGATGCGAAAAATCGGCGGGCGTCCGGTTCCAGCCCTCTCGCCATAAGGTCCTTAAACCCTTGGAGACCTAAATAAGTTCGCAGGGAGAAGGCGATGAATATCAGGTTATGGTTGATCTTATCCATGATGGTCCTCATTGCCGGTTGCGCCCCGGGTTATTATGCGGCCAGGCCGGCTTATCCGGAAGTAGAGGCGGCCAGAACTCGTTGGGAAAGCGGCTCTTGGCAAAATCCGGAGACCGAATCTGAAGAGCAGATGAGGATCTGGCGCATGGAGTCCGGTCGCTGAATCAATGGATTTATTTCAATTTGGCCGTCATCTCGCTGCTCCTCCAGGGCCAATGGCCGTTGATCTCGACCTCGAGGGCAAAGCTCAGGGAAGTTCGGATAATGACGAGAATACCCAGCAACCCCAGGTCTTGAAAGCTGAGCCCGACGGCGACGGTACTCACGATGTCGGAAGCCACCAGGAATTCCAGGCCCAGAAGCACTGCCTTGCCGAAGGCGCTGCGATATTTCTGGTAACATTCGTCCAGGGCTCGCTCTTTGAGCAGGCGCCCCACAAAAATGACCGTGGTCACCACTGCCCCGGCAACGATGATGGCGATTCCCAGCAATTCGATGCCCAGGGCGATGGCCTTCAACACCTGGTCCAGGCCAGCCAAGCTCTCAAATGGCGAGGTTTTCATAGAGGCGCCTCCAAGCAAGTTTGTTTTCAAAATATATTACTTGAATTTTCGGACAACTAAAATGAGGATTAAAGAGTCGCATTACTGGTTGAATATTAAGTCGTTTCCGTCTTGAGAATAGTTCAATAGGAGCACAGCCTATGAATGTTCGAACGGCGCTGATTTTGTTGATGTTGCTTTGCTGGCGGTTCTCTTTTCCCGCTCCCCTCCAAGCTCAGAGCAATGCTAATCTGCCCCCGGATTTGCAGGCCCTGGTCGCCGAGGCCCTGAAGGCGAACCGGGAAGTGAAGCGCTATGCCGGACTCAAAGACGCGGCCCAAAAGCAGATTCGCCCGGCCGGAACTCTGGATGATCCCGGGCTCTCCGTTAACCTGATGAACGTGCCGGTGGATACCTGGAGTTTTTCCCAGGAGCCCATGACCCAGAAACAAATCGCCCTGTCCCAAAAGTTTCCTTTTCCCGGCAAACTGCGGTTACGTTCCGAGGTGGCCGAGGCCCAAGCCCAAGCGGATGATTTTACCTATAAAGACAAAATCAACGAAATACGGGCCAGGGTGATCCGGGCTTACTGGAGTCTGGCCCTGGCTCACGTGGCTTTCGATATTACCGAAAAGAACAAGAAATTCTGGGAAGACGTGGTGCAGGTGGTGGAGACCCGGTACAAGGTGGGACGAGGGCAGCAGTCGGATGTACTCCAGACCCAGGTGGAGCTGGGTAATTACTTGGACCGGCTGGTACAGTGGCGACAACGGCAAGCTTCTTTGCGAGCTGAACTGAACGCCTTGCGTTCACAGCCGCCCTTGACTCCCATTGCCCGGCCGCAGTCCCTCAAATCCTGGTCTTTGCGCCTGAAGCTGGACGACTTGTTGTCCATGGCTAAATCCCGGCCCCAACTGCAGTCCTTGAAAGCCGTGATCGCCAAGCAGGAAAAGGCGGTGGACCTGGCCCGCAAGGATTTTTACCCTGATTTTGCCGTAGAATTGGCTTATGGCTTCCGGGATAATTTAAGCCCTTCTAACCTCAAGCAAGCTGATTTTTTCACCTCAAAGGTCATGGTAAATCTCCCCATCTGGCGAGAATCAAAAATCAGGCCCAGGGTTGGCGAGCAGTTGGACCGCAAGGCCGCGGCAGAAGAAAATTACCGGTCCGCCTGGGATCTCCTGGCCGCGGCCATCGAGGATCGCTATGAAAAACTGCGGCGACTTGAGCAACAGGCGGTTCTTTACGAAAAGGGCATCGTCCCCCAGGCGCAACAGGCGGCGGCCTCTTCCCTGGAGGCATATCAAGTCGGCGCCCTGGAATTCGCCCGCCTTTACCAGGACCAGATTGCCGCTTACAATGCTGAACTGCAACTTCAAGAATATATGAGAGCATTTGAAGAAAACTGGGCCGAGTTGGAATGGCTGGTGGGACAGGAGCTGACCCGCCGTGCAGGAGGTGGAAAATGAACGCCCGCCGCTTCTTACCGGGCCTGGGATTAGGCCTGATACTCTTGTTGGTGTTGGGAGGGGTTCTCTACTTCATGGGATACCAATTGATGCAGCACGCCGGGGCTCCCGGACCCGCCCCCCCTGCCCCTGAGGCTAAGGAAGGCAGAAAAATCAAATACTACGTCTCTCCCATGGACCCCAAGATTATTAGCAAAGAACCGGGCAAGGACCCCATGGGCATGGACTTCAAGCCGGTCTACGAAGATACGGGGCCGAGCCTGGCGCCCGGCACCATCGCGGTGGACCCCAATACCCTCCAGTCCATCGGGGTCAGAACCGCCAAGGTGGAGGTTCGCCCCCTGTCCCGGGTGATCCGGGCGGTGGGCAAGGTGATGTATGACGAAAACCAATTGAAAGTGGTCAATACCAAGGTGGACGGCTGGGTGACCCGCCTCTATGTCAAGATCACCGGCGAGCCGGTGCGAAAAGGGCAGAGGCTTATCAGCATTTACAGCCGGGAGCTGGTGCCGGCCCAAAGGGAGTATTTGCTGGCCCTAAAAAATCTCAAGACCGTGGGCAAGAGTCCGTTCACTGAAATGGCGGAGGGAGCGCGCCGCCTGGCAGAGGCCTCCCGCACCCGCCTGGAGTATTTCGACATCACGCCTGCCCAGATCGCCGAATTGGAACGAACCGGCCAGGTTAAAAAGGAACTCACCTTGGCCTCGCCGGTGCGCGGCATTGTTACCGAACGTTTGGTGACCGAGGGCCAGTTTGTCATGGCCGGCATGACCCTGCTCAAAGTGGCGGACCTCTCCACCGTCTGGGTGGAGGGGGATATTTATGAATACGAGCTGCCCTGGGTGGCGGTGGGCCAGCAAGCTACCATGACTTTGAGTTATCTCCCTGGGGAGACTTTTCGAGGCACCATTGAATATCTTTACCCGTACCTTAAGGGCAAGACCCGCACCGCCAGAATCCGTCTAAAATTTCCCAACCCGAAATACAAACTCAAACCGGATATGTATGCCCAGGTGGAGATTAAATCTCCTTTGCATCCCCAGGTGGTGGTGGTACCCTTGGAGGCAGTGATGGACACCGGAGAAAGACAGCATATCTTCCTGGCTTTGGGAAAAGGGCGCTTCGAACCCCGGGAGGTAAAGCTGGGGGCCCAGGGGGACGGCGGTCTGGTGCAGGTGCTCTCCGGCCTGAAAGGGGGCGAGGAGGTGGTTACTTCCGCCCACTTCCTGCTGGATTCGGAATCCCGCTTCCGGGAGGCGGCGGCCAAGTTCTTGGCCGGGCCCGAAGCGGAGAAGAAAGGGGCCCCGGCCCCCAAACCGCCGCACGCGCATTGATGGGGAATTGATTGAGAGAAACCAGATTTCCTGCGCTTATCCCGAACAGCGCCATGGATTACGGCCATGATCGAACGATTCATTGAGTATTGCACCAAAAACCGCTTCTTGGTAATCGTCTTATGGCTTCTGATTTCGGGTTGGGGCCTCTACGCCACCTACAACCTGCCCATCGACGCCATTCCCGACATTTCCGACGTCCAGGTCATCATCCTCACCGACTGGCCGGGCCAGGCGCCCGAAGTGGTGGAATCCCAGGTCACCTATCCCTTGACCACCACCATGCTGGCCGTCCCCAAGGCCAAAGTGGTGCGGGGTTTCTCCTCCTTCGGCTTTTCCATGGTCTACATCATCTTCGAGGACGGCACCGATATTTACTGGGCCCGCTCCCGGGTGCTGGAATACCTCAGCTTCATCCGGGGGAAGCTGCCCGAAGGGGTGAATCCAGCCCTGGGCCCGGACGCCACCGGGGTCGGCTGGGTATTTGAATACGTGTTGGACGACCCTACCGGCAAGCACGACCTGAGCCAGTTGCGCAGTCTCCAGGACTGGTACCTGCGCTATCAACTGCAAGCCGTGGAAGGGGTGGCGGAGGTGGCCAGCGTTGGTGGGTTTGTCAAGCAGTACCAGGTTATGGTGGACCCCAACGTGCTCTCGGCCTACGGCATTCCCCTCTCCCAGGTGCGCATGGCCATCAAGATGTCCAATCAGGATGAAGGCGGCCGGGTCATCGAGAGGGCCGAGACCGAATACATCGTGGTGGGCCGGGGGTATATTCAGAGCCTGGCCGACATGGAAAACATCGTGGTAGGCACGGATGGCGAGGGGACTCCCATCCTGGTGAAAGACATCGGCCAGGTCCGGCTAGGCCCTGAAATCAGACGAGGCGTGGCCGAGGTCAACGGTACCGGTGAAGTGGTGGGCGCCATCGTGGTGATGCGCTTCGGAGAGAACGCCCGGGTGGTCATCGACCGGGTGAAGGCCAGGCTGGAGGAATTGAAACCGAGCCTGCCCCCTGGAGTGCGCATTTCCATCGGTTACGATCGTTCCAGCCTCATCCAAAAAACCATCGACACCCTCAAAGAAGCGCTGATCGAAGAAGTGATCATCATCGCTCTGATCTGCGCCCTCTTTCTGCTGCACATGCGGAGCGCCCTGGTGGCCCTGGTATCGTTGCCCGTGGGGGTTTTAGTCTCTTTTATTCTGCAATATCAGTTCAACATCACCGCCAATATCTTGAGCCTGTCGGGCATCGCCCTTGCCATGGGGGACATGACGGACGCCGCGGTGGTGATGGTGGAGAACGCCCACAAGCGCCTGGAAAAGGCCGCTCCCGGGGAGGACCGGGAATCCATCGTCCTGGCCGCAGCCAAGGAAGTGGGGCCGTCGCTGTTTTTTTCCCTCCTGGTGATCGTGGTGTCGTTTCTGCCCATCTTCGCTTTAACGGGGGAAAGTGGCCGCCTTTTCAAGCCCCTGGCCTACACCAAGACCTTCGCCATGCTGGGCGCGTCCCTCCTGGCGGTCACCCTGACGCCGATTTTGATGGTTTACCTTATCAGGGGGAAGATACCTGCCGAGGCCAAAAACCCCCTGAACCGCGGCCTGATGGCCCTATATCGGCCGGTCCTGGGCCTGATCCTGCGCTTTCCCATTAAGTCCATTCTTCTGGCCACCCTGATTTTAGCGGCCACGGTCTATCCCGCCCTGAAGCTGGGAAGCGAGTTCATGCCGCCCCTGGACGAAGGCGACCTGCTCTACATGCCCACCACCATGCCGGGCATCTCCATTACCGAGGCAAAGACGGTGTTGCAGCAGACCGACCGTATTCTGCGCACCTTCCCGGAGGTGGAGTACGTCTTCGGTAAAGTGGGGAGGGCCGAAACCGCCACCGACCCCGCACCTCTGAGCATGATTGAAACCGTCATCCGCCTCAAAGACCGCAAGGATTGGCGACCGGGTTACGACACCCAGCGCCTTATCCGGGAAATGGACGCGGCCATAAAATTTCCGGGCGTGGTCAACGCCTTTGTCTTTCCCATCCGCACCCGCATTGACATGCTCTCCACCGGCATCAAGACTCCGGTGGGGCTCAAATTCATCGGGCCCGATCTCAAGGTCCTGAACCGCCTGTCCGAAGAGGCCGAGCCCATCTTGAAGGAAGTGCCCGGTACGGTCAGCGTCTTCGGCGAGCGGGTCACCGGGGGCTATTACGTGGATTTCCTCATCGACCGGAAGGAGGCGGCCCGGTACGGCCTCACCGTGGGAAATATCCAGGAAGTCATTGCCACCGCCCTGGGGGGGCGGAACATCACCCAAACGGTGGAAGGCCTGGAGCGCTACCCGGTGAACCTGCGCTATTTCCAGGACTATCGGCTGGATTTGCCGGCCCTGCGCCGCATCCTGATCCATACACCCACGGGGGCCCAGATACCCATGGAACAGGTGGCCAAGATTCGCGTCTATCAAGGCCCGCCGGAAATCAAAAGCGAAAATGCCCGCCTCAGCGCCTGGATGTTTGTGGACATCCGGGGCGTGGACGTAGGCTCCTATGTAGTGAAGGCCAAAGAGGCGGTCCAGGCCAAGCTGAAGCTCCCCATGGGCTATTCCATCATCTGGAGCGGCCAGTTCGAATACATGGAGGAGGCCCGGAAGAAGCTCCAGGTGGTCATTCCGGTCACCCTGGTGCTGATAGTTTTGCTGGTCTACCTGAATACCGGCTCCGCCAAGGAAACAGGGTTTATCCTGTTCACCCTGCCTTTCGCCTTTGTGGGAGCTATCTGGGGCCTATATCTATTGAACTACAATTTGAGCGTGGCCGTATTGGTGGGGTTTATCGCCTTGGGGGGACTAGCCGCGGAAACGGGGGCTATCATGCTCCTGTTCCTCAACCTTTCTTATGAGGGGGCCATTAAGGCCGGCAAGACCATGACCAAAGAGGACCTGCGAGAATCGGTAAAGGACGGGGCCTTATTGCGCCTGCGCCCCTTGCTCATGACCGCCCTGGCCAATATGTTCGGTCTGCTCCCCATCATGTGGAGCACCGGAGTGGGGGCTGAGGTAGCGAAACGGATCGCCGCCCCCATGGTGGTGGGGGTGGTCACCGCGATTATGCTGGTGCTCCTGGTTTATCCGGCCATCTATTTTCTGTGGAAGTGGCACGCGGAAGTGAAACGCTAATCGGCCAGGAGGGGAGAGACACACGGGAGAAGGCAATAAAGCAGCAGAGAAGCTTGCTTGTGAAGCTCAAATACTTAAATTAAATAAAAATCCAGTGGCCAAAGGAGGCTGAGTTATGCGGAACATATCTATCGTTATCCTATTGGCAGCCCTGATCATGGTCCCGGGAATCTCCGCCGCCCAGATGCGTGGAGATCATCCGATGATGGGAGGTCCGATGGCGGGCTGCCCCTGGATGCCGGATTACATGGGCCGGATGCAGGGCATGATGGGTGACATGCGCGGGATGATGAACATGCCCATGACTCCCGAGCAGCAAAAGCAAATGATGGGCATGATGGACCAGATGGGCACCATGATGCACCAGATGTGCGGCCCCCAGGCGGCCCAGATGAAGCCGCAGCACGATAAGCAGATGCAGGAAATGCAACAGCGGCTGGATGAGATGAAGAAGCAGTTGAAGAGCAAACAATAATGGACTTTTAAAGCCGGGGTGTAACCTGTATTCACCCCGGCGCTGCATTTCTTTAGGAAACCTGCATATCGCCACCGAGGCATAAAACGACCCCAAATTGGGTCTGAAGCAGGCAGCATTCATCGTCGGCTTCATTTGGATTAATTTATGAATTCTGAACAGAAAGACGCGGTGCGACTGGAGCATCCCGTCTCCCGAAGCAGACCTTGGGCTTACGTTCTTCTAGGCGCTATGGCGGGAGCGGTTTTTGAAGTAATGATTTGCGAACCCCTGGACTTCGCCCTGCAAAACCTTTTTGAGTATTATTTTAAAGGAAGTCCTTTGCGGCTGGGCGAGGCAATCATTCCCATTCTCAGACCCGTCAAATGGCCCGGCATCACCATGACCGGCATTATTTACGGCTCGGCCATGGGCTATGTCTTTCACCTTCTTAGGGAAAAAAAGAAACATATCCAGACCTTGCACCGGGAATTTGAATTACAGGTGGCCACCCTCCGGCACCATTACAAAAATCTGGCCGTGGGTATCAGCGGCTTTGCCGGCCGGATCAAGCGGAAGCTGGAGGCGGTGCCGAATTGCGATATCTTGGAGAACGATGTCGCCATTCTGGTAGACGCCTCTCAGCGGCTAAGCCACACCCTGGGCGAAGAACTGCTCTTTCTGCGGGCGCTCTCCAGCGACACCCTGACGCCGGTGCCGCAGGACATTTATCCTTTCCTGAAGCATGCAGTAAAGGACCTCATGGGGCTGCGGTTCAAGGAAAAGGACGTAATAGTGGAGATCAACGGCCTCCCTCTGGAAGCGGAGCAGCTCCCTCTGGTCTTTTCTTTTGAGCCATACACCATGGAGGTTATTTTGCAAAATATCTTGAGCAACGCCATGAAACACGGTGACCACATCAGGGTTAATGTTGGGTCGGGAGGAGCTTGGGTGAGGGTGGAAATCAGCGACAACGGCCCCGGCCTGGAGGTGGAGAAACTCCGGCAGCGTCTGTTGACGCCAAAAGATAAAATTGGGGAGAGCACGCATTTGGGGCTGGAAGTGACCATGCACCTGCTTGAGAAAACCGGGGGGCGCCTATCGGCCTGGAGTAGTCCGGGAGCTGGAGCCAAGTTTATAATTGATTTCCCCAAGCGCTCTTCAAGAATTATTTAAATAAAGGCAGGGCAAGCGTTATCAACTCCATACAATATCTGATTAGACAGCACCGTTGAATACCTTTCGCAGGAATTGGTACCCGCCTTGCTATGGGGTAAACATGAACCTTGAACAGTGCGATCCGGTAGCCCCTGAAGCCTTGATCCGGAAGAAAAAAATCTGGCTCTATCCCTTAATAGGCGTCCTGTTTGGCATCGCGGTGGGAATCTTAATCGGCCACCCGCTGTCGATGCTGGCGCATGAATTTTACAATTCTCTCACTTCGGGCGCCTCCTTGGATATCAGCAAAGCCTTCTCCCACAGCTTTCATTGGCATATGTGGCCCATGTCGCTCATCTTCGCCGGGTTTGGAGCGATAGTTTGGGGTTTCATCGGCTTCATTTTACAGCGTCTTCAGGAAAGTCGCTTACGATTGGACGCCGCCCACCAGGAACTTCTGAGACAGGCCAGGTACCTTAATACCTATCTCACGGTGAGCTCCATGGTCGCCCAATGCCTGGACCCCCACGAACTCCTGGAGGCGGTCTTGAACGTCATCATGGAAACCGTGTCTGCGGAAGAAGCCTCTGTGCTTCTCCTCGACGAAGATCAGGTGAACTTCCGGTTTTATAGCATCGAGGGCCCTGCCAAACAATGCCTCATGGCCGTGACCTTCCCCGCCGACAAAGGAATAGCCGGTTCCATCTTACAGACTCAGCAATCGGAGGTTATCAATGAGGTTCAGAAAGACCCCCGGTTTTTCAGAAAATTCGATACCCAATTCGACTTGGAAACCAGGAATATGATCGCTATTCCCCTGACCGCAGGGGAGGAAAAGATCGGCGTAATGGAGGTTCTCAATAAGTCCGGGGGCGGACTCTTTGCGGATGAGGAACGTCTCTTGCTCGATTCCATCGCCGAGGAAATCGCCTTTGCCATTCGCAATGCCAAGATATTTGAGTATGTGGTTAACAGCTACTGCAAGCAACGCCAGGGGCAGATGTCCTGTAAGGGATGCAGGAGGCCGTTGCGATCATGGACCCCTTGTGTCAAATACCTCCAAGCCTCCGATCTCCCTGTTTAATCACCAGGGCTGCGGATAAGGGGTTCACCGGTGACTTAAGGAACTTTTTATGCAGAAGAGTAAGATCATCTGGTTTACTTTGGCCGGAATGTTCCTCGGCTACCTCCTGATCCATCCCTTTGCCATGCTGGCCAATACCCTTGGCCCCCGCCTGCCTCACTTTCCCATGGAATTCCCCTTCTGGGGGCACCATCTGCGAATCTCCTTCGGTCCCGAGATGCTGGCAATGGGTATGGCTTTTGCCTTCATGGGCGGGGTCGTGGGCTTCTGCCTGGGAATCTGGTACCTCCAAAAAGAGCGGTTGACTGCAGAGAGGCTGGAATCCCAGCGCCGCCAGGTAGCCCTGGAGACCTTGCAGGAGTTGATGGTTACCCTGGCGCATCACATACGGAACGCCAACGTGGTGATCGGCGGCTTCAGCAGCCGCCTCATCAAGGAAAATCCCGACCCTGAGTCTCAACGCCATTTAGAGATGATTCAGCAGGCCTCCCGGGATATCGACGCGGTGATCGCTTCCCTGGAAAGTTTGACCGAGATAAAGCAGGCCCAATATGTCGGCGCCTGGGAGACCAAGATGATCGATTTGAAAAAGGAACTGGAAGCTCGGCTGAAAGCTGCGGAAGGGCTTAAGGAAAGCGATGAACGGTATTGAAAAATCGAGGGGGCCTGGACTCCCTGGTGCGGATGCACTGGAACGCCTGCGCCTGGAATTACCCAGGCCCTCATCTACCCTCAAGTTTTATCCCGTCCTGGGTTTGCTCCTCGGAGCGGCTGCCGGCATATTTATAGGCCATCCCATGGCCATGGTGGCCCTCAATGTTCAGGAATACATGCATAACCGGGGCCCCTTGGAGCTGAGCTACAGGATTTTACATAGCTTCTCGCCCCGGATGTGGCCCATGCTTTCTCTCTACATCCTTTCAGGGGCCGTTTTCGGAGTGGGCTTCGGCATTATTTATCAAAAGTTGGTGGAAAATCGTCTGCACATAGAGCAACTCTACCAGGAATTCGAATTGCAAGTGGCAAGCCTGAGGCATCATTACAAAAACATGACCATCGGCATCCAGGGATTTTCTCGACGAATCAAACGAAAGGTAACGGATTTAACCAGAGAGGTGGCGCAATGTCACGGGCCGGAATGCCCCCTGGATAATTGCTTTTGTCGAAATCTGCCCGCGTTGGAAAGGGATGTGGATACCATGGTGGAAACCACCCAGCGCCTTAATGAAACCTTGGGGAAGGAGCTGATTTTATTGAAGATATTAGCCGGCAGCAACCTGGTTCCTCAGCCCCGTGATTTTTATCCCGTTCTTACGGGGGCCATACAAGACCTTTTGGGGTTACGTTTTCGAGATAAACTGATTGAGGTTGAGATTAACGGCAAGCCCTATGCAGAGTTCAGCGGCTCTTTAATTTTTAACTTCGATTTGGCCACCATGCAGGTGATCCTGGAAAATATCTTGAGCAACGCCATGAAGTTTGGAGACAAGGTTCGAGTGGTAGCTAAGGAAGTCAATAATAGAGTAACAATCTCCATCATGGATAACGGTCCCGGCTTTGAGGTGAGCAAACTGAAAAAACAACTGCTTTCCCTGCGGGAGGGACGAGAGCCGGAAAGCACCAAGCTAGGGTTGAAAGTCAGTCTTCACCTTCTGGAAAAATGCGGCGGCGGCCTGTATGTTTGGAGCAAACCGGGGATTGGCTCGACCTTTGCGCTGGAGTTTCCCAAATAGCTTGGGCCGCCGTTTAACCGATAGACGGTGTCATGATATAGTATGAACAAGGAGGATACGTTATGAAGAAAATGGCGATTTTCATGGTGGCGATGGTTTTTGTCCTAACCTCCGGTTTGGCCCCGGCCCAGCAGAAAGGCCCCGGCCAGGCCCAGGAGCATAAGGAGCACCATCCGGCCCAGCAAGGCCAACAGCCTCAGCAACCTAAGATGGGGCCGGGAATGATGGGCGGCCAGGGCATGATGTGTCCTTGCATGATGATGCCCCAAATAGTGCAGCACATGCAGAAAATGATGCCGATGATGGAACAGATCGTCAAAGAAAGAAAGATGAGTCCTGAAGCTACCAAGCAGAGGATATGATGACCCAAATGCAGGGTATGATGACCCAGATGCAGAAGATGCCCATGATGCAAATGATGCAACAACAGCAGCAGCCGGCGTCGCCCCAGCCGAAAAAGTAATTTGCATGGAGGGGGCTTAAACCGCGGCCCCCTATTTCCCGTTCTTGGGCTTTTAGCGGAGAACCATTATGTTGTTGGTTGGGAAAGCCCAGAAAGATGGGTAGGAACATAAAATCGGAACGGCCCGTGAGCAAGTCATGAACCCTGAAAAAATTGAACCGGTATATTTTGAAATCCCGTCCCGGGGTGAAAAGACCTGGGTCTATCCCTGGATAGGCATCGGGCTCGGCGTGGCCGTCGGCATCCTGATCGGGCATCCGTTCGCCATGCTGGCCTATAACCTTCACGCATGTTTGATTTCCGGGACCACTTGTGATGTGACCGGTGCTCTCTTTCATAGCTTCCAGTGGCACATGTGGCCCATGATGCTTCTCTTCGCCGTCTTTGGCGGAGTCTCTTGGGGAATTATAGGGCTCGTATTAAAGTATCTTAGAGAGAACCGCCTGCGTCTGGACACCTTGCACCAGGAGTTCGAATTCCAGGTGGCCACCTTGAGACACCATTATAAAAACCTGGCCATCGGCATTCATGGTTTTTCCGGGCGGATCAAACGTAAAATGGGAAATATAGAGGAACAGGTTCAGGAATGCGCCCGAGACTGTCCCACTTATAAAAGTTTTCACGAGGATTTTGAGTCCCTGGCGAGGAACGTGGACGTGCTCGAAGAAGCCGCCCAGCGCCTGACCCAAACCCTGGGTCAGGAACTCCTTTTTCTGAAGGCCCTCACCAGCGACACCTTAAATCCGACGCCCCAGGACTTCTACCGTTTATTGACTCACTGCATCCAGGATCTCAAAGATTTGCGATTCCGGGAGAAGGAGATCAGGTTCGCTATCAACGGCAATCCTTTAGAAGAGCTCTGCCCCACGGGTCTGGTCTTCCCCTTCGAACCTTACACCATGGAGGTTATCCTGCAGAATATCCTGGCCAACGCCATGAGATATGGAGATTTCATTCAAATACAAATTTTGGAATCCCATAATCGGGTGAGGGTGGAGGTTCAGGACAACGGCCCGGGTCTGGAGGTGGAGAAACTCCAACAGCGTATTTTGATACCTAAAGATAAAGGGGCTGAGAGTACTCACCTGGGGCTGGGAGTAACCATGCACCTGCTTACAAAAACGGGCGGACGCCTGTCGGCGTGGAGCGAGCCTGGAGCAGGGGCCACCTTTATCGTGGAGTTTCCAAAGTAAAAACCGGATCAGATCGATTATGAGCGGCTGCAAGAGTTGGATGAAATATTCCTGGGACGGGGTGCATTGTGAAAATCCCCCCTGGGAACTTGATACCGAGGGTTTGTGCATACTCCATTCCCTGAAGCCGGAAAAAGATAAGAGCGCTTTTGACCTAGCCTTGCAAGATAAACTGGCGCGAGAGGACTACGACTTTCGAGAGGTCTTTTTTCCCGGCCAGACCTCCTTTACCAAACAAACATTCAAAAAACCGGTTACCTTCCACCGGGCCAGATTCGCTGGCTGGGCCGACTTCCGGGAGGCTGAATACATCGAAGGGGCTGATTTTTCCTGGGCTAAATTCGGCAAGGAAGCCCTCTTCGAAAAAGCCAAATTTGGCGGTCCGGTTCAGTTCAAGGGAACGGAAATAGCCGGCGAGGCGGATTTTCGCGGCGTTTTCTTCGGCGGCCCCGCTATTTTCCAACAACTCAATGAATCCCTTACCGTTTCCGGGGCGTTGCCTTTTACTGCTTCTTTTCAATATCTCGAATTCGGCCCCCAGGGGCACCTGAGCTTTCAAGACCTGTCTTTGGCTTGGGTGAGCTTCCTGGGTGCTGATTTGCGAAGGATACAGTTCCACAATGTCAGTTGGCACCCATTTCATGGCCGGCAGGCAGTCTATGATGAAATTTTGTTGAACAAAAAACAAGAGCCACATCTCATCAGCCTGACCTCCGGGGAACATTCGCCGGATTACGGGAGACTCTGTGCCAAGATAGAAGAGCTTTACCGTTATCTCAAGCTTAATTATGAGCATGAAGGGGATCAAAAACAGGCGGGGGATTTTCATTACGGAGAGATGGAAATGCACCGCAGGGCCAACCCATGGCAACGGTGGTTCCCCTTCTCCTGGTATAATCTGTACCGGGTTTTGAGCGGTTATGGCGAACGTCCCCTGCGAGCTGTCGGTTGGCTTGTCGCGTTGGTGATGGGATCGGCTTTCTTGCTTCAACATTTGGGATTAAAGACCCATGACGGCTCCTGGACCAGCTTCGGGGAAGCCGTGGTCTACGTCCTGGAGGTATCTACCCTGCTGAGGCCGGAATGGCCGAAACCTTCCACCCATGGCGGCCATTTTGTCAGCGCCCTATCCCACTTTCTCGTACCCGGCCAGGCTGCCCTCTTTCTCCTGGCCATCCGCAACCGCCTGGGCCGACGCCACTGATTGCGGTTTCCGTTCACGACTAAGGCAAGGTTACAGGAAAAGTTGCTTCTCTTCTCCTATATGATGTAAGTGTAAGTGAAACTCACGATTATGTAGGGGGAAGGGTGAGCAAGCGCTTATCAGCCTGGGATTTTCCGTCTCATTAGGACCAGAAGCACCTTGATCGAGAGAAAAGCCCCGGCTCTCCCCATCTTTCCAGAGACGAACCGCCCCTTTTTCCTTTCCCCACCTTCCCATTGCCCAACCGTGGGAGAAGCCTTATTCATCCATAC
Source organism: Desulfobacca acetoxidans (assembly GCA_022736495.1). The sequence goes on from DZCR01000046.1 coordinate 19,178, forward strand.
AAGGATTACGTCTGGGTTCACACCTACGTCAACGCCGTCATAATTAACAACGCACCCCCTCACTAAAAGCAAACCCGAGACACCGATGTGACCTTCCGGGCCGGGCTTTAGCCCCGGCTTATGTTGTTTGGACCAGTTAAACCAAACACTCCCGAAATACTCCCAAAGGACGGTCAATTAGCGGAATTGCCTAACTCCCCAAAGACACAAGATAATGAGGTCAATAAATTTGGCGGCGCAAGGGACGGGGTTTGCTGGGGCTGATCAGGAGGGGGTTAGCGGCATTGTGGGGTGGTGGCGCTGTAAGGCGTGAAGTTCCCTATTTCCCCGAGGCTACCCGGCTCTTTTTCCTTTCCCCCCACATGCTCACCCAGCTGTCAGGCGAGGAACTGAGGCAGCCTTACCGGGAGCACGTCTGGGTCTATGCCTGCATCAACGCCATAGCCCAGAGCATCAGCGGTGTCCCCCTGCTCTTCAAGTCGGGGACACGCAAAGACCCCAAGATCGTGGAATCGAACCCGCTGGTGAACCTGTTTGAGGCACCCAACCCCATGATGTCCGGGAGTCAACTCCTGGAAGCCACTTTCATCTATCTGGGATTGACCGGTGAGGCTTTTTTTATCGTGGAACGAGACAGCGAACGGGAAATTCCCCGGGAGATTTGGGTCTGCCATCCGGGACGGTTCAAGGAAGTGATGGACGCCAAAACCGGCTTGATCTCGGGCTGGGTCTACGGCAAGGGCATCAAGAAGATCCCGCTACAACCCCACGAAGTGGTCTTCTTCCGGTATTTCAATCCCTACCACGATTACCGCGGCCTGGCCCCGCTGCAGGCGGCCAAGTCAGGAGTAGAGCAGGACTGGTGGGCCGGCAAATACAACGCCGCTTTCTTCAAAAACTCCGCCCAGCCGGGCGGGGTGCTGGAGACTTCCGGGAACCTCAGCGACGAAGAATACCAGCGCGTCCGGGCCCAGTGGCAGGACCGGCACCAGGGAGCCTCCAAGGCCCACGCCATCGCTTTGCTGGAGGGCGGCCTCAGCTACAAGCAGACGGGACTTTCCCAGAAGGACATGGATTTTCTGGAGCAGCGCAAGTGGAACCGGGAAGAGATCATGGCGGCCTTCAAGGTGCCCAAGCCGGAGCTGGGGCTCTATGATGACGTAAATTTCGCCACCTCCAAAACCCAGCGCAAGCTCTTCTGGGAAAACACCCTGCTCCCCAAGATGGCTCTCTTTGAGTTTGTCCTCTGGAACCAGCTGTGCCGACATATCGACGGGGGGCGCCTCTGGGGCGAGTTCGACTATAGCAACATCTCCGCCCTACAGGAGGACCGCAAGGAATTGGTGGAATGCGCCCAAAAGCTCTGGTCCATGGGGGTGCCGTTGAACACTGCCAACGAATACCTTGGCCTGGGCCTCCCGGCCGTTGCGGGAGGAGACACCGGCTATCTCCCCTTCAATCTGGCGCCGGTGGGCTCGGGTGCGCCTGCTCCTGAAAAGTCAGTCTCATATCCTCTCATTTCCTCCCAGGCCGAGACGGCCGGTTTTGCCTTGCCCTTGTCCCCGGCCATTCCGGCCCTTCCTTCCCGAGGTTTCGACGGGGAGGCATACTGGCAGGCTTACCTGGCCCTCCATAGACCCTACCCAAGCCGCCGATGCCGGTGGCGCCGCAACTCCATTCCCAGCCTACCCCGCCCCCAGCCGGCGAGAAAGGGGTCTGGTTCCCCCCTGGCCGACGCCGGGGCTCTGAAAATCTATCTTGAAAAGTTGAAGGGCAAGTGCTTGGAGGATGATCTGGTGATCGACAAGGGCAATGAGTACCTGGGGAAGCATTAAAATACGAAGGGCATCATGGACTGCCCAGTGATTTGTGTCCGGCATGAGGAAGAAGGGACAAAGTGCCTGATGGTGGAGTCGCCGCCCGGAGACCCGGGCCTGAAGGTTATGCGACTCTCGCTTTTGACCGCCACCAAGTTGATGAAGGAGCTTATCATTCCCCAGAGGGACGGGGGCTGGGCGAGGATTCTGGTTAAAAATTAATCCACTTTTAAATCGGAGATGGCTGAAGCCAACAGGCTGAAACCATCTTTTATCTCCATAGACAGCACCTCAATGGCTCCCATGGGAGTCACCGCCTGATTAGTTCCTAATGGGCTGTCATTAATTAACTCTATCAAATTAAACCATCTTTGGAGAGATGG
>DZCR01000047.1 GCA_022736495.1 Desulfobacca acetoxidans
GACATGGATATGCGCCGGGAAATGGCCGAGGCCGCCGCGGCGGAAGAGCATTAAGAATCAATGGGGCCGCCCTGCCATGCAGGGAGGGCGGTTTCTTGCAGCTAATTTCCTTTACGAAAAAGGAAGGAGGAAGTCACAGTGTCGAAAATTATCATATCCGCAGCCATCCGTGGGGCTCACAAGATCGTTAACAAGTGCGCGGCCAAATTGGACGAAGCCATCCAGAAATATGGCGAGAACCAGGAAATCGGTTTCCCCAATACCGCATATTATCTTCCCATTATTTACTCCCTGATGGGCACCAAGATCGAGAAGCTGAAAGACGCGGTTCCCGTCATGAAGCGTTGTAAATCCCTGCTGCCGCCGGTCCCTCTCGAGTATAACTATCTGCCCTACTTGGGACCCGGCCTGGACGCCGGTCTGGCCACCCTGTTCGCCGAGGAAATCTTCGAGGCCATCCGCTACGTGGAAACCCCTGACTTCTATGCAGGTGGCGAGGAGGTTTACACTAAAGGAGCCACTAATTTCTGGTTAGGCGCCGCGGATGACACCATCTTCCGGAAACGTGGCGTCGAGTTCGTGGACGGGTCCGCCCCGGGGTTCGCCGCTATCGTTGGCGCCGCCCCCTCGGTGCAGGAAGCAGTGGACCTGGTCATCGAATATCAGAAAAAGAACCTCTACATCTTCTGCGCCGCCCGGTCCATCGACGGTAAGACCTCGGTGCCGGAACAGCTTCTGGAAGGCGGCGTACAGATCGGTTGGCCCACCCGGATCGTGCCCTTCAGCCCGGACATCTCCGGCGCGGTCTTCGCTCTGGGCTTCGCCAACCGGGCCGCCATGGCCTTCGGAGGCATGAAGCCTGGTGCGGCCCTAAAAATGCTCCTGTACAACAAGGACCGTATCTTCGCGTTCGTTAATGCAGTATCCGAAATCTCCGATGAGTGGTACGCCAACGCCGCCGGTTGTATCAACTGGGGCTTCCCCACCATCACCAACCAGGACATCCCCCAGGTGCTGCCCACCGGTATCTGCACCTATGAGCACGTGGTCAGTAACGTACCCATGACGGAGTTGGGACAGAAGTCCATCGAAGTCCGGGGCCTCAAGGTCGCGATCACCGAGATTGACATCCCGGTGAACTTCGGCGCAGCGTTCGAAGGTGAACGCGTCCGCAAGGATGACCTCTACGCCGAGTGTGGCGGCGGCAAGACCCAGGCGGTGGAGTTGGTCACCAGCAAACGCATGGAAGAAGTGGAAGACGGCAAGGTGGAAGTCTTCGGTCTTGATCTGCCGGATCTGCCTCAAGACAAGATCCCGATGCGCCTCCCCATGGCCATCGTGGTCGAAGTAGCCGGCCGGGCCTTTCAGCCCGATTTCGAGCCCATCCTGGAACGGCAGATTCACCATCTGGTGAACTACGCCCAGGGCGTCATGCATATCGGGCAGCGGGACATCGCCTGGTACCGCATCGGCAAAGCTGCGGTGGAAAAGGGCTTCACCCTGAAACACATCGGCACCATCCTGCATGCCAAGTTCCATCAGGACTTCGGCGCCATCTTCGACAAATGTCAGATCAAGATTTACACTGACAAAGCCAAAGTGGATGAAATCACCGCTAAAGCCCGGAAAATCTATCAAGAGCGTGACGCCCGGGTCGAAAACATGCGGGACGAAACCACTGAGACCTACTACTCCTGCACCCTGTGCCAGTCCTTCGCCCCCAACCACGTCTGCGTGGTTAGCCCCGAGCGGACCGGCCTCTGCGGCGCTTATAACTGGATGGACTGCAAAGCCTCCTTTGAAATCAACCCCACCGGCCCCAACCAGCCCATCCTGAAGGGCGAAACCCTGGATGAGAACCTGGGGAACTGGCAGGGTGTCAATGATTTCGTCTTCAAGGCTTCCCGGCAAGCGGTTGCTTCCTATAACTTATACAGCCTGGTTTATGACCCCATGACCACCTGCGGCTGCTGCGAGGCCATTGCCGCAGTGCTACCCATGTGTAATGGCGTTATGTCGGTTAACCGGGACTATACCGGTGAAACTCCCTGTGGGATGAAGTTCACCACCCTCGCTGGCGTCATCGGTGGTGGCCAGGTCACTCCTGGGTTTGTGGGCCACAGCAAATATAACCTCACCCAGCGGAAGTTCCTCAAAGGCGACGGAGGTCTGAAGCGGGTAGTATGGATACCCAAAATCCTGAAAGAAGAACTCCGGGAACGCCTTCTGCAGCGGGGCAAGGAAGAAGGGATTCCCGATCTCATCGACCGCATCGCCGATGAGACCGTGGGCGTCACCGAAGACGAAATCCTACCCTTCCTGACGGAAAAGAAACACCCGGCTCTGGAGATGGATCCCATTATCGGTTAACCCTAACGGGGGTCTGGAGGTGCGCCCCTCCTGACCCTCTCTCGGTTTAAAGCTCCGGCGGGATGGGTAGACCCAACCGGTCGCACATCCCGCCGGGTACCAGCCATGGATAAGGAGAGAGACGATGGCATTAACTGGAATTGAAATTTTTAAAATGCTTCCCAAGACCAACTGTAAGGAATGCGGCTTTCCTACGTGTCTGGCCTTTGCCATGGCCCTGGCCAGCGGTAAGGCGGAATTAGCTGCCTGTCCTTATGTGTCCGATGAGGCCAAAGAAAAACTTGCCGAAGCTTCGGCCCCACCCATCCGCCCCATTAAATTTCCGATGAAGGACGGGGTGAAGGCAATCGGCGGTGAAACCGTGATGTTCCGTCACGAAAAAACCTTCTTCAACCCCACCGTGATTGCCGGATTGGTCACCACCGTCGCCCCTGATGCGGAAGTGGATGCCAAGCTTGCCCAGTTCATGAAATTGCAGTATGACCGGGTAGGCCTGCTGCTGCGCCCGGAAATGATAGTTGTCCATGATGCCAATGGGGATGCGGGCAAATTTGCCGCCCTGGCCAAAAAAGTCGCGGATAAGACCGATGCCGCCATTCTGCTGTGCAGCGATAAAGCCGACGTCGTCAAGGCCGGTGCCGAAGCGGTGAAAGACCGCAAACCCACCCTCGGGACTGCCACTGCGGCCAACGTTGACGCCATGGGCGCCCTGGCTAAAGAGATGGGGCTCCCTCTGGTAGTCAAGGGCGAGGGCTATGACTCTCTGGCCGAACTTACCACCAAGCTCACCGGCATGGGCCTCAAAGACCTGATCATCGACACCGGCAGCCGCGCTCTGAAGCAGGCCTTACAGGATCAGATAGTCCTGCGCCGAGCCGCCCTGGTGCCTAAGTTCCGGCCCTTCGGCTTTCCCACCATCACTGTCCCGGCCCAGATGACCGACGATCCTATGATGGAAAAGCTCTACGCGGCGGTCTTTATCGCCAAATACGGCGGCATCGTGGTGGTCAACGACGTGTCCGCCGACGGGATCTTCCCGCTGCTGCTGGAGCGCCTCAACATCTACACCGACCCGCAGAAGCCCATGATCATCTCCCCGGGCATCTACGAAATCAACAACCCCGGTCCAGATTCCCCGGTGGCTGTTACCACCAACTTCGCCCTCACCTACTTCATCGTGTCCGGCGAAATCGAGGGCAGCAAGATTCCCACCTGGCTGCTCATTCAAGACACCGAGGGCCTGTCGGTGATGACCGCCTGGGCCGCGGGAAAATTCTCCGGCGACACGGTGGCCATGTTCGTGAAAAAGTCCGGCATTGCCGATAAGACCAAAACCCGCACCCTCATCATCCCCGGCTATGCTGCGGGCATCAGCGGTGACCTGGAAGAAGAACTGCCCGATTGGAAGGTGCTCATCGGGCCTCGGGAAGCCTCCCACATCCCAGCCTTGCTGAAAACCCTGTAGAGGGAGCTCTTCATATATACGGGAAGAGAGCCCCGGTGGCTTTCTTCCCCACCGACAACACCGTCAAGAAGGGGGTCACCTGATGAGTAAATTTTACCGAATCGGCGAAAACCTGAACGTGGTGACCAAAGTTTATGGTCAAGCGATGAAGGAGCGCAACCCCAAACCACTCCAGGAGGTGGCCCTGAAAGAGGCCGAGGCCGGGGTGGATTTTATCGATGTTAACATCGGCCCGGCCCGCAAAGGCGGCGAAGAATTGATGGAGTGGATCGTCAAGACCATCCAGGCAGTGGTGCCCAATATCCCCCTGGCCCTGGACACCTCCAACATCGCCGCCATGGAAGCCGGTCTCAAGGTCCATAAAGGTAAGGCCCTGATCAACTCCATCATGGCCCGGCCCGAGCGCATGGACGGTATGATGCCCCTGGTGAAGAAGTACGATGCCGATATGATCGGCCTGATGTGGGGCCCCGAAGGCATGCCCCGGGACGAACACGAACGCGGCATGCTCACCGCTGAAATCCTGGCGAAGGCGGCGGAATACGATATCGAGAACGAACGCATCTGGTTCGATCCCATCATTGCGCCGCTGAACATCCAGCAAAACCAGCTCATCGCCACCCTGGAGTACATGGCGATGCTCCAGGATATGGCGCCGGGATCCAAGTCCACCTGCGGCTTGTCCAACTGCTCCAACGGCGTACCGGATGAGCTGCGGCCCATCATCAATCGCACTTACGTTATCATGCTCCAGCAAAAAGGCATGGTCTCCGCCATCGTGGACGCCTTCGACCAGGAGCTGACCGACGTGGTTAACGGCAAAATGCCCGAAGCCGTGAAAATTGTTTCCGATATCATGGAAGGCAAATCCGTGGATATCCCCTCCATGTCCAAAACCTTGCAGAACTACGCCAAGACCGCCCGGGTCATCATGGGCCAGGTCTTGTTCTCCGATTCCTGGCTGGAAATCTAAGGACCAGTATTCCATCGCAGCAAACGTGTAGGGGCGGGTTTAAAACCCGCCTTTTTTGCTTTGGTGACACAGACGCCGCGCCGGTGCTTTGTTAAAGATAAACAAGGAACAAAATTAAGAACACGCCTGTCTATTCGCCTCAACCGACAAACCTACTCTAGGCCCCTTAAAGGGAGCATCACCTCCTCCACCGCCCGTTCCAGCAACTCCAGATAGAGCTTGGTGTCATAGCCATCCAACGTGTCCAAAAACGGCGCGGCCTGGACGCGGCACTCCTTGGGGCCGCGTTTACCCTCCCTATGCACATAGCGCACCTTCTCCCCCGGCTGGATGTGGATGCCGGCCTGTTCCAGCTGCCGGGCCGCCAGGGAAGTGGGCGTGTCCACCTTGTATTCTTCCACCTTTTGGGACAGCACCCGGGTAATGACCAGGGCCTGAGGGTTAATCCCGCCTTCCCGGAGGCGCTGCCGGAAGCCCTCGGCCATCTCTTCCAACTCCGGCCTCAGCGCCGCCAGTTCCCCGGGCGCCGCGGCCTCGGCCAGTTTTTGTAACATGGCCTCCTGGGCCCGGCGCACGAAGGGCGGGGTATCCCGCCGTCGGCAAGCCAGCCCCCGCACCTTCAGCGCCCCGTCCTCAAAGACCCCGAAGTAGCGGGTGGCCACCGGCCGCTGCGGGTCTTGCTTGGAAGCCATAAAATAGATCCAGCGGTACACCCCCTCCAGGGCCAGCTTGACGCCGGTGACCGCGGAGACCCTGGCGCACAGAATTCCCAGTTCCAATGGAGTTATGCCCCCTGGCGAGGACGGACACGCAGGTCCGCCCCTACAAAAACCAGACCCCGGTTTCTGCACCCAGAGACAATCCGTGAGACCGTGAAGCACCGTAAACCCGGCGTCCTCAAAAATCTCTTTGGCGGCGAGCAGCTTGTCCCGGCCATACGCAGTCACCGCCTCGTGGGCCTCGATCTGCCCGAACCGGGCGTTCTTGTACCCTAAATAGCCGAAACAAGTGACCAGCATCCATTTCAGCGCGGTCTGCCGTTCCTTGTACGGCGCTGCCTCTGCCGCCGGCACCTCCTTGGCCCGGGCCTTGAGGCGCTCCCTGAGCTTCAGAATGGGCCTGAGCGTCCGGGGTACCAGGCCTTCGCGTTTATGACAAAGGTGGTAACCGGCCTCCGGCACGACCATGTGGGGGGAGGGCCAGGGACGGCATGTCCCTGCCCTCCCCCCACGCCCCCCTTCCCCCCCTTTATGACCTCTTAAGGGATTGGGGGAGGGGTTGTAGGGGAGGGGGTAAGGGCTTCCGACCTTAGCCCCCTCCCCTACATTATTCTGCGCTGTTGCGCTATCGGCGCAACAGTTGCAGTTGACCGTCTCCGGCGAAATATTATGAATCGTCATAATAGTAGGGTACATGGAGGCGAAGTCCACTTCCGCCACCTGGGTGTGCAGGCCCGGCGGCGGCATAAAGGTCAGGCCGCCCTTGTCGGTGGTGAGCAGTTCCCCCGCGGTTTTGAAGTGTTCGGGTTCGGCCTTGCGCCAGGGAATAAGGATGCGGTCCGCCACGGCCCGGGCCAGTTGCATGGAGGTGATGAGCGTCCCCGGGCTGGAGCGGGCTGCCTGTTGCAGGGGCACCTGGCCGATGCGGGCGATCTGGATCAGTCCGTTCAGTCCCGACTCCCGGTAATAGAAAGAGTTGCGCCGGTCCAGGTGCCAGCGGCCGTAAAAGGGGGCCGACGATCCCTGATAGACGATACGGCCGTAGGAAAAGTAGCTGCGGCCGCCGCTAAACCGCCGGGGGGCCGGCCGCGCTTCCCGGTCCAGGGGCAGCGGCTCCTTATACTCCCGGCTCCAACGGCTGAGAATGGGGATGATCTCTTCGTCGCCCCAGTCGCTTAACACCAGGTCCGGGTCGGCCCGCTTCAGCCAATGGGCCAGCTCCCGCACCAGCCCGGGTCTATCCGGCGCTTCCAGTTCCAGGGTGCGGCCCTCCCACCCCACCGCCAGGCCGTTTCCCGCGCCCAAAGGAATGAGCGGGTCCCGGGTGAGGCCCAGGGTAAGAGTGGCCAGGGGCGGCACGCCAAACTCCACCGCAAAAGGGTCCTCTTGGGCCTCCAGGTGGAGCACGCGCCCGTCTTTGGCCTCCACCTCATACCAGGCGCAGGGCCAATAGCGCCGGGCATAGAGATAGTATGCCGCGATATCAAGGTCGCAGTTGTAGCAGGCCACCTCGCCATCCAAGCCCCCCAGATACTTTCTCAATCGGGGCAGAAACCCATAAGCCTTGACCTCCAGCGCCACCACCGGAATCTCCCGGCCACTCCACAGATCCTGGCCCCGGGACGGGTAAGCCCGGCGCAGCCAGCCTCGCCGCCCCAACCCCCGGGCCAGAGACCGAAGCCGCGCCAAAGGCCCGCCCAGATAGAGGCAATAGGGAAAATCATCCTCCAGCCGCAACCGCTCCCCTGCCGCGGTGATGAACCACAACACCACGCGGTCGCCTGACGGATAGAGATCGAAAAGCCAGCCAAAGGTTTTCATGGGATGGGGGAAAGTAGTTTGGGGAAGAGGAAGCTGTAGGGGCGACCCGGCGGATCTTCCCTACGTCTTGACGCCGCTTTCTGACTCTTCCAGGCTTTGCAGACGCCTCTCTAAGACGCTCATGGCCTTCTGGTGTTCCAGGAGCATGGACAGCAGCATGGATTCCAGGGGCCAGGGGTTGGAGGCGTACACGCCGGCCTGGAGGTGCAGGCGGGCCAGTTCAAAGAGCCGGTCCAGGTGGACCTGGTCCTCTTTGCGCAAAGCCCGGCGGAACTTGAGCCAACGACTGCGCTCCTCTTCCCACACCTGACTGTAGGGTAAAACCGTGCGTCCCATAATTACGTTGTTAGTTGAGCCTCGTGCAAAATTCTTTTTGAGGCTGCAATTTTTTCGTACTGCTTAAATAACTTGCCGGTGGCATAGGCTTTCCAGCCTGTGCCGGCGCAGGCTAAAGCCTGCGGCTGCCAATTTTGCAAGAGGCTCAGTTGTGAGCGATCAGTAGTCATTATTTTCTAACTGCTAATCGCTCACTGCTATCTTCTACCCCGCCATCAGCAGGATCAAGGCGCTTACCAGGATCAGGGCCATGATTCCCAGGAATTTCACGAGTTCCAGGAGAAAGGTCCCGGCGTCCTCCGGGATGGTAAGGGCCTGGCTCCATTGTTTCAAGCGAGCCGTAAATTTCGGACCGGGAGTCAATTCCTGGTATGCGGGTAACAAGGCGTCCATGTTAAACTCTCCTCTGGCGGGCTAGAAAGAGGCCGCGTGGGGCGTGCTCTTTGACTTGCTCAAAGGAAGCCGGCCCGCTTTCCACTAGCCGGCGGGTTCCCCGCTGGTCCTCCTGGGGTTCCACCTCCACAAAGTAGTCAATCACCGGGGCGAGCAGCCGGCCGAAGTGTTGGTTGTGGGCCGCCTGGGGCAGCCGCGGTTGCAGCAGTAAAAGCGCCGACTGGCCCTTAATCCGGCTCAGATGCGTCACCAGGTCTTGGAAGAGGCGGCGGCGTTCCCGCAAAGGCACCTGTTCATCGTAGAACAGGCTCACCGGTCCCAGGACCAGCACCAGGCTGCCGGTTGCAAGCTTCGCCGGGAAAGTCTCCTGGAGCAGGCGCACCAGTTGGTGGGACGTGAAGGCCCGGGCCACCCGCACTTGCAAAAGCGCCTCTCTGGCCGGAAGCTTGCGGCGGGCCGCCTCCCGGACCAACCCGTAGGGATCGAAGCGGTTGGCTGCGTCCACTACCCAGACCGGAGCCTTCTGGGCCACTCCCCAGACGGCCGCGGCTGCGGCCAGGCGCCTCAGGTGCTCTCCCCAGAGCAAGACCCCCCGGCCCGGCTTCAGGGGCGCCAAGTAGCGGCTCAAGGCGCTCATCCGTGTCTTTTGCTCTCCAGGTTGCGGTACACGCCCACCACCTTGCCCAGGATCTGCACGTCCACAGCCTCCTCCGCCGAAAAGCGCAGCGGGGTGAAATCAGGGTTGTCGCCCTTGAGGACCAGGCCCCCGGCCTCCTCGTACACCCGTTTCAGAGTAGCCTCGTCGTCCACCAGCACCACCGCGATCTCTCCCCGGGCCACCCGGGCCTGGGCCCGGACCATCACCAAATCCTCGGGCATGATCACCGGCGCCATACTCTCCCCGGTGACCTTCAGGAGAAAGACCTCCTCGCCTTGCACCCAGGAACTGGGCAGGGGCAGGGTCTCTTCCACGTTCTCGCTGGCCAAAAGCGGCTGCCCCGCGGCAATGCGGCCCAGCACCGGCACTTCCACCACCGGCCCCACGCTCTTAAGCGCCAGAGTCAGCCCCCGGGACACCCCCGGCTCCCGGTGCAGGTAGCCCTTGCGCCTCAAGGCCGCCAGATGGTCCACGGCGGCCCGGGGCTGGATGCCGAAGGCGGCCGCCACCTCCCGCACCGTGGGCGGATACCCTTGGCGGGAGCAGAACTCTTCCACAAAGGCCAAGACTTTCTGTTGTCGGTCGGTTAACGTCTTCATGGACATAAAATACTATACATGAGTATACTTGTCAAGAGAATAGTTTATGGTGTCTGCGCATAATGCGCACCGCGCGCCATCGTTCCGTACTGGGCAGAGCCCGACATGAGTTGGGCCTGCCCCAGAGGTGCTTCCGCTTGTTTTCTCGGCGCCCCCCTGGTATGCTGAACTTGGATGAATGAAAAAGCAGGCAGCGCCGCATCCCGTCGGGCTCGGGAGATCACCCCGTTTCTGGTGATGGACATCCTGGAGCGAGCCAAGGAATTGGAGCGCCAAGGGGAGCAGGTTATCCACCTGGAAATCGGGGAGCCGGATTACGACACCCCTGCGGTGGTCAAGGACGCGGCTTACCGGGCCATGGCCGCGGGCGAAACCCAGTACACCCACTCCCAGGGGCTCATCGAATTGCGGGAGACGTTGTGTGAGCATTACTGGGGGAAGTACCGGGTCCGGGTCACGCCTGAGCAGTTCATCGTCACGTCGGGGACCTCACCGGCCCTGATCCTCATCTTTGGGACCTTGTTGGACCCGGGCGATGAAATGCTGCTCCCCAACCTGCATTACGCCTGCTACCCCAACATCCTCAAGTTGGTGGATGCGACGCCCCGCTATGTTCCGGTGCGTGAAGAAGACGGCTTCCAATTGAACCCGGCGGAGTTGGGCCCATACCTCACGCCCCGCACCAAGGCGGTCCTGGTCAACTCCCCCGGCAACCCCACCGGCACCCTGATGAGCGCCGCCAACCTGGCCCGCCTGGCGGAGTTGGGTCCCATCGTCATTTCCGACGAGATTTACCACGGCTTGGTGTACGAAGGCAAAGAGCACTCCATCCTGGAGTTCACCGACCGGGCCTTTGTCATCAACGGCTTCTCCAAGGTCTACGCCATGACCGGCTGGCGCTTGGGATACCTGTTGGCGCCGCCGGATTTCATCCGCCCCTTGCAAAAATTGATGCAGAATTTTTTTATTTCGGCCAACCCCTTTGTCCAAAGGGCCGGGATTGCGGCCCTGACCCAGGCCGGAGACGAGATCGAGGCCATGCGGGCCGCCTACGATACCCGACGCCGCTTCCTGCTGGCGGGCCTGGCCAAATTGGGATTTAAGATCCCCGTTCCCCCCACCGGGGCTTTTTATGTGTTCGTCAATGCCCGCCACCTCTCGGCCGACTCCTACGCCCTGGCCTTCGATATCCTGGAAAAGGCCAAAGTCGGGGTCGCCCCGGGCATCGATTTCGGCCCCGGCGGCGAAGGCTTTCTGCGCTTCTCCTATGCCAACTCCCTGGAAAATTTACAGGAAGGCTTAAGCCGGCTGGAGATCTATCTGGCCCAGCGCCGGTAATTCGGTAGCCGTCAATCCCCCCGGCGAGACCCCTGTGCCACCAAAAGAAAAGGGCGGACACCTGGCCCACCCCTACGAGAAAATTATCGTTTCGTTGCTAATTTGGTCTGAAATAACTGCTTATTACCCTGTCCCACCTATCCCAAAAACATCCGTAACGCTTCCTGTTTCATCCGCTTGAGTTCTTCTTCCGCGTGGCGCAACTGTTTCTGATGGATGGCGTGCAGGATTTTACGGGAAATTTCATCCAGGCTCAGGGGTTTATAGACGATATCCACCTGCTCCAGGTAAACCATCTGTTGAGACTGGGACCGTTGATGCAGCATGAGGATGAAGCGAATGCCGGGATGGCGGAGGCGGGCGTTTTCCAGAAGCCGTTGGTAATCGGGCTGGCGCTGGTCGGTAATGACCAGGTCAAAGGGGTTTTCATCCAGGGCGGCCATGGCCTCGGCCACCGTGTTGACCAGGGTGAATTCCTCAAAACCCAGGAGTTTAATCACCGAAGATAAAAACGCGCGGCACCATTCCTCCTGATCCACCACCAAGATACGCGCCTGACTGCCCCTTTCTTGGCCTTTCATGAGGAAGTCTCCTTAAGAAAGCACTACATAACTTTACTATCAAAAGAGCTTGGGTGCAAGCCCCGCCCGCATATTTCCCCGGAACCGTCATCCCGCTGGCGGCTAACCCGGGATAATGATCTCTTCTTGCGGGTTGATCGGGCTTAAGATCAGGCCGGACATCACCTTGGGATAGAAGTAGGTGGATTTGCGCGGCATGATGAGGCCAGCCGACGCCACCTCCTGCACCTGCTCGATGCGGGTGGGGTTCAGCAAAAACGCCAGACGAGCCTCTCCTTTGGTCACAGCATTCACGGCTTCGCTGATCTTGCTGGCATACTTGCAGGTTTCCTGGTCATCCTGGGCCTGGGCGTCAAGCCCCAGTACCTTTTCAAAAATCAGATAGTTTAAGACCGCCACATCCAGTTGGGCCAGGGCCGGGTGCATCTGCCGGGCCAGCACGCTTTGGCGGACGCCCGGACGCATAACCAGGCGCCAGGCCTTCCGCCCAAACCCCAGCACGATGAAGGCGCTCTCCCCGGCCGGGACCTCCGCCAGGGTTTGCTGGAGAAATTCGTCATAGGCTTCGCCGAATTCGTGGGCCGCCGGCAGCGAGACGATCTCGAAATATTCTTTCAGGCGCCCCATAACCCAGGATTCTTCCAGATTTTTCAGGCGCGGGCCCCCCAACAGGCGGTGGGCCATGAGGATGACCAGGTCCGGGTCGAACATGTTGGACAGGTACATGAGGATATAATTGAACGGCGCCTCGGGCGAGGCCTGGGGATAGCGCTGTTTCATCAACTTCTGATAGTTCAGTGAGGTCTCATAGCGGTGGTGGCCGTCGGCGATATACAGGGTCATCTCCCGCACCGCCCGGTGCGCAGCCAGAACCGTATCCGGGTCGGTGACCGGGTAGAGTCGCTGCAAGTAGCCCAGAGTGTCTTCAAAGGCCATCAGGGGGGTGTCAGGCAAGCTCCCCTTCAGCAGGCTCAACACCCGGGCGGCGGGGTCGGGAAAGAGGGTAAAGATGGGAGAGAAGTTGGCCTGGGCGGCCTTAATCACTTCCAGGCGGTCGGCCTTGGCCGCAGAAAAAGTCTGCTCGTGCGGACGGATGCCGCCGCCGCTCAAGGGCTCCAGCCGCACCAAGGCAGCCAACCCGGCCCGGGTTAAGGTGCGGCCGCCATGCTGAAAATCCGTCTCCCAGTAATAGAGCGCCGGGGCCTCGTCCCGCACCAGCACCTCGTCTTTTTCCCATTGCCGGAAAAGCGCCCCCGTCCGGGTATAGCGATTTTGCAGGCGGTCATCCCCGGGCAAGGCCTGGGGCAGGATCAGGTGCACCATATTATAAGGATTTCGGGCGGCATAGAGCTCCCGCTCCGCCGGTCGGATTACATCATACGGCGGCGTGACCACTTCCGTAACATTGGGCACTTTGGCAGAATTATAATGCAGCCCCCGGAAAGGGGCAATAATGGCCACCTGGCGGTTCCTCCTCCAATCTTAATAACCTTTTAAATTTACCAATTATTCGTTAAGCGTCAATAGTAATTGGCAGAATTATCCCTTTGCTGAAATATGGCTCACCACCTTTATTAAAATTACTTGACCGCCGTTTAGTTCGAGGTTATATTTACCGAATAAATTCTTGCTTAAGGGATGGGCATATGCGAGTAACCCCTTTTGTAGTGAGGGAAAGGGGTTAACAAGGTTTTCGGGGCAAAAAATCTGGGGCGCTAAGCTCCCTTCCTCGTGCTCTCCGAACCAGTGCGCGGGCCCACTACCTTACGCTCGCCGGAATGGTACATTCCGGGGCCGCGCTGGCATCAGCGCACGGTTTGCCTACCGGGTATTCCCCGGTGACCCTTATATCTTGGGTGCGAGGAGGACGGACTATTGAAAAAACCGGAAGTTGGCTTTGGACTGCATCTGACCCTGGATGGCTATGGATGCAGTTATGAGCGGCTGACGAACCTGGACGCCATTTACCAGTTCCTGGATACCTGCCCGGATTTGATCCACATGACCAAGATCATGCCCCCTTATGTCTTCAAATATCACGGTAAAGTGCCGGATGACTGGGGCGTTTCCGGGTTTGTGCTCATCGCTGAAAGTCATATCAGCATTCACACCTTTCCTGAGCGCGGCTACCTCAGCCTGGATGTTTTCTCCTGCAAAAACTTCGAATACCAGCAGGCGGTGGATTATGTCACCGAATTGTTCGGGGTCGAACGCCACGAAATCAACGTGTTAGACCGGGGTCTGGAATTTCCCCGGGAAGTCAGGAGCGTCGAACACTTTATGCGCCAGGAGCGGGATCAGATGCGAGGCTGAGACGCATGGAAGAGGCCGATAGTCCTCAGCCCAGCTTCCTCAAGCGTTTCCGGCAGCTATTCTCCCGGAGGATTATCACGCAACCGGAAGATCTGGAGCGTGAAATCCAGCATATCATCGATGAGGGTGAGGAACGAGGTCTCATCACCCGCCAGGAAGGGGAACTCATCGAGAGTATCTTTGAGTTCAGAGATACCCTCGTGCGCGAAATCATGGTGCCCCGCCTGGAGATGGTCGGGGTGGAGCGGCACACGCCGCTCCACCAGATCATCGCCTTGGTCCGGGAATGCGGCCACTCCCGCTTCCCCGTGTTCGTAGGCGATATCGACCACATCAAGGGCATCCTGCTGGCCAAGGACCTGCTGGTCTTCTGGCAAACCCCCGAGGATACCTGGGACCTGGACCGGGTGCTCCGCCCCGCTTATTTCATTCCTGAAAGCAAGAAAATCAGCGACCTCCTGCGCGATCTCGTCGAGCGTAAAACCCAGATCGCCATCGTTATCGACGAGTACGGCGGCACCGCCGGCCTCATCACCCTGGAAGACATCCTGGAAGAAATCGTCGGCGAAATTTACGACGAGTACGACCGCCAGGAACCCCGTCTCATTCCCCAGGAAGACGGCTCCGTCCTGGTGGACGCCCGCCTGGACGTGGAAGAATTGCTGGACCACTTCGACCTGGAACGTCCGGAAGGCAAGTTCGAATCCGTGGGGGGCCTCTTGATCCATCTTCTGGGCCGCGTGCCCCAGGTCAGCGACCGGGTGGAGATCCAGAACCTGGAACTCTCCGTGCTCTCCGCCGACGAACGCCGGGCCAAACAGGTCCAGGCCCGGCGCCTCCCCCCGGCAGAGGGCTCGGAAGCCAGGGCTTAAAAGTCAGACCATCCCCTGACCACCCAACGACCCTTTCCCCCCTATCCCACCCTCTCTGCGATCACTAGATCATCTCTCTAATTGCCAGCCGCAAATGATAATTGCTGCTAGTGGGTTATGATGATTAGGTATGCTCAAGATTTCGGGAAAATTAACTTTCAGGGAAATTTGTCCTATCATGACGTCGCTGCGAGTATTCGGCTTTAAAAACAGAAACTTTGCGGGATTTCCTTCGGATATAGAGATACTAAAACCATTTTTTGACCGCGGTGGCCAAGGTTGCCGCATAATCTCGGTTTTTGATGGATTTTGTGCTAACATGCCGGAAAAAGGAAGATATGTGGGCGATACGGCAACGCATAGGAGCGTTCTGGAGCATAACAGCCAACAGTAAACCCAGTCACCCGCTGCACGTTTAAGGAGGAGCAACACATGAAAACTCTAAGTATTGCATTGATGGCGGCCTTCATGCTGGTGTTGGCGGCCACGTCCACCGGACAGGCCCAGAGCGCCGAAGACCTCTACAATGATACAAACCCGGGGGGGAAATATGTCTATAGGGGCTGCAACTTGGCACAAGTGATATTGATTCGGGGAGATAAGTTAAGTGAGATAAATGAGTTAACCCTGATAATTGAGGTTCAAGGTGGTCAAAATAGTCACACTACACGATTAACATTCCCTATATTGGCGAAGCGCCAAGAAGGGAATAAATTAATTCTTGATTACCAATGGCCCCTCGGCGGCGACACCTACGAAGCAACCATCATAGGGGGTACTCTTATAAACCGGAAAACTAAAGGCTATCTGGCAGGTATTAGGGAAGAAATCTTTACACGCGAATGAAACAAATAGCAGGTCATCGGAAATCTTAGGGAGGGAGAGGTGACATTCTGTTCCGGCAGGACAACTGGTCTGCGGATAGATAACTGCTATGTATACGGCACTTCAATTAAAATAATAGGCATTCTATATGGTTTTCTTATTGCAACCTGAGTGTCGGCCCAATCAGAGGGCGGTCGCGCAGGTCCTCCCCAGCTTGTGTCTGTCCCAGCCCATCCCCGGTATTTAAGTATTCCCCAGCCCACTTAACCCTAATCGCGTTGCGCTTGCCTTAAAGTCAAGACCGTTGCCGCGAGTTTAACAATCTTGTCGGCAAACTTTTCAATATATTAACAAAAATGTAAATACCTTGACATTTAAGTTTTTGATATTACTTAATATCTGATTTGGTACAATAGTTGCTTGAAGTAATCTAAATTACTGTTCAGGAGGAAGACCGTGCACTGCCAAACCTGCCAAACCGCAGAGGATGTTTTCAAAGTTGTCCGGGATAAAGAAGTAAGCTTTATCCAGATCTGGTTTACCGACATCCTGGGAGTGTTAAAAAGCTTTTCCATCCGCCCTTCCGAGTTGGAAGAGGCTATGTCCGAGGGTATGGGGTTTGACGGCTCCTCCATTGAGGGATTTTCCCGCATTGAAGAAAGCGACATGATCGCCAAGCCCGACCCCTCCACCTTCCAGATCCTGCCCTGGCGCCCCGATGAGAAACCCGTGGCCCGGATGTTCTGCGATATCATGCAGCCTGACGGCACCCCTTACGCGGGTGACCCGCGCTACGTCTTGAAACGCATGCTGGCCAAGGCCGCGGAGAAAGGCTACACCAGTTATCTGGGACCGGAACTGGAGTTCTTTTATTTCGCCAACAACACCTGCACCGAAGTCCTGGACCAGGGCGGCTATTTCGATTCCCCGCCTCTGGATGTCGGCAACGACCTCAGACGTCACACCATTTTTGCCCTGGAGAGCATGGGGGTGCGCATCGAGTATAGTCACCACGAAGTGGCCGACTCCCAGCACGAAATCGATATGCGCTACGACGAAGCCATGCACATGGCCGACAAGACTATGACCATGAAAGCTACCGTGAAAGCCGTCGCCATGATCAACGGGGTCTATGCCACGTTTATGCCGAAGCCCATCTTCGGCATAAACGGCAGCGGCATGCACACCCATCAGTCCCTGTTCAGCGGCAGCAAAAACGCCTTTCACGACGCCAATGATCAATATCACCTCTCCGCCATCGGCAAGAGCTATATCGCCGGCCTCTTGAAACACGCCCGGGAGATTACCGGCATCTGCAGTCAGTGGGTCAATTCCTATAAGCGCCTGGTACCCGGCTACGAAGCGCCGGTGTACGTCGCCTGGTCCCGGCGCAACCGTTCCGCCTTAGTAAGGGTGCCCATGTATAAACCCGGCAAAGAAGCCGCCACCCGGTGCGAATATCGCGCCCCCGACCCAGCCTGCAACCCTTATTTGGCCTTTGCGGTGATGCTGGCCGCCGGCCTCAAGGGTGTCGAGAATAACTACAAGCTGCCTGACCCGGTGGAAGTGGACATCTACCATCTGTCGGAATCTGAACGCCGGAACATGGGGATCCAGGAATTGCCCGGCAGCCTTTACGAGGCCATCCAGGAAGTGGAAAAGAGCGCCGTGGTCAAGGAAGCCTTAGGCGATCATATCTTCACCAAGTTCCTGGAAAACAAAAAGATCGAGTGGGATGCGTATCGGATGCACGTGAGCAACTTCGAGATCGAGCGTTATCTTCCGATCCTGTAAGCGCCGTTTCACTGCCCGGATGGGGCTGCAAATCGCGCCGCTCATCCGGTATGGCTGTGGGGAGGGGGTTTCCTCCTCCCCCCGGCCTTTTTATGCGCTTTTTTAGCAGGTCCACAAAAGCGCTGCCTTGGTAGACAGCACCCGCAACCTTGAAAGGAGTACTGGCATGGAGGGGGCCCTTAACTCTGGCGACACCGCCTGGCTTTTGGTGTGCTGCTCTTTGGTCCTGCTGATGACCCCGGCCCTGGCCCTCTTTTACGGAGGGATGGTGCGCCGGAAAAACCTGCTTTCCACCTTGACCATGAGCTATATCTTCATGGCCCTGGCCGGGGTCCAGTGGGTCC
Source organism: Desulfobacca acetoxidans (assembly GCA_022736495.1). Next base: position 17,402 of record DZCR01000047.1, read on the forward strand.
TGTACGGCTACTCCCTGGCCTTTGGCATGGACATCGGCGGGTTGATCGGGGGATTAAACTTTTTGGGCTTTAACGGCGTAGGGGCTATCCCCAACCCGGACTATGCCAAGACCATTCCCCACGGGCTCTTCGCGTCCTTCCAGATGATGTTTGCGGTGATCACCCCGGCCCTGATCACCGGGGCGTTCGTGGAACGGGTGCGATTCAAATCCTTTCTGATCTTCAGCCTCATCTGGATGACTCTGGTATATGATCCTCTGGCCCACTGGGTTTGGGGCAAAGGTGGCTGGCTGGCCGTCCTGGGCACGCTGGATTTCGCCGGGGGCACCGTGGTGCACATTGCGGCGGGTTATTCGGCCCTGGCCTTCGCCATGGTCATCGGCCCCCGCAAGGGCTTTGGCAAAATCCCCATGGAACCCCATAACATCCCCCTCACTGTCCTGGGGGCGGGCCTTTTGTGGGTAGGCTGGTTCGGATTCAACGCGGGCAGTGCCCTGGCGGCCAACGGGGTGGCGGTCAACGCCCTGATCACCACCAACACCTCCGCGGCCGCCGCGGGCCTGGTCTGGATGGTCCTGGGCTGGCTGGACGGCCGCCCCAGCACCTTGGGGATCGCCACCGGCATGGTAGTGGGCCTGGCCGCAGTGACCCCGGCCTCGGGCTTCGTCTCTCCCCTGGCGGCCATGCTCATCGGCGCGGTGGCCGCGGTCATCTGCTATTACGCCATCCGCTTCCGGCAGAACCGCAACCTGGACGAATCCATGGACGTTTGGGCCTGCCACGGCATGGCCAGCACCTGGGGCATGATCGCCACCGGGCTGTTTGCCACGGTGGAGCTCAACAGCGCCGGGGCCAACGGCCTGTTTTACGGCAACCCCAAGCAGTTGGGTATTCAGTTCCTGGCCGTGGTGGTAACCATGGTCTTCACCTTCGGTGTCACCTACGTGATCGCCAAGGTGCTGGAGCTGAGCATCGGGATCAGGGTGACGACCATGGAAGAAGAGGTGGGCCTGGATATCAGCGCCCACGGGGAACGCGCCTACTCCTCTTTGGGATAATTGCCATGCTGAAAAAAATTGAAGCCATCATTCGGGAAGACAAGCTCATCGACGTCAAAGAGGCTCTGCGGGAGATCGGCATCGTGGGCCTGAACGTCTTTGAAATCCGCGGTCACGGCCGCCAGGGCGGCATTACCCTGGTGGGCCGCTCCGGCTCCTACCAGGTGGATATGCTCACCAAGATTCAGCTCAACATCATTTTGAGCGAGCACAACTTGGATGAGACCATCGAAACCATTCTCGATGCCGCTTCCACCGGCGAAACCGGGGATGGGCTCATCTTCGTGTACCCGGTGGAGGAGGCCATCCGCATCCGCACCCGGGAGCGGGGTCACGAGGCGGTGATGTATCCCGGAGACATCGACGAGCGGAAGCATCCCGGCAAAACTTAGGCAGCAGAATAAACACCAACGTGATCCTTGTGAGCATAGCCTTAATTTGTTGCAAGGATCAGAGCCGAATGGGATAATATAAAATTTAGGTTAAATTTTGTTTAAAGGCCGCGGGGCCCTGTCCTGGCTGCACCTTCCCAGGGAGGGCCTCAGCCGGCCTTTTCGAGGCCTCGCAGCTATGGCAACGGAAGTGGTGATTTACGCCTGTCAACAAGCCGTCCCGAACCCGGATTTCTTAAGGACCCAATGGGGCCAGGAAAATATCCGTCTTCAGATCCTTCTCGAACCCTGCAGCAGCAAGATCGAGGCTTTTCAACTCCTCCGGACCCTGGCCGCCCCCGCGGACCTGGTATGGGTCATCGGCTGCGCTGAAGACCTCTGCCGCTACAACGAGGGCAGCCACCGCCTGGGAACCCGCATCGCCTACACCCAGCGTTACCTGGAAGAGATTGGCCTGGAAGCCGGCCGGGTGGGGCGCTCAGTTGTGGTCCTCGGGGATGCCCCGGGCTTGGCCGCGGCGGTAGCCGACATCAAGGCGAAGGCCGAGGCCCTGGGACCCAGTCCCCTAAAAAAGCAGGGGTAAAAAGGAAAACCTTCCCTATCTTAAATTGAGGATTTGAAGAAGGAAAGACGTCAACCAGGCAAAAGGTAGGATACTTACTCATTTTTACCCGTTTACCCTTTCGCCTTTTTCCCCATAATCTTATCGGAGGAACTAGTGCCAGCTAAATATCATATACCCGTGCGCCGGGTGCCGCCCCGCTTCACGCCCCTGGCCAAGACCACGATCATTGATTGGAACGAAGGGTGCTTGCGGTGCGAGCGCTGCGTCAAGCAGGTCTGCCCGGTGGACGCCTACAAGAAACGGGATTTCGACCGGCGGCAGTTTGTGGACACCATCGACGAGATGTGCCGGAGCTGCTACCGCTGTGTCCAGGACTGCCCCCGGGAGCTGGTCTTCAAGGCCTTAAACCCCCAGTACCGCCGCTTGGGCGATGATTACTACACTCCGGAGATCATCGGCACCACCTGGTACCAGGCGGAAACGGGCAAGATTCCGGTTTCCGGCGCTGGTTATGGCGGCGTCTTTGCGGGTGAAGGCTTTGACTCCCTGTGGACTGACATGTCGGAAATCGTCCGGCCTACCCGGGACGGCATCCACGGCCGGGAATACATCAGCACTTCCATCGATCTGGGCCGCAAGCCCATGTTCCTGATCTTCAACGAGCAGCGGGAACTGCTGTTCGAGCCGCCGCCGCTGCTGGAATTGCCCTTGCCGGTGGTCCTGGCGGAGCCGCCCCTGGGAGCGGACCCTGAACGTCTGCGCCAGATTCTCGCGGCCGCGGCCCAGACCCTGGGGACTATGGTAATCCTGCCCCGGAATGCCATCGTGCCCGAGTTGCTGGAGGCGGCCGCGGCCCTGGTGCCGCTGTACCCCGCCACTCACCTGGACCTGGATGATCCGCTCCTGGCGAGCGTCCGCGCCGTGGAACTCACCGACCACCCGGGGGTCATTAAACAGATGGAGGCCGTCAAGGCCCGTTATCCCCGGGTGATCGTGTGGATTAAGGTGCCCGCCGACCACCTGGCCCCGGACCGGAGCGCAGCCCTGACCGCGGCGGGGGCCGAGGTCATCCATCTGGCGGCCACCGAAAAGGCCAGGGGGTTAGGAAACGACGCCGACCTGCATCTCAAGGACCTGATCCGCCGTTGTCACCTGAAACTGGTGGAAAAGCAGCTCAGGGACGCGGTCACTTTACTGGCCAGCGGCGGCATCGCTTTGGCTGAACACGTGGCCAAGGCCATCATCTGCGGCGCTGACGGCATCATCGTCGATGTTCCCCTGCTCCTGTCCCTGGAGTGCCACCTGTGCAAGGAGTGCCGCAGCGGCCAGAAAAACCCTTGCCCCATTGAGTTGGAGAAGCTCAATGTCAAGCGGGGCTCCCAGCGCATGGTGAACTTGGTGGGGGCCTGGAACAACCAGTTGCTGGAGATCCTGGGCGCCATGGGCATGCGCGAGGTGCGACGCCTGCGGGGCGAAGTGGGCCGGGCCATGTTCAAGGAAGATTTGGATAAAGAAATTTTTGCGCCCCTGTTCGCCCGCCCCGAAGGCG
>DZCR01000048.1:0-5721 GCA_022736495.1 Desulfobacca acetoxidans
CGCCGGCACCCTGGGCATGTCAGGCGACGGCGCCGATCCGGAGATGTATAACGGTGGTCTGAAAGCCATTGCCGCCCATCAGGGCAAAGGGATTCCCGTTACTAAGCCCCGGGCCCAGGCCGAGGCCATCAAATACCTCCAGGCCGCACAAGACGCGGGTGTCCTGGCGGTGGGCATGGATATTGACGGGGCCGGTCTGATTACCATGGCCCTCAAGGGTCAACCTGTCAGTCCCAAAAGCTTTGAGGAAATGAAGGAACTGATCGGGGCAACCAAGCTCCCCTTTCTCGTGAAGGGAATTATGACTCCGGAAGAAGCGGAAATTGCCTTGGCGGCCGGGGCCGCGGCGATTGTGGTCTCCAACCACGGGGGCAGGGTTCTCGATAGCACCCCGGGAGCGGCCGAAGTCCTGCCCGCCATCACCGCCCGAGTCAAAGGCCGGCTGCTGATTTTTGCCGACGGCGGAGTGCGTACCGGCAGCGATGTCCTGAAGCTCCTGGCCCTGGGCGCTGATTTGGTGCTCGTGGGCCGGCCTTTGATTATCGGCGTCATGGGCGGAGGCCGGGAAGGGGTAGCCTTATTGCTCAATAAGTTGAAAAGCGAGCTGCTCCAGGCCATGCTGCTGACCGGCACCGCGGATGTGAAAACTGTGCCCCGGGCAATTCTCTATGGCGGTTAGCTGTAGGGGATTTCGCCGAAATCTTCTGGGTCTTTCCAGGTCCTGGTCAGATGGCTCAAAGGGATGATCAGGACATAATACGGGATCAGATAAAGCGCAGCCACCACCGAAGTCAGCGGATCATTAAAATAGCTCCCTAAGACGATGACCAGGACATTATTGATCCAGCCCAGGGCCCCGGCGGCCGCCACCCGTTCCGCAGGAGGGCTGGATTTAAACAAGATCAACCCGGTGCTGGCCATCAAGGCGCCCAATCCGGAGCCCACCAGCACCGAAACCACGACCTGATCCTGGTGCTCACGTAAGAAGGGCGCATAGAGACCAAAAGCGCCCAGGTTCATGGCGGCGAATAGCACCAAAGATATGGTGTAAGAATGCTCCTCCACCCAATCCGACGCCCGGGGCAGCCAGCGCCGGAAAAATAGGGAGACTATAAGAGGCACGAAGATCAAGGTCGTCATGAATCTGGTCAGGCTAAACAGGTCGAAATGCATCTCCCGGCCCACCAGGACCTTGACGATCAGCGGCAGGGTCAGGGGCAGCAATAAAGTGGTGGATACGGTCATGGCCAAGACCAAGGGAATGTCCGCCCCTACCAGGCCGGAAAAAAAGGAGGCCGACAAACCGGTGGAAACCCCGGCCAACAGGAGCAGACCCAAGGCGTAGGCCGGAATAAATTTTATGACCAGGAGATAAACCGCTACCGGGAGTATGATCAGCTTGGTCAGGATTAACAGGGCCATCTTGATGGGATAGCGCCGCAGGGTGTGCCAAATGGCCGGCGGGTCCACCTTGAGGAAGGCCAGGAAGAGCAAGCCCATGAGAGTTGACGGCAGGAAGGCGCCCAGGGGGCTGCTGACTTCGGGCCAGGCCACCCCGGCTGCCATGCTGCTGAAGACCACGGCCAGCAGAATGATGTCTTTAATTCTGATCATGAACCGGTGAGGACTTTCAGGTTATCAACCGCCAGACTTGCATGAGAAGGAGGATATCATGTTTCCTCATATCCTGCCGCTATCGACAAGCACATCCAGCAAAACCACTAAAAGTAATTTTAGGCAAAATGGCGCCGAAGTGCTCATGAAGCAACTTACCGTCGTGATCTGTGCGCTGTGGTGCACCATCGTCGTCACCGGGATGGCAAGAGCGGCAGGAACGGTTTTGGGCCTGCCCGATAACGGCAAAGTAATCCTGGTGAAAGCCGGGGAGATTATCGATCTCGCCCTAAAAGAGCAGGCAGGTACGGGCTATATCTGGGAATTCCATCGCCTTGACGAGAAGCATTTCCAGGTGGTGCACACCGAAACCAAGTCCTTGTCTGACCAAAACCGGGTGGGCGGGCCGAGGCTCCAAGTCTGGCGGCTGAAGACAATCGAGCCCGGGGACGCCACACTCAGCCTGGATTATTTGCGACCCTGGGAAGGCCGCACCAAGGCCGTAAAACATTTCGAGGTCAGGGTCTGCATACAATAAAGCCGGGCCAGGCTGAGACCGCCGCCTTTTTTACCGCCAAGAAAAGATTATCCTTTAGGAACCGGAGCGCATCGGGCGTGGAGCCATTTTTCGAGGCATTGGGAGCAACCGGGGGCACTCCCGCGGGCGTAGACCGGTTCCGGCAGCACATTTACCGGTTCTTTCGCGAGCAGGGGCGTCAGATGCCCTGGCGGGAAACAACTAACCCTTATCACATTCTGGTTTCTGAAATCATGCTGCAACAGACCCAGGTGGAACGGGTGGCCCTTAAATATGCGCCCTTTATCAGTGCCTTCCCCGACGTCGCCTCGCTGGCCCGGGCCCCGCTGCGAGAAGTCATGGTCCAATGGCAGGGCCTGGGCTACAACCGCCGCGCCCTGGCTTTGCAGCGCCTCGCCCAACGGTTGGTGACAGAGTTTCAGGGCCGGCTACCCGAGTCGGTTGGGACCCTTCGGACCCTCCCGGGCATCGGCGCGGCAACTGCGGGGGCCCTGGCCGCCTTTGCTTTTAACCAGCCGGTGGTCTTCATCGAAACCAACATCCGCCGGGTCTTTCTCCACTGTTTTTTTGGGAATCAATGCGGCATCCGGGACCAAGAGATCTTCCCTTTAGTTGAGCAAACTTTGGATCGCGAGCAGCCGCGCCCCTGGTACCATGCTCTCATGGATTACGGGGCGATGCTTAAGCGCGCCGCACCCAATCCCAACCGCAGGAGTGCCCACTACCAGCGGCAGTCCGCGTTTGCCAATTCCGACCGACAAATTCGGGGGATGATCTTAAAGATCGTGTTGGGGGCTTCGGCTCTCTCGGTGCAGGACCTGGTGCGGGCCGTGGGCAAAAGTCCGGCCCGGACCCAAGTCCTCATCGAAACGTTGATCAAAGAGGGTTTCCTGGAACAGACCGGGACCCATCTTAAGATTGCCCCTGGCGGGCTTAAGTTGAACAAATAGTGGCGCCGGGATTTTTCGGATATATATTATAAAAACGTTGGTAAGCATTCCAAACCAAGGAGAAGTTCATGCAGACAAAAACCATGCTGGGTCCGAGGAGATTCCGGATAGTTTTGCTTGCGGCTCTGGCCTTGCTGCTGGTGGCCACTTCGGGATGGGGCGCCGGGCCTGCGCCGGATTTTACCTTAAAAGCCGTGCAGGACGGCAAAGATTACAGCCTGAGCCAATACCGGGGCAAGGTGGTATTGGTCAATTTTTTCACCTTTTTTTGTGGCCCATGCCGGCAGGAGATGCCGCATCTGAGCCAGATGGACCAGGAGTTAAAGGGGCAGGGCTTCCAGACTTTGGGGATCGCCCTGGCCTCCACCCCGGAGCAGCTTAAGCAACTTATTTCACAGTTGGGCCTTAAATATCCGGTACTGGTAGGGAATGAGGCCGTGAGCAAAGCCTACGGCGGCATCGAGCTGGTGCCCGTGACCTTTATCATTGACCGGCAGGGGAACATTGTCCACAAAGTCCTGGGTGCCAGGAGTAAAGAGGACTTCGTGAAAATGGTGAAACCCCTGCTCTAACTCAGCACATACGCCAAGCGCTGGAGGTAGAAACACGCGTTGCTTCTACCCCCAGCGGCAAAGAAGCAGCCAAGAGGCAGGTTGTTTATCTTGGTTTGCTGCAAAAATGCAATTTTAACGAAACCGGCCTTACCCCAAGCGCGGATCCATATTGCCCACCCCGCCGCATTCGGGCAAATAGCAAGTAACATCTTTGAATTCACAGGCCTCTTTGCATGCGGGGCACACCTTGGGCGGAATTGGCTCAGTGAGGGTAAAACCGCACTTGGTGCATTTCCAGTAGGTTTTGGGTTGGGTCTCGTCCATGGATTTGATCTCCTGTGGTGCCCCGGCACTTCGGGCTAATCAAGGCGTTGCGCCTCAGACCAGGCGGACTGCTGGACAATAGGTGATGATAGTGCTAGAGCCGGTTCCACGGCCCGGCGCCAGACCTATTTGGCGCACTGAATCGGCTGTTCCATGACTGAGCCCGGGCCGGCCAAAGGCTTAAACATAGCTTTACTGGCGCCACAACAAGGGCACTTCCAGTCCTCTGGCAAGTCCTCAAATCGGGTGCCCTTGGGGATCTTGCCTTTCCTATCCCCATGGGCCGGGTCATAAATATAACCGCAGTTAGCCATCTGGCACTGCCACATCTCTTCAGGTTTGGTCATCTCAACCTCCATCCTTTTCAAAATTGTATCATTTTTACCTTCGTTCCAAAAGATATCAAGCAAAACATCTTCCCGCAGCGGGGGCAAGGGCTTGGCGCTCCTACCCCCTGGGGTTTATTGACCAGCATTATACCTTCAGGCCAGAAGAATTATCTCACCTGTAAGCGGCTCAGTCCATCTCCTGCATTTTTTTCCCGCAGCATTCCGGGGCGGGTGTCTCAGCCGAGACTTCTTTGAAGGCGTTGCACTGATAGCAGACATAACTCTTCTGCTCAACTTTCGGCGGCGGGGCGGCCTTCTCGGCGCCTTTAGGCTTGCAACCACAGCTACAACCACTCATGGATACTCTCCTTTTTCTCAGGTTTTAAAAAGCCTTCTCCCGGAGAACGCGCCCCATATTTTGTCCGGGGCCCTTTGGCTCGGGAAAATTTAGCTAAATAACCTTTATTCTACAATAATAATTATTAAATCAAAGGCAAGGGGTAGCCACATTTTTTTGGAATAAAATGCTCCCGTAAGCAAGACTATTGTTATGAATGCCCGGATCACGACAACTGCAGGCACTTGATTTTTGTTTAGACATCTGCCCTTGACTGGATTTTTCAGGAACTTTAAATTTATCTGCAGGACTTCTCTGACTGTAAAAACTCGGAAACCAAGGAGCCAACCCATGCACAAACCACGCCGCGTCACCCCGGAAGAGATCTATCCCAGAGTCCAATCAGGGGAAACCCTCCTGGTCTGCGCCTATGACGATGACGCCAAATTCCAGCGGCTCCGTCTTAAGGGCGCCATGTCTTTCGCTGATTTTAAGTCGCGTCTGGCAACCCTCCCTAAAGACCGGGAAATCGTGTTCTATTGCGCCTGACCCAATGAAGGTAGTGCCGCCGGTCAGGCGGCCAGGTTGATCGAGATGGGCTATACCAACACTAAGGCTCTCCTGGGGGGCGTGCAGGGCTGGAAACAGGCGGGTTACCTCTTAGTTTAGTGGGTGAGGGGGAGGATGCTTGAGGGCCAGTAGTTGAGGGAATTAATTATCTCACCGATTTCGCTCCCTTTTCAGAAAAGTTTCACATTACATTCCTTCCAGGTAAAATACCGCATTGCGCTCGGCTCCGGTCAAAATGACCCCGCCCCGGTTGGGTCCGTTGTTTTTTTCCTCCGGGATTGGTAAGGTATTTTGGTTTTCACCCCATCTCATTTGAGGAGATTGACATGACGCCGAGAAAGCCTCTATTCCTTATGGCGGCTCTGTGCCTGGCCCTCGCGGGTTCCGCCTTCGCCCAAAAATACGGACCCGATCCCGGCGCCCCCGCCATGCTCCAGGCCGCTACCCAGCCCATCACCCTGGCGGCCCGGATCGGTTATTCCCTGAAACACGGGGGCTACTACGT
>DZCR01000048.1:5821-20892 GCA_022736495.1 Desulfobacca acetoxidans
TGGGTGACGAGAAACGCCAGAGCGCCGTGGTGCTTAAAACCGAACCCCAGGGGTTACAGACAATCGCCTTATTCTATGAAGGCCAGGCGCGGCTAGCGCTGGAAATGCAGAAAAACGGCGACCCGGCCATCAACCTGTATGATAAAGGTAAACGGATCGTTAACCTGGGGCTCACCAGCCAGGGGGAGCCGCATCTCACCTTCTTTGGAGAAAACCAGAAAATGGCCCTGGAGCTTTTCAGCAAGAAGAACGGTGACTGCAGCCTCACCCTGGATGGCAAAGACGGCATCCCCCGAATCGTGCTGGGGTTGAAAAACAACCAAAAAGCCGCGCTTGGGCTTTTTGACCGCCACGGAAAGACCCGGGTGGCCCTGATGGATGAACCGTCTTTGTTCTTATTGAAAAACGGCAAGGTGGTGCGCACCCTCCCTTAGCCGGGCGCCAAGGCCGGGGCGCCCGGGTTCGAGTGAAACGTTGCTGGCTAAGGCGTGCCGTAAGCAAGGCGTCCTTCAGGTAAATCGATATTAATGAGTTATGACTGGTTGTTAAAGGGAGGATGACTGGTCGCAAGAAAGGTTTTCTTGCGGTCACTTTTCTCGCCACACCACCACGAGGCCCAGGGCAAGCCAGAAGGCTTCCCGGATGCGCCGCAGGATGCTGAAGGCCGCGCCGAGGGTGAAACCTAAGTTAAAGCCCAGGGCCAGGAGGATGTTCCCACCCTCTTGCACGCCCATGGCCGCAGGAATGAAAAACCCCAGGGCCGTGAAGAGCATGGCCAGAGAGTCTATGCAGATGGCCAGGCCCCAGCTGATGGGGTGTTCCAGCAGCCAGAATATAACGTAAACCTCTATCGCATGGAGCAGCCAACTGAAGAAAAACAAAAAAAAGGATCCCACGGCCCGGGCCGGATACTGCCGGTAAAAATCGGACATGGCGGTATCCAGATCCTCTAAGAAGCATTCTTGATCCCTGAGAAAGTGGGGCAGCCAACCCCGCCGGGCGAGGAATCGGAAGCTGTTCCCGCAAGGTCCCCGGCGCTGCACGACGACAAAGATGATGCCTACGGCCGCCAGGCCCAGGGCCGCGAGACACAAGAACAGCATATACTTGGCCGCCTGCGGCAAAAAGGCGGGGGCCAGGGCCAGCCCGGTAAAGATATACAGGGTGAGGCTCAGGACCAGGATGCCCTTCATAATCACGACTGAGGCGCTAGCCACCTCAAGAGGCACGCCATCGGCCCCAAGGCGGGAGGCTTTGAAGGGCTCTCCCCCCAGGGAGGCGGTGGGGGTGAGCTGGTTTAAAGACTCCCCTCCCAGACGCAGCCAAAAGAGCCGAGCCACCGTGACCTTGGCCGGGGGGTTGACAAGGATATACTTCCAGGCCCAGGATTCCATCACGTTGACCACCCCATAGGGCAGGAGGAGCAGAGGCCAGTACCAGCCCACCTGCCAGAGGTAATGCCCCAGGGTATCCCACCCTACCTCGTTTAATATCCAGACAAAGAAAATCGAGGCTATCAGCAGCAGAATAAGATTGACAAGACGCACCTGAATGTCCTTCTCGCTTCTAGCGGGCGGGAAATCATCAGTCGGCCGGGTGAAGGCGGCAATTTGGTAATCATATCAGAGTGCGTCGAATCAAGGAAGGGCTTCTGCGGCGCTAGCTGGCTGCTTGGGGGGGCGGCGCATGAGGAAAACCAGGGGGAGCAGGCAAAGAAAGACGATGGTAAAGAACCAGTAGTCGTCGCAGAAAGCCAGCATTCTCGCTTGGCGGATCGTTTCCTGATAGAGGCTGGCCATAGCCTGGGGTGCGCTCCACCACTGCCAGTTGCTCCCCAAGTCCGGAAAGGCTTGAGACATGCGATGCTGCCAATCAAGAAATGGCTGGGACAGCGGGGTGAGATGCTCCACCAAGTGACTCTGGTGGAATTGGCTCCGCCGGGCCAGCAGGGTGGTGGCCGTGGCAATGCCAAAGGACCCCCCCAAATTGCGCATCAGGTTGAAGATGCCGGTGGCATTGCCCATTTTCTCCTGGGAGATACGTGACATGGTAAGGGTGGTGAGGGAAACAAAGGTGGACCCCAGGCCAAACCCCTGGACGAACCGGGGCCACCAGGCGTGAAAGAAATTGATATTGGTGTCATAATTGCTCATGAGATACACGGCATAGGCGTTGAGGATCAAACCCATGAACACTATTTTGCGGCTATCCATTACCTGGGTCAGCCGACCCACTATTGGCATAATCAGCAGAGCCCCGATGCCCCCGAAAGCCAGGGCCCAGCCGGCCAGGGTGGCGTCATAGCCCATGAGGGTTTGGAGGAACAGTGGCAGGAGCATGATGCTGCCATAAAGCACAAAGCCGAAAAAGAACATGATGGTAACCCCGGAGGCATAGTTCCGCTCCTTGAAGAGGCGGAGGTCAACCACGGGGTGCCTGGTTTTGAGCTCATGATAGATCAGAACGGCCAAGGCTACCACCGCAATGATAACCAGGCGGGTGATGAAGGCCGAAGAGAACCAGTCTTCCCGTTCCCCCTTGTCCAGCACGATCTGCAGCGCCCCCAGGCCCACGACTAACAGTCCCAGGCCCCAGTAGTCGATGCTCCCGGCCCGCTGGCCCCGGATGTAATCCGGGTCGAAGACGAATAGATAGGTGAGTAGCAGGGAGACGATCCCGATGGGCAGGTTAATGTAGAAGGCCCAACGCCAGGTGAGGTTGTCCGTCACCCAGCCGCCCATGACCGGCCCTACAATGGGGGCGATGATCACGCCGATCCCCCAGAGGGCCATGGCCATGCCCCGTTCCTCCACCGGAAAGGTTTCCAGGAGAATGGCCTGGGATATGGGCTGGAGCGCCCCGCCGCCTACCCCCTGGATAATGCGAAAGACGATGAGCATCCCTAAATTGGTGGCCATGCCGCACAACATAGAGCTGACAGTGAACAGGGCGATGCAGAGCATTAAAAAACGCTTGCGGCCGAACAGCGCCGACAGCCACCCGGTAATGGGCAGGATGACAGCGTTGGAGACCAGATAGGCTGTCAGAATCCAGGTGGTCTCGTCCTCCGAGGAGGCCAGGCTGCCGGCGATATGGGGCAGGGCCACGTTGACCACCGTGGTGTCCACGATTTCCATGAAGGTCCCGGCCATCACCGCAATGGTGATGAGCCATTTGTTGACGTCCCGGGGACCGTTATTGGGAGGGCTCATCAAGAGCTTATACCCTGATCAATCCCGCCAGGATTGACATGGCTCTCCTAGCGGATTTTTCTCCCCGGAAAGATTCTCCGGAGTCTTGGGTTCTGGGAGTAGACCAAAGAGATGGCTCACGCTTGCCTTGGGAACTAATGAACATCCGGCCCCAACAATCTTTTTCCGGTGCGCTGCCGGGTATCGATGGTAACCTCGGCGGACATTCCCAGGCGCAGGGGCTGGTTGGCTGGAAAAGGCGGAACCAGCGTGATTTGAACGGGGATGCGTTGCACCACCTTTACCCAGTTGCCGGTGGCGTTCTCCGGGGGCAGCAGGGAAAAGGCCGCGCCGGTGCCGGCCATGATGGAATCCACCCGGCCTTTAAATTCGACCCCGGGGTACATATCCACGCTGACCCTGGCAGGTTGGGCGATAAAGACGTGGGTGAGTTGCGTTTCTTTGTAGTTGGCCTGAATCCAGAGTTGGGGCGTTTTCAAGGGTACGAGCATCATTAACGGCTGCCCCGGCTGAACCCAGTTGCCCACCTCCACCTGTCGTCTGGTGATGTACCCCTCGATTTCGGCCTTGATCTGGGTGTAGCCCAGGTTAAGGCGGGCCTGCTCCAGTTTGGCTTTGGCTTCCTTGATGGCCGGTTGTTCCTCGATGGGGATATCGGTAGAACCGCCGATGGCGGCCAGGGATTCCAGCAATTCCTTCTGGGACCGGTTCACTTCGGCCTGGTTCACCCGGTAGCGGGTGTTCACCTGATCCAGAGTTTGTTTGGGGATGACGCGGCGCTCATAGAGGTTGGTGTAGCGGGTCTTATCAGTGCCGGCCAGATGGAAATTGGCCTCGGACTGGGGCAGCTTGGTCCTGGCAGTGGCCACCCGCACGTAAGCCTGGGCCCATTCCTGACGCAGGCGGCCCAGGTTTCCCGCCTCCTTGGCCACCGCAGTCTCATAGTCTTGAGGCTCCAGGGTCAGCAGGACCTGGCCGGGGGTGACATGCTGGTTGTTATCCACCAGCACCTTGGCCACCCGTCCCGGCACTCGGGCCGAAATGACTCCCACATAGCCGGCCACATAGGCGTCCTCAGTGCTGATGTGAATGTGGATATATATCCAGTAGGCGACCCCGCCACCCACCATGAGGAGCACCAGCAGGACTATACCTAAACGCATGAGGATTTTACGGGACATGAGGTTTCGGCTGCTCCGGCGGCAGGAGTTCGGTGATGGACCCGATGGCCCACAGCATTTGGGACTTGGCCATCTGGTGGTCATAGACCGCGGTCCAATAATTGACCCGGGTTCTGGTCACGAGCGTTTCGGCGTCGATGACGTCGGTGGCGGTGCCCACGCTTTCTTTATAGCGCTCTTCGTTCAGGCGCAGATTTTCCTGGCCCTGGGTCACCGCAGTTTCCGTGGCCTTGATGCGATCCACGGTCTCTTTAACTTTATTGTAGGCATTCTGCACGTCCAGACGGACCTGCTCATTCAGATCTTTATGCTGCTCCTGGAGTTGCTCCACCTTGATTTTGGCCTGGGAGACCGCGGCCTTGGTGTCCAACCCGGAAAAGATGTTCCAGGTCAGGCCAAAGATGGCGGACCATTGGTTGCCATGCAGCAAGGAATCATTGACTTGGTAAAAATGGCCCGCCTGGGCATAAAACTTGGGGAAATATTGGGCCCGAGTCTCGGTCACCGTCTTTTCCTGTTGGCGGATACGATCGGTCGAGGCCTTGAGATCGCTGCGATGCACCAGGGCCGCTTCCGTGGCCTCGCTCAGGACCCAGGGTTTCAGCACCACATTTTCATCCTTCAAGACCGTGGGGGCGGTCACGGGCAGCATCAGGACTTTGTTGAACGCCGACCGGGTGTCGATATAATCGGTTTGGGCTACGATCAGGTTCTGTTCGGCGTCGGCCAGCGAGACTTTGGCCTGGAGAACATCATTAAACGTGACCACCCCGAACTCATACTGATCCTGGGCAATCTTCAGATGCTGCTTCAGATCAAAAACGGTTTGCTTTGCCACTTCCACCAATTTTTTGGCCCTGAGGGTCTTAAAATATCCCTGGGCCACTGCCAGGAAGACGTTGTCCTGGGTCTGGGCCGTGTCCAAGAGGCTGGCTTTGTGACCCATGATGGCAGCCTGATACTTAGAGGGTGTGCCCCAGAAGTCAAAGAGCAATTGGTTGACCGTGGTCTGGCTGCTCCAAAAGTTGCGGTTGGTTTGGGGAAAGGCCGCGCCACCGCCAGACAGGCTGGTGCCCCCCCTGAATTTAAATTTCAGCGGATCATCATAAACCGTCTGGCTCACCTGGGTGTTGACCTGGGGGAGAAGTCCCGACCGGGCCCGGACGATTTGTTCTCCGGCAATGAGAGCCTGGAGGCGGCTGATCTTTAAACCGGGGTTGGCCTTCCAGGCCAGGCGCAGGGCCTCTTTTAAATCCAGGTGGGTGGCCGGAGGTTCGGCGGCGTCGCCAGGAAAGATGGTCACGCTCCAGATTGCCAGAGCGCACAGGAGCACTCGCCCAAAGTTTCTGGCCGTCATAGCGCCACTCCCTCTCCTTTTGGTGGTTTTGTCCGGATCAAGCCGGAGGAGAGCAGGGCGAGGATTACCGGCAAGGCCTCCTGGGCCGCATCCACCCGTCCTTCCTCCCTTTGATAATAACCGGTGGCCCGCACCAACCCACGAATCAGATAGGTGAGGAGGCGGGGATTGGCGGGAATAAACTGCCCGGCGGCAATGCCTTCGGCAAAAAGCCCTGTCACCAGGCTAACAAACTTCTCTTCCAGTTCCTGGTAGCGCCTCCAGAATCCTTCCCGTGATTTCTGCTTCCCCTGGAGCACTTCCCGGGCATAGATGGGAAACAGCAGACGCTCCCGGTTGAGATACTCCAGGAGAACTGATACCATCCTGATCAATTTTTCCTCCGGCGTTCCCGAGGCTTGAAGGGATGACTCCACATCCTGGACGATGTTTTCTGCCACCTGAGTGATCAAGTCCTGGATCAGATCGTCCTTGCCCTGAAAATAAAGATACAGGGTGCCTTTGGCCACCCCAGCTGCGGCTGCGATCTCTTCCATGGTCATGGCTTCCAGGCCGCGCTGATCCAGGAGCTTGCGGGCCGCGGCCAGGATCTCCTGGGTGCGAAACGCAGTGACGATCTCTTTTTTGGTTGCTTTGGGCAAGACCTTCATGTCTCAGGATCTGTTAAACAGGTAGTCAGGGCGCTCAACAAATTTTTACTCAATCCATGGATGATGATATAATGACTAATGGGTCATTAAAATGACTTTATAGCCAATAATAGGTTTTTTGTGCCTTGTCAAGAAAAACTTGCAATCCCCTATGGCACTGTTTAGACTATATAATATCCAGATGTCTACAGGAGGCGGTGATGCACCGTCGTGATTTTTTAAAGCAGATGGCGGCCTTAGGGCTAACGGCCGGGGTCGGGCGGTTGGTGTTGCCGGAAAAAGTCTGGGCCATGGCTCCCAAGGATATGCCTCAGCCCGTGGTAGCCAAGGTCCAGGGGACCAATTACGCCCAACTGGCGGGAGATGCCATCCAGGCCCTGGGCGGCATGAAAAAGTTCGTCAATCCCGGCGAAGTCGTGGTAGTCAAGCCCAACATGGCCTGGGATCGGCCCCCCGAGATGGCGGCCAACGCCAATCCTGCGGTGGTGCGCCAGGTGGTGGAACTGTGCCTCGAGGCCGGGGCCAAGCAGGTCAAGGTCCTGGACAACACCTGCCACGACGCCCGCAAGGCTTACGCCAACTCCGGCATCAAGGCCGCGGTGGAGGCCATCAACGATCCCCGGGCGGTGGTGCCGTATGTGGACGATCGCAGGTTCGTGGAGGTCAGCATCGAGCGCGCCAAGGCCCTGAAGAAATGGTATTTTTATCAAGATATCCTGGAAGCCGACCGCTTCATCAACATCCCCATAGCCAAGAGTCACTCCGAAGCTCGCCTCACCATGTGTCTGAAAAACATGATGGGAGCCATCGGCGGCTGGCGGGGTCGCATTCATGTGGGTTTGCACCAGAATATCGCCGACATGAACCTGCTGCTGCGGCCGGACCTGCATGTCCTGGACGCCACCCGCGTTCTCCTGAGGAATGGGCCTTCTGGGGGCCGCCTCGAGGATGTGGAGGTGAAAAACCTGGTGTTCGCCGGCACTGATCCCGTCGCCTTAGACTCCCTAGGCACCGGCCTGTTCGGCATGAAACCCGAGGATCTCGGCTATATCATCAAGTCCCATCAGGCTGGCCGGGGTGAAATGGACCTGAACAAAATCAAGGTCATATAAATCGGAGAAAACACGGGGGCCGGTAACCTCAGGCAAGTCAGCCGGTCACCGCCCCCAAACTCCCGCATTCTTCCTGAAGGCCTCCAGACACCATCAAGCGTTTCATGGCTGCGATAATCATTCACTTGCCCGCAATTGCGCCCTCCTCCGGGAGGATGACGGTGATCTTGACAATCCCCTGTTTGGGGGGCTTCCCGGAAAATTCTTAATCATCAAGCGATGTTGACAAAACTCATGGATAGATCCAGTTTTTCCGTAACCCGCCGCACCTGGACCCGCCTCCGTAGGGTCGTCCAGATCCTCTTCCTGGCACTGTTTCTGTGGCTTTTTTTGCAGGCCGAATTCGAGGGCGTAAACCATCTGGCCTGGCCGGTGGACTTGTTCTTTCGCTTTGACCCCCTGATCCTGGCGGCCAATCTCCTGACCTTCAGTCCCCTGGTGGCCGGGCTGTTCTGGTCCCTGGTCTTTGTGGCCCTGACCTTTATCCTGGGCCGTTTTTTCTGCGGCTGGGTCTGCCCCCTGGGCACGACCCTGGACTGCACCCGGCGGTTTCTCTTCAGTCCCCGCCCCGACCGCGGCGTTGCGGCCCGGTGGCGCCGGGGCAAGTATTATCTGCTCATCGGTCTGCTGGTGAGCGCCCTCTTTTCCCTGAACCTGGTGGGCCTGTTCGATCCCTTGTCCCTGCTTTACCGCACCCTGACCATTGTTTTATATCCGGCCTTCGGCTACGGTGTGGAAAAAAGCGGTCTCACGCTGTACCGCCTGGGCCCGCCAGCCACTTACGTCAGCGAGCCCCTCTATCAGTTCTTCAAGGCCACGATGCTGCCCTTCCGGCCCCTGGTCTACGCGCTGCCCTTCCTGACGCTGGTGCTCTTTGCCCTGGTGGTGGCCGCGGAGCGGGTGGACCGGCGGTTCTGGTGCCGGGCCTTCTGTCCCCTGGGAGCCCTCTACGGCCTCATCGCCCGCTTCTCTCGGTTGCGGCGGCGGCCCACCGCCTTGTGTCCCGACTGCGGTGATTGCGCCGAAATTTGCAAGATGTCTGCCTTTGCGCCGGGCAAACCATCCCGCCATGTAACTTCCGAATGCCAGCTCTGCCTCCGGTGTCTGGAGGCCTGCGCGAAAGAAGACCGAGTGAGTTTTACCTGGGTATCCAAAGCGCCCCGGGCCCCGCTGGACTTAGGCAGGCGCCAGGTGATAACCGCCGTCGCGGCGGGGGCGGTGGCCGTGCCTCTGATCCGCCTGGGTTCCCTGGCCCGACGGCCCGAGGAGTTTCTTATCCGGCCGCCCGGAGCCCAGAATGAAGCGGAGTTTCTCTCCCGCTGCATCCGTTGCGGCCAGTGTATGAAGGTCTGTCTGACTAACGGCCTCCAGCCGGTGTTGTGGGAAGCGGGTTTGGAAGGGTTCTATACGCCGCAGCTCATACCGCGCCTGGGCTACTGCTCCTACTCCTGCAACCTGTGCGGCCAGGTCTGCCCCACCGGCGCCATCCCCCACTTTAAGCTGGACGCCAAACAGGCCAGCGCCCTGGGGACTGCGTTCATCAATCATTCCCGGTGTATCCCCTACTCGGAAGGCACCGATTGCCTGGTGTGCGAGGAGCATTGTCCCGTCTCTCCCAAGGCTATCACCTTCACCGAGCAGGAGGTGGTTAATCTGGAAGGCGAACGGGTGAAAATCAAGCTGCCGCTGGTCAACGCCGACCGCTGCATCGGCTGCGGCCACTGTGAACACGTCTGCCCCGTGGGCGGCGCCGCGGCCATCCGGGTGAAGCGCTCGCAGCGGGTAGAGATGTAATGGTTTTGGGGGAAGGGGCTAAGGGCTTTTTTGTAAGTGCCCTTACCCCTCCCCCCAATCCTTTCGGGCGGGTCCGCCCCTAACAACGATCTTTGCCGGGCCGGTTCTCAGATCAGTTTACCCACCGCCTGCAAGACCTCGTCGTAGTTGGGTTCGTTGGCCAGCTCCTTGACGAGCTGGACGTAACGCACTACTCCCCCCTTGTCCACCACGAACACGGCCCGGGCCAGGAGACGCAGTTCTTTGATCAGTACCCCGTAAGCCAGGCCAAAAGCCGCGTCCCGGTGGTCCGAGTAGGTCTTGACCCGGTCCACGCCCGCGGCCCCGCACCAGCGCTTCTGGGCAAAGGGCAAGTCCATGCTGATGGTCAGGATTTCCACGTTGGGTCCCAGCTTGGCGGCCGCCTCATTGAACCACCGGGTTTCGATATTGCAGGTGGAGGTGTCCAGGGAGGGGACCGAACAAATAATGGCTACCTTGCCTTTAATTGAGGAAAACTTGAAGGGGCTTAAGTCGTTGGCAACGACCTCAAAATCCGGGGCTTGATCCCCCTCGTGCACTTCCCGGCCCACCAGGGTCAGGGGGTTGCCTTTCATCGTGATTGCGCCGGCCCGTTCGGCCATACTCTTATCCTCCTTTAAACAGGCTCAATGAAACACTGGGGGTCAGGGGCAAGCAAATCGGGCTTGCCCTGCGCCTGGGCATAGGCATAAGCAATGGCCCGGCAGCCCCGACAGGCGGACCAGCGCGGGCAGCTGCCGCACTTACCCTGGTAAAGGCTTTTATCACGGAGCTGCGCCAAGACCGGGGAGGTGGCCCAGATTTCCCGCAGAGAATCCTGGCCCACATTTCCCAAGGGGATAGGCAGGCGGCGACAGGGGGTAACCGTGCCGTCCGCCAGGATTGTGAGTCCGGATATCCCCGCGGCGCAGCCCCCGGCCGCGATTGCGCCGTATTCATTATCAGCCGGCGCGGCGGCGTTCATCTGAGTCGCCATGGGGTCTCCGGTGACTATCTCCAGGCCTTTAACCTGCATCGACAAAAGGCCTTCATAAAAATCCCTGGTTTCATCCCGGGTCAGCATGTCGTCCAGTAAGTCCTTGCCCCGGCCCGACGGGACCAGCCGGGAGCATCCCAGCCGGGGAACCCCCAGTTCGGTGGCCAGCTCCACCATCTCTTTTACATAGCCGGCATTCATCCTGGAAATAGTAGCATTCAACGAGACCTTCACCCCGGCCTGCTGGAGGTTCTGCACTCCTTTGAGAGCGGCGGCAAAAGTTCCCCGGCCCCGAACGCGCTCGTGAATTTCCTCCGGGCCTTCCAGGCTGATCTGGACGCCATGGACCCCCAAAGCCGCGATCTTTTGCGCCATATCAAGGGTAATACACGTGCCATTTGAAAGAATATAAATTTCAAACCCCGTCTGAGCCATTCTCTCCAGGATGTCAAAAAATCCTGACCTTAAAAAAGGCTCTCCTCCGGTGACATTAAAACTGGGTGAGAAATCCAGGCCATAAGCCTCATGCCAGGCAGCCAGCATGGCGGTGATTTCATCTATTACCCGGTAAATTTCCCTTTGCGACAACTCTTCTATTTTGCCGCCTTCCTGGTAACAGTGCCGGCATTTCAGATTACATCTCTCCGTGAGGTGCCATTGGATTAAAAAATCATAGGGCTGACTCAAGGACATGGTTTCCAGCCTTTATGACAGCGCTTAAATAATGGAAAAATCCGAGGCGGCTAGGGCGGATGGCCATCGCAGGTAAGCAGATATGACAAACTGAGTTAGGCTTTTACTTCGGGCGATCCTCACGATTTGCCATATCTGCCCCACGCAGTTGCTGAACCAGCAACTTAATCAGATCTTTCATTTGTGGCATACCTTGCGGAGATCGACTTTCTTGACCTGACCCCAGAAGGCAGCCTCCTTTGCCAACGTCTCTTGGCTAAGCTTCATCCCGCCTTCACCTCCTTTCTGTTGAACTTGTTATTTAAAGTATGTCCGGAAAAAAGGCTTGTCAAGACAGCCAAACCGTAGGGGCGGATTTAAAACCCGCCCCTGGCTGGTTCCATAATGCCTGCAAAATTTTGGCCGAGGTTACTTGGTCTTGACCTGGGGCAATTCCTCCAGAGCTTTTTTGATCATCTCATCCGGGTCGAGTTCGATGTCTTGCAGTTTACCTTCCAGGAAGGCGTCATAGGCCGCCAGGTCGAAGTGGCCGTGGCCTGAAAAATTAAACACGATGCACTTGGCTTGATTGGTCTCTTTGCACACCAAAGCCTCGTCCACCGCACCCTTAATGGCGTGGGCGGTCTCCGGGGCCGGGATGATGCCTTCGGTTTCGGCAAAGAGGCGGGAGGCCTCAAAGACCGGGTTCTGGGTATAGGCCCGGGCTTCGATGACTTTTTCATGCACCAACTGGCAGAGGAGCGGGGCGTCGCCGTGGTAGCGCAGGCCGCCGGCGTGGATCCCCGGAGGCACAAAGGAATGCCCCAGGGTGTACATCATGATCAGGGGCGTTAGGCCGGTGGTGTCCCCGAAGTCATAGGTATAGGCCCCCTTGGTCAGGGTGGGGCAGGCGGTGGGTTCCACCGCCACAAACCGCAGGTCCTGGCCTTTTAACTTATCAGGAACAAAGGGAAAGCAGAACCCTGCGAAGTTGCTGCCGCCGCCGACGCAGCCGATGAGCACGTCCGGCGATTCCCCGGCCAGGGCCAGTTGCTTCTTGGTTTCCAGCCCCACGATGGTCTGGTGCAGCATGACGTGGTTGAGGACGCTCCCCAGGGCATAGTTGGTGTCGTCATGGGTGGCGGCGTCCTCCACCGCCTCGGAGATGGCCATACCCAAGCTGCCGGAGGTATCGGGGACTTTGGCCAAAATGGAGCGGCCGGCCTGGGTGCGGTCCGTGGGGGAGGGGTAGACGTCGGCCCCCCAAATGTGCATCAGCGACCGGCGGTACGGCTTCTGCTGATAACTTACTTTGACCATGTAGACGGTGCATTCCATGCAGAAAAAGTTGCAGGCCAGGGCCAGGGCGCAGCCCCACTGACCGGCCCCGGTCTCGGTGGACAGCCGCTTGATGCCAGCCGCTTTGTTGTAATAGGCCTGGGCCACCGCGGTATTGGGCTTGTGGCTGCCCGCAGGGCTGACGGACTCGTTTTTATAGTAGATGCGGGCCGGGGTCTTGAGGGCCGCCTCCAGGTTGCGGGCCCGGTGCAGGGGGCTGGGCCGCCACAACTGATAGATCCGCAACACGTCATCGGGGATGGCGATCCAGCGCTCCGGGCTCACTTCCTGCTCGATCAGGGCCCGGGGAAAGATGGGCGCCAGGTCGTCAGGGGTGATGATTTGTCCGGTGCCCGGGTGCAGATAGGGCGGCGGGGGAGAGGGCAGGTCGGGAATGATATTGTACCATTCCTGGGGCATTTCGCTTTCGCTCAGATGGATCCGGTAAGAGTCCATATTGGGGAAGTGCTCCTTGGGAGAAAGATTCAGGCCATTTTAGGTAAAATCCGGGGCCTTAAGCGCGACGCTGAGCGAGGTGGAACATCGTCCCCGGGTTTACTAATTTGGCCGTATGACGTGTATCTTACCACACGAAGGCCGCCTCCTCCAGCCACTTTCCCCCTAAAAAAACCGCCGAAAAAAAGTCTTATTGTAATATCAATAAGTTGACTGGCAGAAACACTTTTTTCGGACCTTTAAGGCGGAATTTGTGCCGCATCTGTGCCTTTACTGTATCATTGGTTTACCGGGACATAACCGCATGGTTCCCCTGGTCATCCGACTAGTAACCGCAGGCTAACCGGCACAGTGACGCCCAGATTTCGCCTCTCCATCCCTTGAGTCGTCTTTGTACCCCGTCGCGGAACGGGTGAACCGCTTCGGCAGAGCATTTTTCCACCTCGCTAACCACACGTGTTTCACTGCGGGTCCGGCAAACCTGGAGGCAGCATAAACTTAGGAAGGCAAGGGGATAAAGCGCCCATGAGGAGAATGACCTGGTTTTGCTGAACTCGTAAAAAGTCAGTTTCCCCTCTCCTGGTGGGAGGGGATTAGGGGAAGGGGGAAAATAACCCTCTGAAAGTGCGAATTATTTCACCCCAACCTAACCTTCCCCCTTACAGGGGGAGGGAATTTGGGACTTTTTACAAAACCGTCAGGAGCCGCCGAACAATTGCACCAGGACGGTTTCCCCCTTGAACAGGCCTTCCAGCCCCAGGGGAATCATCACCAGGCCGTCGCTCTTCACCAGGGGGGAGAGCAGCCCCGACGGTCCCAGGACGGGGTCGGCCCAGAGGGTCTCGGGTTCGGGGCGCAGGCGGACGCGCACGTAATCTTCGCGGCCGGTGGCGCCGGCCAGGTTCCGGGATAGTTGGGCCGTTATGGTGCGCCCCCAGGGAGCAGGGTCAGTTAATCCGCACAGATGCAGCAGCAAGGGCCGTCCCAGGACTTCCATGACCACTGCGGCGGAGGCGGGATGGCCCGGCAGCCCCAAGAGAGGTTTTTTCCCTTCCGGCCCCAGGGCAGCCAGGATGGTGGGCTTGCCGGGCCGGAGCGCCACCCCGTGCACCAGGACTTCGGCCCCGGGGAGGGCTTGGATGGCGTTGAGGGTCAGGTCCCGGGCGCCCACGGAGCTGCCGCCGGAGATCAAAATCAGGTCGGTTTCCTCTAAAGCCTTGGCCAAAGTCTTTTGTAACGCGCCAAAATCATCGGGGATAATGCCGTACCTCACCGGGAGGCCGCCCCATTCGGCCACCTGGGCCGCGGCCAGGTAGGCGTTGGAATCCCGGACCTGGCCGGGGCCTGGCCGTCCGTCCAGGGTGACGATCTCATCCCCGGAGGAAATAATAGCCACCCGGGGCTTTTGGTAAACCTGGAGGTGCGTTACCCCTAAAGCGGCCAGCAAGCCGATTTCCTGGGGGCGGAGACGCCGCCCGGCGGGAAAGAGCGCCTCCTCCCGGGCCACGTCTTCACCGGGTTTCAGGACATTTTCTCCGGGGGCCACGGCCCGGCGCACCTCCAGGGTCCCGTCCGGGTACTCGGCGGTGTATTCCAGCATAACCACGGCGTCCGCGCCCTCAGGCAACATGGCGCCGGTGGGCACCCGCAGGGTTTCACCACCGGCGACGCCTCGAGTGGGGGCCACGCCCATGGGCACCTCGCCTTTGATGTCCAGGTACTGCGGTGCTCCCACACTGGCACCGAAGGTGTCTTTAGCCCGGACCGCGTAACCATCCATGGTGGCCCGTAAGAATCCCGGCACATCCTCCGGCGCGGCAATAGGGGCGGCCAGGATTCGGCCCAGGGCGGCGGCTAGTTCCACCTCCTCCACTCCCACCGGTGGGAAGCGCTCATAAAGGGCCAGGACTTCTTCGCGAGTTTGCAGGCGGAAGAATTCTAAGGGAGTCATATTAGTCTTAATCAGAAGATATTAATTTGATTGCCGTATAAATTCCTCAATATCCTGAATCACAAGATTCACGCTTTTATTGAGAAATGGTACAAATTCTTTTAAATGGTCAATTAAAGTCCATGGATAAAACTCTTCAAATTCGACTTCTTCGATTAATGGCTTTTTCGGATATTGATCAAGATGAATGTCGGTCTCATTATCAGAGCCTGAGACCATATGACATAATCGAAAACGGTGTTTTGAAACATCATGATTATCTTTAATTGATTCCCATAATTGTTTAGGAGTAACGTGATTCCTATGACGAGGAGTTTCTAACCAATAATTCATAAGATTAGGAAAATATTT
>DZCR01000049.1 GCA_022736495.1 Desulfobacca acetoxidans
GCTGGTGGACGAATACCAGGATTTGAACGAAGGCCAATACCGGCTCTTCCGCCAGTTGGCCGGAAATGGCGCGGAAATCATGGTCATCGGCGACCCGGATCAGGCGATTTACGGCTTTCGCGGCGCTAGTGCCGAATATTTTCACCGATTCCGGGAGGATTGGCCCGAGGCCAAGGTGTGCCGCTTTAACGAAACCTATCGCCTGCCGGCCCCCATTCTTGCGGCCGCGTCGGCTTTGAGGCAAAGTGCAAGCGAGCCGTTACACACCCGGCAAGTCGGCGACCATCCCGTCATCCTGCTGGAGGCCGCGACCCCCCGGGGCGAAGCCCTGGCCATCGCCAGACAGATCGAAACCCTGGTGGGGGGCTTATCGCACTACGGCCTGGAAGATGCGCAGGTGCGGCACCAGGGCCCCGGCGAACAAGCCGGCTTTCGGGACGTGGCCGTGCTCTACCGCGTTCACGCCCTGGGGGTGGAGTTGGAGCGGATTCTGGCGGAGGCCGGTATTCCGTGCCAGCAGGCCAGGGAAGGGGTGGGGCCCGATTGGGACGATATTGATCTGGCCGCGGAACGGGTGAAGCTCCTCACCCTGCATGCCGCCAAGGGATTGGAATTTCCTTACGTCTTTATCGCCGGGTGCGAAACCGGGCTCATACCCTGGGAACCGGATGGCGGGACCGTCGCGGACCTCGAGGAGGAAAAACGCCTTTTTTATGTGGGCCTCACCCGGGCTTCCCGACAGGTCTTCCTCAGCCACGCCCGGGAGCGCACCCTGTGGGGACAGCGGCGGCGTACCGACTTCTCGCTCTGGGTGCAGACCATCCCTCCGGAAGTGCTCCAGCGCCCGGCCCTTTTAGAGCGCCAGACCAGAAAAAAACAACAGCCCGAGTTGTTTTCGGCGTTGCTCTTGCCCCGAGGCAAGAGGTCAAGATAAACTTTATTGACCGGTGGAGGCCTTTGCGGCGAGTTCAATTTGTCCCTGGCCTCCCGCTTAAGGGGTAAAGGTGCATACTGTTTTAAGGGTAGCTTTGGGAGTATGCATCGGTCTTTTATAATAACGGCGGGGTGAAAAAACGGATGCGGGTGACCGGGATTTGGGGGAAGCGGCTCATGCTGCTCATCCTGGTGCTGACCCTAGCGGGGGTCTCCCGGGTAACGGGGGCCGAGTACGTTGCTTCCGATCCTGTGGTTTCTGAGGCGATGACGCCCCCTACCCTCCCGGCGTCGGCCCCGCCACCGCCTCCAGCCACCGCCAGCAGCCCTTTCCAGCCATCGACCAAACCCCAACTGAGGTCTTTCCACATTGTGGGGAATAAAACGGTTAGCACCAAAGATATCAAAAAAGAACTATCCGAGAAGCTGCCGACCTTCTGGCCGCCCTGGGGGAAACCGCCGCCGTTTCGGCCCCAGGATTTGGAATACGATGTGGAGCGCCTGAAAATTTATTACCGCAACCAGGGGTTTTATCACACCGAGATCAAACCTGAAGTCGAATACGGGCCGGGCGGTGAGGTGAAGGTCACCATGGTTATCCACGAGGGGCCACCGGTTAAAGTCACCGACATTAACGTTGAAATCTTGGGGAAAGCAGACCTTGCCGAGCTCAAGAAAAAATGGCCCCTTAAGCCCGGAGACCGCCTTGCTGATAAGAGTTACGACGCGCTCAAGAATCTTTACCTTAACTACTTGCCGAACCATGGCTATCCCAAGGTCCAGGTTAAAGGGCGAATCCGCCTGGATGAAGAGAAGAACACCGCTAAAATTCTCCTTACGGTCAACCCCGGTCCCTTGTCCTATTTTGGGCCGGTGAACATCAAGGACGAGGAAAAACTGGAAACTCCGGGGGCCGCCATTCGAGAAAAGGTCACCTTCAAGTCCGGCCAGATCTTCAATCTGGGGGAACTCTTCAATACGCAACGGAAACTTTACGCCACGGACCTCTATAGGAGCGTGGTTTTGACGCCGGAGGCGGTGCCGCCGCACGAAACCACCATTCCCATTGTCGTTGAGATTGAGGAGAAAAAGAAACGGTCGTTGAGGTTGGGGTTGGGTTATGGCGATGAAGAAAAAGTGCGGGCTCGAGTGGGGTTGCGGTATCGTAACCTTTGGGGCGGCGGACGGCTTCTGGACCTGGACGCCCGCTATTCCGCCCTGGGGTATCTGTTTTCGCAGTTATTTACCAACCCGGTCGTATTTGGCACCAACTTCGACTTTGTCAACCAGAGCGGGGCCCGACGCCGGGATTTGCCCGGATTTACCGATCAGGCCTATTTCACGCAGTCCCGCCTGGAGCGAGACATCCCCTGGAACCTGAGGGTGTACTTTGGCCACGGCCTGGAGTTCGCCCGTCCCTTTGATATCCCCGTGGCCACCTTGATTCTCCTGGAAGGGACGCGGCCGGAGAAGGTGTTCCGAGCCTCTTATGCCCTGCTGGGTTTGCGCCAGGACACCGTGGACAATCCTGCCAACCCACACCGCGGTGGCATACTGGATTGGGCCAACCAGATTGCCCCGACGTTTTTGGGGTCGGGACTGCAATTCGCCCAGTCGGTCTTGGACCTGAGGCGTTATCATGCCATAGGTGACTCTGATTTTGTCCTGGCCGGCCGCGTCCGCTTCGGCGTGATCCAACCTATGCAAGCCACCAAGCAGATCCCTATCTCCCGACTGTTCTTCGCCGGGGGAGCCAACAGCGTTCGGGGTTATGGCTTGGACCTGCTGGGTCCCCGCAATGTGACCAACAACCCCACCGGCGGCGAGGCGGTCGCGGAATTCAGCATCGAGGGACGTTTTCCCATCCCTATTTACAAAAATATCGGCGGCGTGGTCTTCATGGATGCCGGCAATGTTTATACCAAGATTCACAACCTTGATTTCGGACAGTTGAAATATTCTCCGGGCTTCGGACTTCGTTATCTTTCTCCCGTCGGGGCGGTAGGCTTAGACTTCGCCTTCCCCACGAACCGTATTAACTACACAACCGATAAATGGTTCCAGATCCATTTCTCCGTGGGATACGGTTTTTAGGGGAGAGGAGGGCTGATGCGACCTGTTAAGCTTGTCTGGTTTTCCCTGGTCTTACTGTTCGCCCTGGGAGGAGTCGGCGAATGCTCCCTCCTGCCTGATATTACTAATTTTGGCGGCTCCTCCGTCCTCTCCCTGATCCAGAGTCAAGTGAACGGCACGGTGAGCGCCCAAAAAATTTCCGGCAATCCTGTAACCGGCGTCGTCTTGCAAGATTTCTCCATAACCGGTCCCGACGGCAAGACCGTCGTGGTTGCGGACCGATTCGTGGTGCGCCTCTCGCTGTCCTCCATCCCGAATTTCCATCTGGACCTGGCCACGGTGGCCTTGGATAAGCCTCGCATTTATGTCTTCCAGGAAAATTCCGGCCAGTGGAATGTCAGCCAAATCCTCAAACCGCAAGCCAAACCGGCCAAGCCTCCGGGTCTGGTGGATAACATTATCAAATACTTCCTGCGGAAAATTCAAATTGCCAACCTGGTGATAAAAGACGGCGAGATTCAGGTTACCAAAAACGGCAAGACCACGCAGTACCCCAACCTGGATCTGCAAGCCAGCCTGACTCTGCTGCGCCTGGGACAACCGCAGGAACAGATTAAACTCAACCTGGCCAGCCTGGGGATCGGAACCCCTATGGGCCGGGCTGAGTTGGCGTCCCGGCTGGCCTATAGCGGCGGCTTGGCCAAGATCGACTTTTTGAACCTGAAATTGGGCGGCCAAACCGTGGCTTCCGTCAAGGGCGAAGTTTGCCGGCCCCTGACCGGGCTTACCTGCACCTTGACCGGCAAAATCGGCCCCCTGGCCGGAGACAAGATTCAGGGGTTTTGGCCGCAGTGGCCTGCGCCCTGGGATATGTCCGGCGCCCTGAGCCTGTCCAGCACGCCCGACGGCGGGCAAGTGCGGGTTCAGGGCAAGATCGGGCAGGCCGAATACGCCATCGCGGGAGACCTCAATGGTAAGGTCAAGCCCGTGGTCTTCAAACTGGACCTGGACCTCAAGGGCCTGACCACGGCCCAACTCAAAGAGATTAAGGAGGTTAAGGCACAGCAGATTCAGGGACTGGGACCGGTGAACGCTCACCTGCACGTGGAGGGCGCCGGCCTGCCCTGGGAGCCCCAGTCCCTGAAGACTAATCTCGAGCTGGCGCCTTTCCGGTATAAAGACCTTAAAGTCGAAAAGGCCCGGTTCGATCTGTCCGGCAATGCGCAGAAGCAAGAACTCCGGGCCGCGGTGGCGGGAAATTTCGGCACGGCGGACCTCAGCGCCACCGGCCACCTGTTGCCCCTGGGTAAAGTTGGCGGCGTGCATGGGGACTTGACCGTGCAAACCGGCGATCTGAAACCGGGGATGTTAGGGGTCGCCGATCTTGCGGGCAGCGCACTGACGACCTGTTTTACCGGAAAATTCCGTCTCCCTCCCGGATTGTCCAGAACTCAGCTTTACCTGGCAGGCGACCTGGAGGCCAGCGGCTTGGTGAAGCATGAGCCGGTCAAAAGCCTACAGGCCAGTTTTGTGTTGGAGGGCCGCAAATTGACCATCGCGGCTGCCGAGGTCCAGGCGGCGGGGATTGCGGCCTCCCTGCAAGGCACCGTGACCGAGTCGGGGCTAGATGTAACGCTGGCGGCTCAGACGTCCGGTTCCCGCGCCCTGCCGTTGCCTCCGGGCTCAGGCTTCAGTTCCCTGCAGGTCCAGGGTTCGGTCCGGGGCTCCTGGAAGTCTCCCCGGATAAACCTCACGGGTCAGGCCGCCAGGGTGTCATTTGCTGGGAACAAGCTGCAGTCGGTGGCTTTGAGCGCTGACTTGTCGGGCCTGCCGCCTCAGTCTGGGGCTATCCAATTCCACGGGGCGCACCTCCAGACCAAGGCCGGGGATTTTGCCCAGATCACCCTTGAGGCCAGGGGCACCGGGGGGCAGTGGCAGTTCCAGATGGCGGCCGCATCTCCCAAAGAACCTAAATTTGAGCTGGCCGGCACCGCGGACCTTACCAGACGGCCCCTGGATTTCCACATCCAAAAACTTTCCTGGCAGAGCCGGAATCTGACCTGCAAAAACCAGGCTCCGTTTCAAGTCCGCCTTTTCCCCGGCTACGAGGTCTCCGCAGCCATGTTCCAGGTGGATGGCGGCACGGTGGGGCTGCAGTTATTGGCCCGAGGCGGCGAACTCGCCGGGAAGGTGCAGGTCAAAAATCTTGACGCCGGCCGGTTGGCGCCTCTGGGCCTCGCGGCCACGGGCAAGTTCAACGGCCAAGCGACCCTGGCCGGCAGCCCCGCCGCGCCCATCATAACCGCCCAACTAGCTCTGAGCGGCGGCCAGGTTAAAAATATTCCCGTTCAGACCCTGACTACCACGCTCAATTATCAGTCCGGCGAGATGCAGGTGGCCGGGTATCTGCAAGCCGGCCCACAAAATTCCCGACTGATCTGGAAAGGTGCGGCCCCGGTCACCTTGTCATTAGCCCCCTTCAAATTTGCCCTGGCTGAGAGCGGCCTCGATCTTAAAGTACAGAGTCAGGACATCAACCTGTCCTTGCTGACGCTGTTCACCAAGGAGGTGGAGGAAGCCGAAAGCAAGGTGGAGGCCGTGGTGGAAGTCAAGGGAAATCCCCATAGTCCAAAAGTTACCGGGTATATCCGCTGGGCTGCGGGGAGGCTGCTGGTCCGGCAGGCCGGCACCCCGTTTACCTTGGACGCCGGGGAGATCCGGCTCCAGGGAGATAAAATTGCCATCCCGGAGATTGCGATCAACAGCCGAGGCACGGCGCGCTTTTCCGGGGAAATCTCCCTGGCTGGAGGCGGCCGCGTCCGTGCGACCGCCCGGTTGGACGACTTTCTGGCCCTGAACCGGGGCGGCAATAACTTGATCGCCAGCGGTCTGATTGACCTGGGGGGGCCGCTCAACGCCTTGGTGGCGAAAGGTCACCTCATGGTGCCCACGGCGAATTTCCGGCCCACCTTCTTTCAAACAGGTCGAAACCCTGACATCGTCTTAGTCTCTCAAAAAGGAGCCCCCAAAGGCAAAAAAGCTGCGGTCCCAAATATTTATAAGAATATGGCCATTGATGTATCCGTTGAGGCGCCGGGAGGTGTGTGGTTGAAAGATCCCATGGGACAGGTGGAGCTCACCGCCAATCTGAAGATCAAGAAAGCGCCGGACCGGGAGTTGGCCTTGGGCGGGGAGATTCGCTCCCTGCACGGCACCCTGGAAGTCGAGGGCAAAGAATTCAAGGTGGAGCGGGCCATCCTCACCTTGCCCGGGGCCCCTCATAAGCCTATCATGGTGGACGCCAAGGCCTCTCGCCCGATGGAAGACGCCGATATCACGATAGTCGTCATGGTCAACGGGACCCTGACCAACCCCCAAATCCACCTGGAGAGCCTCCCTCCCCTGCCGCCTACGGACGTTCTCTCTTACCTGGTTTTCGGCGCGCCGGCCGCCACCTTAAGCCGGGACCAATATCTGGCTTTTGCGGCGCAATATGGTCTGTTGGGGGGTGGCGGCGGCAACAAGCTGGGGGAAATTCTGGGATCGACCATCCCCTTCTTGAGCGGGATCAAGGTAAAGACCGGTATGGTCAGCGGCCGCCCCACCGTGGGGGTGGAAAAAAAGCTGATGAAGAACGTCAGCGTTTTTGTGAGCCGCAATCTTAACGAGGAACGCGGCGTGTATGAAAACCAGGCGGGGATTCAATACAAAATTAACCGGAACCTGAGCGTTGAGTCCCAGGTGGGGACCCGGAACTCCGGCGCCGATGTGTTTTTCAACTATGATTTTTGATCGGCCCCCCTATATGACTCTGCTCGCCAGGCCGGACGCCAGATCTTCCAGGAGCGGCAAAGCCCCGGGGCGCTCGGCCAGCCGCTGGCGCAGGCCTTCCACTGCCGCCGGGATATAGCGGGCAAAATAAGCCTTGCCCTTCGCCGTGGTGAGATAGCCATAAGCCCCCAGAATTTGCAGATTGCGGCAGAGGGCCAGGTGGTAGTATTGCTCTCGGAAAGCCTCAGGGTCAATCTCCACGCGAGTCTGAATGAGGTCCAGGTAATAGTCCATAAATTCCCGTTGCCAGGCGGGGCTCAGGTTGACATAAGGGTCGATGAGCAGGGAGGCCAGGTCGTAGCCCAAGGGCCCCAGCCGCCCGCCTTGAAAATCGATGACCCGGAGACGCCCGCTGGTGATGAAGAGATTCCGGGATTGATAATCCCGGTGGAGGAAGTAATTGGGGCCGGGGGGCAGCGCCCCGCTCAGGAGTCGCTGAAAATCCGGCGCCAAATCCTCCATGGTAGTGGGCAATTGCAGGTATTTATTCAAGAAGGCCCGGACGAAATAGCCGCACTCCCGCTCCCACAAAAAGGGTCGATGCAGCACCGGGGTGTCGAAGCACCAGACGGTATCGAACCCCTCTCTCCCCTTGGTCTGCATATTCACCAGAATTTCCAAGGCCTGACGGTACCAGTGGCGGATCTGGCTCTCCAGGGATTGCCGTTTGATGACGGCCTCCAGGCTCATGTCCCCCAGGTCTTCCAGGAGCATCCAGGACTCTTCCCGGCAATAGGCGTAGATTTCCGGCACCGGCACTCCCTGGCTTTTCAGATGCCGGCCTATCCGGTAATAAGAGTCGTTTTCATTCACCTCCCCGCCCGGCGGCAACGGGTGGAAGAGCAGGACCGCGGTGGGGGACCCCAACAGGCGGTAGAAGCGGCGGTCGGAGCCGTCCCCCGCCAGGGTTTGGGGTGAGGTCAGGGTGACGCCCCGGGCTTGAGCCGCGGCCTCCAGGCGCGCGGTCCAGAGTCTATCGGCCATAAAAATCCTCCAGGACCTTCCTTAAAATTCCGAGTTCAAGGTTCAAGGTTTTAACTTTGAACCTTAAGCTAATTTTTGGACGAGCACGATTACAACTATCCTCATGGGACCAGAACCTGCTTCCGGGCGGAACGGATTACCCTGACCCGGGAGGCGACGATGCACCCCTCCAACTCCACTCCGGGAGCAATGACGGCTTGGTCCCAGACCACGGTATTGTTCAAGGAGGCCCCCTCCCCTACTGCCACGTCCGCCCCCAAACAGACCGAGCCCTTAAATTGCACTCGGGCCCCGATTCTGGCCCCCGGACCGATCAGGGGGTCGGTAAGACTCGAAAAATATCGGGCCAGGTTGGCGGATTCCCCCTGGAGAAGCCGCCGGTGGGCCGCCAGATAATTCTCCGGAGTGCCGACATCCTGCCAAAAGTGGCCGGTGAGATTATGGTAAGCTAACCGCTCCCCCGCAGCCAGGGCCTCCCGCCAGGCCTTTACCAAGTCATAGCGCTGCCCGGCGGCGGGAAGATACTGCAACATTTGCGGGTCCACCACCTGGATACCGGTGTAGGCCAGGGGGGAGCCGTCCCCCCCCGGTGGCGGCGCGCCAATGCTCACCACCGTGCCATCCGCCACCCAGACGTTGTTGTAGGGGGGGCAGTCATGCAGCGCCAGAGTGCTCACCGCGCCTGCCTGGTGGCTGCGATACATCCCGGCCAAATCCAGGTCCGTCAGGATGTCGCTGTTGATGGCCAGAAACGGCCCGTCCCGCAAAATCTCTCCCAGTAGTTTGAGGCCGCCGCCGGTACCCAAAATCTCCGGCTCAAGACTCACACTGAGGAGAAAACCCCAGGGTTCGGACCGCAAATAATCGTGCACCAAATCGGCCAGATGATGGGTGTTCACCGCCACCTGAAAACAACCTGCGGCCTCCAACTGGGCCAGCACCAATCCCAACAGGGGGCGGTTCAATATCGGCATTAACGGCTTGGGACAGATATCGGTAAGCGGTCGCAATCGCGTCCCGAACCCTGCCGCCAACACAGCCGCTTTCATAGAAGCCCCACGCTTTCAGTTTCCGGTTTTGGGTGTTCGATTAATGCATCTGTCATAAATTTTTGGCGATGACTGATTTTTAAATCCCCTTTTGATAAAGGGGAACTTTAAGAGGTAATTTCTTGTAGTTCCCCCTTTGCCAAAGTGGGGTAGAGAGGATTTTGGAAAACTGAAAACTCAAAACACGATCCGGCAATCCACACACCAGCAGCCCTGGGGGTCGGCCACCACAGGGTTGAGGTCCAGTTCCTGGATTTCTGGGTAGTCCACGGCCAATCGGGAGAGTTTTACCATGGTTTCCGCCAGGGCGGAAATATTGACCCCGGCCTGGCCGCGGATTCCCTTCAGGATGGGGAATACTTTCAAGGTTTCCAGCAACCGGCCGGCACCTTCCAGGTCTTCCGGCACCAGGGCCCGGGCCACGTCCTTCAGGACCTCGGTATAAATTCCGCCGGCTCCGGCTACCAGCACCGGCCCGAATTGGGGGTCCCGTTTAAGTCCCATAAGCAGTTCAATCCCCTTGACCTGCTTCTGGACCAGGATGCCCTCCAGGGTCCCGGCTGGGGGCCGTGCTTGAAACCGGGCCTCCAGGACCTGGTAGGCTTGCCGCAGTTCGTCTGTCGTGGCGACGTTGAGAACGACTCCCCCTAAATCTGATTTATGGAGCCACTCCGGCGAAATGATCTTCAGCACCACCGGGTAGCCCAGGTCTGCGGCGGCGGCCTCGGCCGCGGCAAGGTCAGCAGCCACGACCCCGGGGACCAGGGGGAAGTCATAGGCTCGCAGCATTTCCAGGGCCGCCTCACCCACCAACACCCCCTCCGACGGCGGCACCATCGGCCGGGAAGCTGCAGGTTGGGGCAGGCTGAAGTCCTTTGATGGACGTTGGGTTAATTGCCGGTAGCGCCAGGTTGCCGCCAGCCCCATGACGGCCTCTTCCATGGAATCGAAGCAGGCCACCCCGGGTTCGTTAGCCAGTTCTTGGGACTGAGACTGCATAGCCTCCGTATCGCCATAGAGCAAAATCGCCACCGGTTTGCCCCGGGAGTTGTGCTTCTGGACTGCCCGCACGGCCCCGGGGATGTCCAGGTCGTCGTGGCGGGGCGAGGCCAAAGCCGGGACCAATCCCAGGGCGCAATCCACCTGTTCAGCCTGGATCAGTCCCTTGAGGGCGCGCTGGAATACGCCGGTAAAGGAGCCGGTGACCATACCCAAGGGCCAGAGGTCCACCGGATTATTGAGCTTATGCCAGGCCACCCGCTCTTCCTCCATTTTGCGGAGGCTTTCCGGGAACGGGGCCAGTTCCAGGCCATAATCTTCACAGCAATCCGCGGCGATGATCCCGAAAGCGCCGGTGGCGGTCACCACCCCCAGGCGAGGCCCCTCCGGTGGCTGGAAATGGAGAAAGGCCCGGCACACGGCCAGCATTTCCACCGTAGTGCGCACCCGGATGATACCGGCCTGGGACAGAGCCAGGTCAACAAGAACATCCTCCCCCACCAGGGAGCCGGTGTGGGAAATGGCCGCTTGAGCTCCCGCCACGCTGCGCCCGGTTTTTATGACAATAATGGGCTTGGTCCGGGCGATCCGGCTGGCGGTGGTGAGAAACCGCCGGCTCCTTTTCATACCCTCCAGGTGCATGACGATAATCCGGGTCTGGGAATCGTGCTCCAGATATTCCAGGACGTCCACCGCGTCCACGTCAGCGGCGTTGCCGAGGTCGATGGCCTTGCCCATGCGGTCGATGAAACAGGCGGCACTCACCTGAAAGGCGCCGGATTGGGCCACCAAGGCCAGGGGCGGCGGGTTCGGGTCCCGGGGAACATCGATAAAGGCTGTGGTAAAGCCAGAAAAAGGGTTCAGGATGCCCATGGTGTTGGGGCCCACCACCCGGGCGCCGTGCTCCCGGGCGATCCGCAGGATTTCTTCCTGCAATTCCTTGCCCCGGTCGTCCGCGTCGGCAAACCCCTGGCTGATGACCACCAGGCGCTTAATGCCATGCTTTACACAGTCCCGCACCGCGTCGACCATGCGTTCCCGGCCCAGGGAAATGATTGCCAGGTCGGGAATTTCAGGCAGACCAGCCACTCGGGGATATGTTTTATATCCCAGGATTTCCGGCACCTTGGGGTGCACCAGGTAGATGCGCCTCGGATAACCGTAGCTCAAGAGCATTTCCAAATTGTTATAAGCGCCGGCCCCAGTCTGACGCGAGGTGCCGATGAGAACCACGGAGCGCGGCTCGAAAAATAGTTGCATAAGGACTCCCTATAGGGTTAGGACAGCGTAGGCGGCAAATCTTTACCCTTTTGCCCGAAGATCGCTCTTATACCCGAATTTTCGCAGGATATCGAGGCGCCAGGCTCGGCCGGCATCGTCTTCTACGCCTTTAGGGGAGAAGCCGTCCACCACGCCCAGGATGCCCCGTCCCAGTTCGGTCTGGACCAGGATAACTTCTACGGGGTTGGCGGTGGCGCAGAAAATGCGGCAAACCTCGGGGCAGAGTTTGACGGCGTTGAGCACATTGATGGGAAAGGCTTCTTTCATGAGGATATTGAACGTGTGGCCCGCGGCAATGAGGCGGGCGTTCTCCGTGGCTGCGGCTTTCAGGTCCGGGTCATTGCCCTCCACCCGGATGAGGCAATCCCCGGAGGCCTCGGAAAAGGCCAAACCGAACTTGATGCCGGGAGAGGCGCCCACCAGAATTTCGTATAGGTCTTCCACGGTCTTGATAAAATGGCTCTGGCCCAAAATGAGATTGGCGCCTTCGGGAATGATGATTTTTTCCAGTTGCAATTCCATGGGCACACCTCGTCAACGTAACCGGAATTCCTTTCCAGCACCGGTTTTTTCTGGTATTATAGTTACGATAATGGGGGGGGACAAGCCCATAAGAAACTTAGAGAAAGCGGCAGGGGCAGTGGGCCTCACGGCCTGCGGGGCTTGTGCGCCTTGCCCTCTCTACCTCTTCCCCTTTTTCCCTTTGTGCGCTTGAAGAGATAATAAGGAGCGGGACGATAAAGAAATTGGTGCTCATCGTTGGTCTTTTGCTGTTGCTGGTGGCCCCGGCAAAGGCTGAACTCAAGATCGGTTTATATCTTCCTATGACTGGGTCGGCTGCGGCTATGGGCCAGATGGTCTGGGAAGGGGTGCAGGTGGCGCATCAACTCCAGCCCCAGGTGTTGGGGCAGCCCGTCAAGCTGGTGCTGCTGGATACCCGCAGCGACCGGATTGAGGCGGCCAACGCGGTCAGCCGCCTCATTGAGCAGGATAAAGTGGCGGCCATCATCGGCGAGGTGATCAGCAGCGATACTTTGGCCGGGGGGCCCATTGCCGAGCGAGCCGGGATTCCCAATATTTCGCCCACCGCCACCAACCCCCTGGTGACCCAGAATCGGCAATTCGCGTTTCGGGCCTGTTTTGAGGACAGCCTCCAGGGACGGATCGCGGCCCGGTATGCCTGGGAAAATTTGCAGGCCCGGAAGGTGGCTCTGCTCATCGACCAGGCCCAGGACTACTGCGTCGGTCTGACCAAGTTTTTCGAGCAGGAATTCAAACGCCTGGGGGGCCAGATCGTGGCCACCAGTTATATTCAGACCGGTGATCAGGATTTTAGCGCCCAGATTTCCGCGCTGAAGGCCAACCATCCCGATCTGATTTATGCACCCAATTATTATGCCGAAGATGCGCTACTGGCCAAGCAACTCCAGGACCTGGGCCTGAAAACCCCCATCCTCACGGGCGACGGGGCGCAGGTGCCGGAACTCCTCAGCATCGGCGGCCCGGCGGTGGACGGCATGTATTTCACCGCCCACTTTCACCGTCAAGGCACCAACACGGAGATCGGCCAGAAGTTCATGCAGGCCTATGAAGCCAAGTACCACAAGCCTCTGGATGCCTTTGCGGCGTTGGGCGGCGACAGTTATTTTCTGCTGACTGACGCCATGGCCCGGGCCGG
This sequence comes from Desulfobacca acetoxidans, assembly GCA_022736495.1. The sequence continues at coordinate 12,829 of DZCR01000049.1, forward strand.
AGGCGCCGACGGGGGCAAGGTGGCTGAGGCCCTGGCCGCGACTAAAGACTTTGCCGGGGTCACCGGGACCATCACTATGGGCGCAAACCACAATCCCATCAAGGGCGTGACGGTTATCAAGGTGGAGCAGGGGAAGTTTGTGTATCAGACGACGATTAATCCCTGAATAATATTTATGGGTCAACCCAAGATTAATATTCCGAAAGACAAGATCGAGGACTTCTGCCGCCGGTGGAAGATCAGAGAGTTTGCTTTGTTTGGGTCGGTGTTGCGGGATGATTTCAGGCCGGATAGTGATTTGGATGTACTGGTAGTCTTCGAGCCGGATGGTGGGATCACCTTCAATAATCGTGTTGAGATGCAGGATGAGCTTACCGCAATTTTTGGCCGTGAAGTTGATCTGGTGGAGAAGGATGCAATCCCCAATCCTTTCCGGCGTCATGAAATCTTAACGACCAAAGAGGTCGTTTATGCCGGATAACGCTTAAAGAATAGAAATTGGGAAAAAGCTAAGAAAATGCCGAACACACTATTTTATGGCGATAATTTAAATGTTTTAAAGGATTATATTTCCGATAACTCAGTTGATTTAATTTATCTTGACCCTCCATTTAATTCTAAAGCCGACTATAATGTTCTTTTTAAGGAACCCACTGGAGCACTTTCAAAAGCTCAGATAACCGCCTTTGAGGATACTTGGCACTGGACTGACGAAACTGAAAAAACTTTCAAAAATATAGTTGACGAAGCTCCCGCAGATGTAGTGGAAATGTTGAGGAGTCTGAGAAAGTTCGTAGGCCAGAAAAATGATGTAATTGCTTATCTAACTATGATGTGTGTTAGATTATTAGAATTGAGAAGGGTGCTAAAAGATACTGGAACAATTTATTTGCATTGCGATCCAACGGCAAGCCATTATATTAAATTACTCATGGATGTCATTTTTGGTAAGAATAATTTTAGAAATGAAATAGTTTGGTGTTACCGGGGCGCAGGTTATCCGAAACATGATTTTGGCAGAAGACACGATATAATTTTAAGATATTCCAAAACATCAAATTATATCTTTAACTTAGATGAAGTTAGAGAGGAATATGCTGAGGCAACTAAGGAAAGATTTAAGCATTATATAGGGAATGTCAGAGGAGGTAAGGATTTCGGAATACAGCAACTCCATCCTTTAGGTAAGCAACCGGATGATTGGTGGCAAATTCAGCCAATAGCTCCATCAGCTAAAGAAAGGCTAAGTTACCCGACACAGAAACCGGAAGCATTATTGGAACGAATTATCAAAGCTTCCTCCAATGAGAGTGAGGTTGTGCTCGATCCGTTCTGCGGTTGTGGCACCACAGTAGCCGTAGCCCATAAGCTCAAGAGAAATTGGATCGGCATTGATATAACCCACCTGGCGATAAATGCAATAAAACTACGATTAAACAGGATGTTTGGGATAGCACCCAAGAATGATTTTAAAGTCATCGGAGAACCAGAGGATTTAGAAGGAGCCAGAGAACTATCTTTACACAATCGTTATCAGTTTCAATGGTGGGCTCTATCTTTAATTAATGCTAGACCATATAAAGATAAGAAAAAAGGCGCTGATACAGGAATAGATGGATATCTTTACTTTTCTCACGAGAAAGATATTGTTAGGCCCGCTATAGTACAAGTCAAGAGTGGCAATGTATCTGTTAAAGATATAAGGGAGTTATGCCATGTTATTGATAGAGAAGAAGCCGATTTGGGATTGTTCATTACCCTGGAGCCTCCTACTAAACAAATGAGATCTGAAGCTATAATAAAAGGTTTTTATACCTCACCAATTTTTAAGAAAGATTATCCTAAAATCCAGATAGTCACTATTGAAGAACTTCTTGCTGGAGTCAAGCCAAATGTTCCAACCACCATTTCACCCTATAAGGAAGCGAAACCCGTATCCAAAGAAAACCGTAAGTTAGATATTTAAACGGTCTCTTTAAAATTTATGAGAGGGTGATTACCCCTGGACCCTTCAAATAAACAACCGAGCCTATTTACTATGATTGAAGCACGTGCGGTACCCATAAACATTGAGGATGAGATACGTAAATCGTATCTGGAATATGCCCTGAGCGTCATTATCGGGAGGGCCTTGCCGGACGTGCGGGATGGGCTGAAGCCGGTGCACCGCCGGATACTGTTCGCCATGAGCGAGGGCGGCAACGACTGGAACCGGCCCTACCGCAAAAGCGCCCGCATCGTCGGCGATGTCATCGGTAAATATCATCCGCACGGCGACACCGCGGTCTATGACGCCATCGTGCGCATGGCCCAGGACTTTTCCCTGCGCTACCCGCTGGTGGACGGCCAGGGCAACTTTGGGTCCATTGACGGCGACGCCCCGGCGGCCATGCGTTATACTGAGGTCAGGCTCACCCGGCTGGCCCATGAGCTGCTTCAGGATCTGGATAAGGACACTGTGGACTTCGTGGGCAACTATGACGGGTCTTTAAAAGAGCCCCTGGTGATGCCCACCCGCCTGCCGAATTTGTTGATCAACGGTTCTTCGGGCATCGCGGTGGGCATGGCTACCAACATCCCGCCCCATAGTTTGGACGAGGTGTGCGACGCGCTTTTGGCCACGCTCAATAACCCGGAGATCACCCTGGAAGAACTGATGGCCCTGATCCCGGGGCCGGATTTCCCCACCGGGGGCTTTATTTATGGGGCCGAGGGCATCGGTGAGGCTTACCGCACCGGCCGGGGCCTCATCCGCCTGCGGGCCAGGGTGAATGTGGAGCGCAAAGGGGGCCGGGAGAGCCTGATCATCCGGGAATTGCCCTACCAGGTGAACAAGGCGCGGCTGATTGAGCGCATCGCCGAGTTGGTGAAAGACAAAAAGATGGAAGGCATCGCCGACATCCGGGATGAATCGGATCGGGAAGGCCTCCGGGTGGCGATCATGCTCAAGAAGGACGAGCCGGCCCAACCCATCTTAAACCAGTTGTATATCCACACCCAGATGCAGGTCACCTTCGGCATCAACCTGGTGGCCATCGTTCACAACCGGCCGGAGCTCCTCGGCCTCAAAGACCTGCTGCACCATTTCCTGGAGCACCGCCGGGAAGTGATCATCCGGCGCACCCGCTATGAATTGAAGCAGGCGGAAGCCCGGATGCACATCCTGGAGGGGCTGCTCATCGCCCTGGACTGGCTGGACCAGGTCATCGACATGATCCGGGCCGCAACCAATCCCCCGGAGGCCAAGCAACAATTGATGGCCGGCCTGTTCATCCTCGCGGCCTCGCCCGGCGCCACCCTGGAAGAGACCCGGAGCCGCTATGCGCTCTCCGAGATTCAGGCTCAGGCCATCTTGGACATGCGCTTGCAGCGCCTCACCGGGATGGAGCGCCAGAAGATCCTCAATGAAGCCAAGGAAGTGGAGGCCGCCATTGCCCGCTATCGGCAGATTCTGGCGGAAGAAGCCGAAGTTAAGGCCCTTATCGCAGGGGAATTGACCGAACTCAAGGAACGCTACGGGGACGGCCGGCGCACCGAAATCGTGCCCCAGGCTGAAGACATCACCGCCGAAGACCTCATCGCCGACGAGGACATGGTGGTGACCATCAGCCACCGGAGTTACATCAAGCGCACGCCCCTGACCATTTACCGCAGCCAGCGCCGGGGCGGCAAGGGCCGGATGGGGATGATCACCCGGGAGAATGATTTTGTCTCCCAACTTTACATCGCCTCCACCCACAGTTGTTTTCTGGTGTTCACCAATAAGGGCCGGGTGTTCTGGCTCAAGGTCCACGAAATTCCCATCGGGTCGCCGACGGCGCAAGGCAAGGCCATCGTCAACCTGCTGCAATTGGGCGAAAATGAAAAGTTGGCCACCATCCTGCCGGTGCGGGAATTCACCCCGGGTCCCTCCCTGGTGATGGCCACCCAGCGGGGTATCGTCAAAAAAACCGACCTGATGAACTTCCAGCGGCCCCGGAGCGGCGGCATCATCGCCTTGAGCCTGGACGCCGAGGACGAGCTTATCGGCGCGGCCTTAAGCGAGCCGGACCAGAGTATTCTCCTGGGCACCCGCTTCGGCAAGATCATCCGCTTCCCCTCGGCTGAGGTTCGTGACATGGGCCGTACGGCCCGGGGGGTTAAGGGCATGGAAGTGGCTCCGGAAGACGAGGTCGTGGGTATGGAGGTGATCCGTCCCGCGGGCACCATCCTGACGGTGACGGAGCGGGGCTTCGGCAAGCGCACCGATCCGAAGAAATATCCCGAACACCACCGGGGCGGCTTGGGGGTCAAGGGGCTTGACATCACCAAGCGCAACGGCCCCATCATGGCTATCCTCCAGGTGAACGAGGATGATGAAGTCATGCTGGTCACGGATGGCGGCAAAATCTTGCGCCTGCTGGCCCGGGGCATCTCTTTAATTGGCCGGGTCACCCAGGGAGTCAAGCTCATGGACCTGGAGCGTGAAGAACGGGTGGTGAGCGTGGCCAAGGTGGCGGAAAAGAGTGATGACAGCGAGCCCGAGCCCGAGGCTGATCTTGGACTCACCTGAGATCAAGTCCATCGCGGTAATCGGCGCGGGCAGTTGGGGCACCACCCTGGCACAACTCCTGGCGGAAAAGGGCCAGGACGTCCGCCTGTGGGTCAGGGAGCCGGAGGTCTATGCAGGGCTCGAGCGCGAGCGGATCAATCACACTTTTTTGCCCGGGGTGCGGCTGTCCTCCCGGCTCCACTTCACCCAGGAATATCCGGTGGCCCTGAACGGCGCCGGGCTGATTCTCATGGTGGTCCCCTCCCATGGGTTCCGCCAGGTCCTACGCGATCTCAAGCCTCACTGGCCAGCGGGGGCGATTCTGGCCAGCGCCACTAAGGGCATGGAGATCGACTCGCGTCTTGCCATGGAAGGGGTGGTGCGGGAGGAGATGGGCGCGGAGGCGCCTTATGCAGTGCTGGCCGGACCCAGCTTCGCCCGGGAGGTGGCCCAGAAGCAGCCCACCGCAGTGACTATCGCTTCTCGCCAGCGGGAGATCGCCCACTTCCTGCAACGGATTTTTTCCGCCCCCTATTTCCGGGTGTACACCTCTCACGACGTCACCGGCGTAGAATTGGGGGGGGCGCTGAAGAACATCTTTGCCATCGGCACCGGGATCCTGTCGGGCATGGGCCTGGGAGACAATCCCCGGGCGGCGCTCATCACCCGGGGGCTGGCCGAAATGGTCCGGCTGGGAGCGCGGCTGGGCGCCAACCCCATGACCCTCACCGGCCTGGCCGGGTTGGGGGACTTGATTCTCACCTGTACCGGCAGCCAGAGCCGCAACTTCCAGGTAGGGGTAAAGTTGGGTCAAGGTATCCCTTTAGACCAGATCCTGGCCGGCATGACCATGGTGGCAGAAGGGGTGAAAACTTCCCGGGCCGTCTATTCCCTGGCGGAGCGCCTGGGAGTGGAAATGCCGCTGGTAACCGCGTCTTACAAAATTCTCTATGAAGGCCTGGCCCCCAAAGAAGCCATTAAAAAATTAATGGCCCGGGAACTGAAAGATGAAATGGAGGCCATGACCGAAACCTGGTAGGATTTGGCCCTTGTGTTCGCAAGCCGGAAAGGTTTAAGATTACCGCTGAGCAGGCATGACGGAGTGTAACCATAATGGCAAAAAAGCCCCGAGGAGAACGGGCCGTAATGAAGTTTGAAGATTTCGAAACCAAGATTCCCTCTTTAGGGCCACCCAAGGTGAAATCTCCTATCCGGGAATTTTCCATGATGAACCGGCGAGGCCGGGAAATCAAAAAGGCCTTTGTACCGGATACGGACCGGGTTCTGGTCCATGATTCCCTGGACTATTGGCAAAGCCTGAAGGGAGAGGAACCCCTCACCCTGGAAGTGGCCGGTCCCCGATCCGACATCTACTTTGACGCTGCCAAGGTCCATTGCGCCATCGTCACCTGCGGCGGTTTGTGCCCCGGCACCAACGATGTTATCCGGGCCCTGGTCCTGGAGCTCTATCATCTTTACGGGGTGCGGCATATTTACGGGGTGCGCTACGGCTTTCAGGGGTTCATTCCCAAATACGGTCATGATTTGGTAGACCTTACTCCCGAGGTAGTGGCCAATATTCATATTTTCGGGGGCACGGTCCTGTCCACTTCCCGGGGACCCCAGGACACCGGTGAGATTGTGGACGCCCTGGATCGCATCAACATCCGTATCCTGTTCCTCATCGGGGGCGACGGGACCCTGAGGGCGGCCTTGGAGATCTGCAAAGAGATCGCCCGCCGGGAGTTGCGTATCAGCGTCATCGTCATCCCCAAGACCATCGACAACGACATCCCCCTGGTGAGCCGCTCCTTCGGGTTTGATACCGCGGTGGAGGTGGCCACCGGAGCCATCCATGCGGCCCACACCGAAGCCATCGGTTCCCCCAACGGTATTGGCCTGGTGAAACTCATGGGCCGCTTCTCCGGGTTCATCGCCGCCAACGCCACCCTGGCCTTGCGGGAGGTCAACTATGTCCTGATCCCCGAGGCGGATTTTGATCTGGACGGCGAGTGCGGCCTGCTGGCTAATCTGGAATACCGCCTGAAGCAGCGCCGCCATGCCCTCATCGTGGTGGCCGAGGGGGCCGGCGAACGTTATTTTACCGAGGAAAACCGGGAACGGGACCCTTCGGGCAACCTCAAACCCGGAAACATCGGGCACTTCCTCCAGGATGTGATCAAGGATTACTTTAAGCAAGGACAAATGGAAATTAACCTCAAATATATCGACCCCAGTTACCTGATCCGCAGCATGCCGGCCAACTACAATGACCGCATCTACTGCGGCTTTCTGGGGCAGAACGCGGTCCATGCGGGGATGGCGGGGAAGACCGCCATGCTGGTGAGCCGCTGGCACGGCCACTATGTGCACATTCCCATCGAAGCGACGGTAGGCCTGCGGAAAGAGGTGGAATTGGATTCCCCCCTGTGGCGCAGCGTTATCGAATCTACCGGCCAGCCGCCGTTGAAAAACGCGAAGAATAATAATGCCTGCCTGCTGTAAATGGAGGTGTCAGTCCAAGCACAGGCTGGAAAGCCTGTGCCACCAAATATTTTTATAATTTACGCGTGGCCCAAGATCTTTTACAGGACTTAAAATGGCTCCGAAAGTAACCAATCCCAGCCTTAAGGCCAGTCGGCCCCCGGCGTTCCAATGCCGACAATGCGGCGACTGCTGCTCCGGGCGGGGAGGCATCTTTGTCAAACCCCGAGAAGTGGAAGAGATGGCGGCGCTGCTGTCATTGTCAGTGGAAGAGTTTTGCCGGCGCTTTGTGGAGGCCTCGGCGATGGGCCCGCGCCTTACCATAGCCGACAATGGCTTCTGCGTCTTTTTAATGGAGGGCAACCTGTGCCGGGTACACCCGGTGAAACCCTTCATCTGCCGCCAGTGGCCCTTTCTCCCGATCTTGCTGGTGGACCCGGACGAACTGGAGCACGCCAAAACCGCCTGCCCGGGGATCAACCCGGCCTGCAGCCATGCAGACTTTGTGGATGAAGCGCTGCAGCAGGCGGAAAAACGAGAATAGAAATGGCAGAAGATGTCAGAATCTGGGAAATTTTGGATGGAGATGATCTTAAAGAACTGTCGAAGGCTAAGCTAAATTTTGAAGCTCGAATAGAGACATGGTTAGAAAAAGATATTTCCATAATATCTAACGACTTATTAATTATAGGGAGGCAAATTGAAACTGATTTTGGCGGTGTGATTGATCTTCTCTGTCTGGAATCAAATGGAGATTTGGTTATTATTGAATTAAAGCGTGACAAAACTCCAAGAGAGGTTGTGGCGCAAATCTTAGACTATGCTTCATGGGTAAAAGATTTATCTTATGAAAAAATTAACGAAATCGCCAATAAATTTCTCTCTATTAATGCCCCACTCGAAAAAGCTTTCCAACTTAGGTTTGGAATCGAATTGCCCGAAATAATTAATAATCGTCATAAAATGCTTATTGTTGCTTCCAAAATAGATAATAGTTCAGAGAGAATTATAAAATATT
>DZCR01000050.1:0-16825 GCA_022736495.1 Desulfobacca acetoxidans
ATATATTGTATGAGATTAAGGATTTTGCGGACGGTATTAAATGTTCCCATAGATTGAGATAAGGGCATCGATTCTATGTATTCTTCCACTAAGACAAAAGTATCCGAGGAGAGAATCTCGAATTCATAATTTTTTGGGTAATATTCTGAATTTATTTCTCTCTGTACCAGAACCTCTCGTCGAGCCCGCTCCAAGGTTGTAGGCGATTTATAGTTACCAATTTTTACTACTGAAACTCCATAAATTGGATGCAATACTCGGTAGGCGGATTTCTGCCCTCCTTTCTTAAGCAAGATAGGGTCAGCAACCGTGTATCCCTTTAGGATGCCTTCGTGTTCCATGTTTTCCTTATTCGGTCCAACTCATTAACAGCATAAAGAATAAATTTTTGCAAATATTATTGAACCTTCTGTTGATGGAATTTTAGGTTTGGGTTCGAGGATTTTTTGCAAAAGGGAGGCCTCCCACCCCCTATCCTCTGGCCTTCATTCTCGCCCTTCGATCTTGCGCACCACGGGCAGGATTCGGGGGAGCAGGGCGAATGCAGGCCAGGCGAGGAGGAAACTCAAAAAGAAAAAGGTGGCATAGCCCAGATAGGCTGCGGCCCAACCCCCGATATAACCGCAGAGGCGGCCGCTCAGGCCGAAAAGCATGGACAGAAAGGCATAGTGGGAGGCGCTGAAGCGCTTGTCGCACAGGCACATGAGGAAGGCCATAAATGCCGCGGAGCCCATCTGGCCGGCCAGGCTCTCTCCCAGGGTGGCCAGGTAAATCGTATAAGGCCAGGCGCCCGGCAGGGCTGCGGCCCAGTAACCCAGGATGGAGCAGGCCTGGAAGATCCCCAGGACCCACAAGGCCCGGCTGATGCCCCAGCGGGCCGTGATGGCGCCCCCCAGAAATCCGCCGACAATGGCCGGAATCTTCCCCACAGTGATGGAAGCTACCCCGAATTGGGTCCCGGAAAAACCCATGTCCCGCCAGAACGGGCTCACCATGGCCCCTAAAAAGGCGTCCCCGGCTTTATAAGTCAGGATAAAGACGATGATGGCCCCCATGTGGGGATGGGCCATAAGGCCTTTGACCGATGCTTTGATCTGGCCGAAGCCTTTCCCGGTTTGGGCGCGAGCGATTTCGGGCCGGGCCATATGAAAGGGGCTGAAGACGATGACGGTGAGGGTCAGGGCGGCCATGATAATGGCGACCCCCACGAAGGTGGCGCTCCAGCCCACCAGATCGCTCAGGATCAGCACCCCGCCCCCGGCCGCGATGAGGCCCACCCGGTAGGCCCCGATGCGGATACCGTTGGCCATGCCCAGCTCTTCAGTATCCAACAGGTCGATGGTGTAGGCGTCCACCGCCAGGTCCTGGGTGGCCGAGGCCAGGCACAGGACCCCCACCAGGACCCAGAAGGTTAGGGCTACTGCGGCGCCGGACAGGTAAGCCAGACCCAACATACTGAGGATGACCAGAACTTGAGCCGGCACCAGCCAGGCGGCCCGGGTGCCGAAGCGGTCCGCCAGAGGACTCCAGAGGACCTTGAGGCTCCAGGCCAGGCCCAAGAGGCTCAAGATGCCGATCTGCTCCAGGGGCACCCCCCGGCTGCGGAGGTAGTAGGCCAGCGTGGTATAGACAAACCCGAAGGGCACCCCTTCGGCGAAGTAAAGGACGCCCACCACCAGAAATTTAAGTTTTCGGGACAGGTTAACCGGAGGCTTTGCAGGCATGTTACCCTTCAGAATGGATTGGAGGTTGTCTCTGAAGGATAGAGCAAAAACGTGAAAAGCAAAAGGCCGAATCCTCTGTGACCGGACATTCCTCTCCTTTTGGCCTTGGACCCTTACTAATGAAAAAATGAATAAAATCCAGTGGGACGGGACTCCGTGCCCGCCCCACCTCAGTAATTAATTGTCAGAATTTTGTGGCGACCGTTAGGTCAGGATTTGCGCCGGGTTTAGCTGGCGCTGAGGCTCTGACCGATGGCTTCCGCCAACTGGACCAGGGCCGGAACCGCTTCATAGGGCGGCAGCCCTTTCAGGTCGGCTTCGATGATCTTGTCGTCAAACGGTATGAATCCCAGGATGGGGAAATCCGGCAGATTCTTTTTGAGAAACTCCTCGTCGGCCGCGCCCCTGATCTTGCTGCCCACCACCGCCACCTTCTTGAGACCCAAATCCTTGGCCAGGTCTTTGACGTGCATGGCGGTTTCGATACTGCGGCGGCCCGGTTCCACCACGATGATGAGGCGATCCACTCCCTGCGCCGTAGCCCGGCCCAGATGTTCGATGCCCGCCTCCATGTCCATGATCACCACTTCATCCCGGAGGAGCACCAAGTGGGTAACCAGGGTGCGCAGGAGTACGCTTTCAGGGCAGACGCAGCCGCTGCCGCCCTTTTTGACGCCTCCCATGACGATAAGCTTGACGCCGTCAATTTGCCGGGCATATTTCTCCGGGATATCGTCCACCTTGGGATTTAATTTAAAAAACCCCCCCATGGAGCCAGGGGTGGAATCGGTGCGCTCTGCGATCATCTCCTTCATCTGGCTCAAGGGGGTGATGTTCTCGGGGTCGGATATCCCTAAGGCCAGGGCCAGATTAGCGTCAGGGTCGGCGTCCACGGCCAGCACCTTCTTACCCTGCAAGCGGAAATAATTAATCAAAAGGGCCGCCAGAGTGGTTTTTCCCACCCCGCCTTTCCCGCTGATGGCGATTTTCATCGGTAACTCCTCATGAAATTTATTGAGATCATTTATATAGTATAGGGAATTTGGCCCTCCGCGGGTAGCGCGATATGGCTTGGGCCGGTTTTTTCCCCTTGATTCTCTCCTGAGAGCGGATATCATGATTCCCTGGAACCAAAAATCCCTAGTTTTTCCTGTGCCATGGCCCTGGCGTCGGCGGGGGTGGGATACAATTTATCAGAGTCTGAGGTTATCCTGGAGGCTGGCCATGAAAGTGAACATTGAACCTTTAGACCCGGAATTGGAAGCCGGCATCCGCAAGCGGCTGGCGGCCACCCCCTTTATCAAGTTTGTCGGGATCGAGGCTCCCCAGTTAGGCAAGGGCTACGCCCGCTTTCTCTTACCTTTCAAGCCCGATTTGGCCAACTCCATCGGTCTTATGCAAGGAGGGGTCATTGCCGCGCTGGCGGATGAAGCCGTGGCCTTCGCCCTCTACAGCCTCGTACCGGAGGGTGAGATGATCAACACCGTGGAAATGAAGATCAACTTTCTGGGCGCGGTGAAGGAAGGGGACGTGACCGCCGAAGCCCATATAGCCAAAAGGGGCCGCACCATCTCCCTGGGGGAATTCGAAGTGCGGCAGGTCGATCGTCTGGTGGCCAAGGGCCTCTGCACCTATATCCATCTCACCAAGAAATAGGATTCTGGGTGCAGATATGGGGCGATAGTGCTTCCTGACAACTAACTCCTGAAACCTAAAGTCTATATCCCTCCGGCATCACATGAGATTCCATGGATTTTCCTCTTACCTAACTGACTAAAATAATACGCATAAAAAGCCTATCTCCAAAATTTTACCTTGGGAGTTTAAGGTAAGTTGCCTAATGTCCGATTAGGGTAAGTGTATCGTTATGACGAGGAGAAAAGCGGGGCAAACGGAAATTTCACTGCTGGACCACTTGCGCGGGGATAACAAGGAGAGCTTTCATGGGACCCAGGGTTTCGGTCCGTCGAAAAGGCGAAAATATTTACTTAACCATTGAGGGGGAGTTCAACTACGAGTCATCCCGGGAATTGCTGGCGGTGGTAAAGCAACTGTTGATGACGTCGCTCAAATGCGCTACGCCTGATTCCCCGGTGACCTATTGCCTGAAAACTCGTGGCCACGTTGACCTGGAGAAAATAGCGCATTTTCAAAAGACGATCGATGATCAACCACGCGGCGGTGAGTTGAGTGAGGATACGAAGGTGGGCCAGGAGCAAGGAGCTGCGCCTCTGAAGGGGGAATTCCTGAAGCACCGGTTCCGCGGCCGGTTGATCTTGGTAAAGGGCGGGGCTTTTTAAGCCCGGTGGAAATGGCAACGGTGCGCACGGCGCCGGAGATTACCGATGCGTCCAAAGCCACCGATAGGCTATTTCATAAGGGATTTAATAAATAAGACGTCCTGATAATATGAGCTTAATGAGAGACCTCGAGAAAAGCAATTAGTTATTTTTTTAATGCGCTTGACAAGGGGCAATTTTGTTGTAAGCTATAATAAGTTTAGCATGTCAGACTGAAGCAGGGCCGCAAGTCCTGGACAGTAATCGGACGGGGGTGCTAAGAACCCGGCCGATTTTTTTTGCCTGACTGCTGTGCGCCCTGCTTTTTTGGCGGGATATATTGTAGTATCTGTAGGAGGTTTCACCATGAAGGAAAATGGTACGGTAAAATGGTTTAATGATGCTAAGGGCTTTGGTTTTATCACTCGGGAAAGCGGTCCGGATGTGTTCGTACATCACAGCGCCATCCAGGGTGACGGCTTCCGCTCCCTGGCAGAAGAACAGGCGGTGGAATTTGACGTGACCCAGGGTCCCAAGGGGCCTCAGGCCCAAAACGTGGTAAAGCTATAACCCATAAAGCCTGAGGGCCAGAACTCCGGCGGTCTTGTGACCCTCGGAGTTCTGGCATTTTGAGCTCCGGGAGGGAGGTAAGAGCTTGGCCCGCAATCGTTACGGCTGGCAAAAGCGAGCCAAAGAGATGGCCCGCAAAGAGAAAAATGACGAAAAAATGAAACGTCGCCAGGGCAAAATTGCCACATTGCCGGCAGAGGGAATGCCGGGGGTGATTGCAGAAGAGAATATTGGTCTGAGCGAGCCCACTCTGCCGGAAACCTATCCGGCAAGTTTGCCCCACTAAGCTGACAAGGGGAGGCAGGCCGCCGGAGCCCGGCACCCTACCTTCTGGCCCTGTGACTTCCGGATAATCAAACCTGCGCATAATATTATCAGGCGGGTAATTCTGCAAACTAACCCTAACAAGAGCGAGGGTAACCCGACGCGTTGAGACGGTCGAAGTCTGTTGGGTGAGAGGCGCTCGAGGAGTTAAGCACGATGGAAAAAGTTGTTCTGAAAGCTACCAAGCGTGACGTGGTCGGCAAAAAGGTGGGCGCCCTGCGCCGCCAAGGGAAACTCCCGGCCGTGCTGTACGGGCACCGTATCGAGACAACTCCGATCCTGGTGGATGCCTATGAGGGGTCGCAGACGCTGTCCCACCTGACCTCGTCCACCCTGCTGATGATCGATCTGGACGGAACAAAGTATCTGGCGCGGGTGCGAGAGAAGCAGCGCGATGTTATCAAGAATCGTCTGGTGCATCTGGACTTCCAGGTCGTCTCGCTCACTGAGAAGATGCGCGCCAAGGTCGGCATCGAACTGGCCGGCACACCCCCGGCGGTTAAAAACTTCAACGCCGTGATCCACACCGGCCTGACCGAGATAGAGATCGAGTGTATGCCGGAAGACCTGCCGGAGCGCATCGTGGTGGACATCTCCGGCCTGGCCGAAATCGGCGACAGCGTCCACGCGCGTGATCTCGTCCTTTCAGACAAGGTAAAAATTTTGGGCGATCTGGAAGAAACCATCGCCATCGCTACTGCGCCCCGGAGGGAAGAGGTCAGCGAAGAGGCCCCGGTTGAAGAGGAAGCCGCCCCCGCACCCGAGGTGGTTGAACGCGGCAAGGGCAAAAAAGAATAGCAAGTACCCCAAGAGGGCAAAGATTCATTCCCCGGATAAACCAAGAACAGCGGTGTTTAACGCACCGCTGTGCTTTTTCGTTACTACTCAGCACAGGCAGCCGCCACCAGCGCATATCGGCCTCTTGATCGGAGGTTGACAAGTGCTTAGTTTATCTGTACTCAGTTCGACCTTCATGAAGAGGACGTGATGAAACCCCGCAAGATTAAATTTCCTTTCAAAAGCAGGCTCAGCCTGAACCCGCTGCTCGATTTCTGGGAAGGCTTATTGACCGAAGGCACATGTGGCATGAAGTCCCTGGGGCCGGTTATCCGCCAAAAGTTAGAGAACACCCCGGAGCTTCGGGAACCCATCGAGGATCTCACCATCCTGGAAACTCACCAGGAACTCGTTGATCTGTTGATGAGCATGGTTTTTCCGCCGGCGTTTTGGGGGAGTGATTGCGCCGCGGCCTTCGTGCCTTTTCAGTTTACCAGTTTCTATGCCACCCCCGCCTTCAAGGCCCTGTTCAAGTTGGAAGGAGACGGTTTTACCCCGCAGTTGAACATCGACCCCCAGGAGTGGGAGCGGGGGCGGGTCCTCAAGGCGTTTATTTATATCCTCAAAAATATTTACAACATCGACCTCACCTGGGATTTTCCCCTGATTGCCAAAGCCCGATGCCCCAAAACCGGACTGGATCGTTTTTTTAATATCACCTTGGACCCCAAATTCCTGGAAATCAAGGTGCTGGGGGAGCCCAAGCCTCTGACGGCAGAAGACCGGAAGAGGCTCCTGGCTAATGTCACTGATCTGGAAGTGTTGATGGAACTGATACCCCCGGAGAACTTTGAATTTCAGGGCTTTGGCGTTTTCAGGGCTGCGGATGTGACCTCTCGCGAGATGTTATCGGCCCTGCAAGCGGATCTTTTCGAGAAAGAAGCGATTTTTCAGCGGGATGGTTTTAGCGGCCTTCAGGAAAAATTGCAGATCTATTTGCAGGAAACGGACATTGCACTTGGCTTAGCCGCCATCCGGAACGAGCAGATCCTCATCCTACCCCATGCCCATAAGCAGCCGGCATCGACCTGTGTGCTGGAAAATGCGACGCACTACCAAAGAAGTGAATTCAAAGGCTCGATTTTCTCCCAGGTGATGGATCAGGGCGAGCCGCTGGTCGTCGAAGATCTGCACTATTACCCCAAAGGAACGATCCTGGAAGAGCGCATGCTTGAGCACGGCTACCGAAGTGTTTATGTAGCCCCCCTCTTCTATCAGGATAGGCTCCTGGGGGCTTTGACCCTCAAGTCAACCCGTCCGGGCGCGCTGAACGCCCTGAACACAGCCAACCTGCTCCCGGTTTTGCCGCTGTTTGCCGTGGCTTTGAATCGCAGCCTGGAGCAATTGAACCAAAAAATTCAAGCTGTTATCAAAGAGGAGTTCACGGCGATCCACCCCTCGGTGGAGTGGCGTTTTCAGCGCGCCGCCCTGCACCATATCCAGCATAAGGAAGAAGGGGCCTCCGGGATAGAGCCCATTGTGTTCCATCAAGTCTATCCCCTTTTCGGCGTTTCGGACATCAGACGATCCAGCGATCATCGCAACGCCGCGATCCAGGCGGATCTCATCGAACATTGCCGCCTTGCCAAAGAAATCCTGCAACTGGCCTATGAACATCGGCCCTTACCGATTCTCGCGGCTTTCAGCCACCGCATCGACAAGCATATCAAGGGGCTGAAAATTGGCCTGAATGCGGGAGACGAGGCTACCAAACCGTTTTTCATCCAGCAGGTGATCGAACCCATCTTTGACCAATTGGCAAGCTTTGGCCCCCAGGTGGCCGAAAAAATCGCTTCCTACCGGGCTGCTTTGGACCCCCGGATGAAGACTATCTATCGAAGCCGGCGGGACTTCGAGGAAAGCCTCAAGCTCATTAATGAAACGATTGCCGCGTACCTGGATGAGGAGGAAAGTAAGGCCCAGGAATATTTCCCCCACTATTTCGAAAAACTCAAGACCGACGGGGTGGAGCACACCATCTATATCGGCGCGAGCATGGTGGAGAACGAGAATTTCAGTCCCATGTATCTGAGAAACCTGCGCCTGTGGCAGCTCATGGTTATGTGTGAGGTAGTGCGGCGCACCGATGCGCTTAAAGGCAGTCTGGCAGTGCCCCTGGAAACTACACACCTCATTCTGGCTCAAGATTCGCCGCTCTCGATCTTCTTCAGTCCGGATGAGAGACACTTCGAAGTGGAGGGGGCTTACGATATTCGCCATGAGATCATCAAAAAACGCCTTGATAAGGCAATAGTCAAGGGCACGTCTGAGCGGCTGACGCAGCCAGGCAAAATTGCCATTGTGTACTCCCAAAGACCGGAGGGCGTCGAATACCTGGAATATATCGATTACCTGCGGTCAGCTATCTATCTCCGGGATGAGACAGAAGATGTGGAGTTAGAGGACTTACAAGGGGCCCAGGGATTGAAGGCCCTGCGGGTCACCGTTGACACCCGGGCCTCCCGGACGAAGGACCAGAGTCTAACGGAAATCGTCACCACCGGCATCAAGGTCCTGCCCAAGCTAGCCAACTTACCCACCTGAAAAAACTGCCCCCCGGGCTACCTTGAGAACATAAGCCATTTTAATACCGGGGTGCGTTCAAATAGCTATTTTGTGCAGTAGCAGCCCTCGTCTCAGCCAGCTCAGGCGAGACGCCTGCGCCACGATTTGCCGGCGAATTGGCATCAAACCCTATCGAAAATTATGGTTCAGCCATCTCCGGCGCAAAACGGACTCTCGGTCCCAAGCCGACGGTCACCAGGGTTTCGTTGGTGTGGCGCACCAACCGCTGGAGCCAGTGGCCGGCGCTCTGTAAACGGCAATTCTCTTGGCATTCCTTCAGGACGAGGCCGGTAGCTCCCAGTTCAAAGGGAGCCAGGAGGTCTTCCTGCTGAAGCAGTTTCAGGCAATCCCACCATACCGTGTCCGGTGCCTGGAGTTCCTTCCGGTTGGTCAAATTGCGCAGACAGGCGAACGTAATTTCCCGGGGGCCCGGCATCAGGATTTCCGCAAGGCGCTGTCGTATGACCCGGGGCTTCAGGCGCCGGATATTGATGGCATAGGCCGGGCACTGGGAAGCGCAGAGTCCGCAGGCGATGCAGGTTTCCTCGGGAAACACCGCCTGATGTTCCATATGGGGAACCAAAAAGGGACAACACCGTACACAGGTGAGACAACCGATGCACTTGTGCTCTATCACCTCGGCCCCCCGGCCGCAGTGGAGGCAGCGCCGGGCCTCGATCAAGGCGTCGGCCTCCTCGTAAACCAGTTCGGCACTGTCAAAATCCTTCAGACGTTCAGCCACCGGACGCTCCTTGAGGGGGCGGGTGGGAACGCGGCAGATCCTGGAGGCCTGCTTTTCCGGCAACCTGGGATTGGGCCGGGGACATTCTTGCGACAGGGTCAGATACCGGCCGGTGCGCAAAAAATGATCGATGGCCACTGCGGCCCGCCGGCCGCTGGCCGCCGCGGCTACGGCCAACGTAGGCCCGGTAAAAATCTCCCCAGCCAGGAAGAGCCCGGCGGGATATACCCCGGGAAGTGAGGTGGACATGGTGAGTCCGTCCGTCTGGATCCTCTCCCCTGCCACTGCCAGTTTTTCCTGCCGCGCCGCCTCCAATTCCGCCTCCTGGCCGATGGCAAAGATCACGGTATCAGCTTCCAGGCGGAGCGTTTGGGTTTCATCATAGGAAGGGGCAAACCGCCCCACGTCATCAAAAAGAGAGGTGCAGGCCATCAATTCTACCCCCTGCACCCGCCCACCTTCGGCTTGCACAACCTTGGGGGCCCACTGATAAATGAGCTCGATGACTTCCTCTTTGGTTCGCTCGGTTTCCACGGGAGAGGCAAATAACTGCCCAGGGGCTTCCAGACAGATCATCAGCACTTCCGGGACCCCCAGGCGTTTTACGGCCCGGGCTGCATCCATGGCCACGTTCCCGCAACCGATGATTAAAACTTTTTCTCCCAGAGCGGGAATCTGCCCCTGGGCCACCTGGCGCAATAACGGCAGAGCCAGATGCACTCCCGCGGCGTCCATCCCGGGAACCGGCAGGTCTCGGGCTTTCTGCATGCCGATGGCGAGCAAGACTGCCTGATACCCCGTCTTTTTGAGCTCCTCGAGGGAAAAATCCCGGCCCCAGGCCTGGCCGGTGCGGAACTCGGCTCCCAAGGCCTCCAATTCTTTCAGGTCTTCCCAAACCACGGCCTTGGGGAGGCGAAACTTGGGCACCGCATGCATCGGCATGCCCCCAGGCTCTGACTCCCGCTCAAAGAGCGTTACAGGGTAGCCCTGGAGCAGCAAGTCACGGGCGGCCGCCAGGCCGGCCGGACCGCTGCCCACAATGGCCACCCGCTGGGGCCGGGTCAGGGAGGCTCGACGATAGAGGCGGCGCCGGTATTCCCGGGTATGGTCGATAACGAACCGTTTCAGGGCTCGAATGGCCAGGGGGCCTTCTACATATTGCCGCCGACAGGCATCCTCACAGGGATGAGCACAGATATAGGCGCAGACGGAGGCAATCACATTGTTAGCCTTGATTACTTCCAGGGCTTCCTCATAGCGGCCCTGGTAGATCAGGCCGACATAGCGTCTGGCATCAGTGCCGACCGGGCAGGCGGCAGCACAGGGCGGGAGCAACTCATCCGGGCTCTTTGACGTCATCTTGCGCTCTCCTGGAGGGTGGCTGACTCTGTAAAATCATATCATATCATGTGGCGCCGCCGTGACTACGCGGGTGCGGGTCAGTGAATTATTATTGCCTTACCGGTTGCTTTTGTGCAATGGACAATCTGCTCTGATCCGAAACTTATCGCAGCGCCCCGGAGATGCAATTGACATTAACCGGATATACGGTTATAGTGAATTTATGAAAAACGAAGCCCGACTCTTTAAGTCCCTGGCGGATGAAACCCGGCTAAGGATCCTCACTGGTTTTTTTAGCTTGACTGGCCTTGACTTCATCCGGTTATGCGGTTATATAATAATATTATGGGAGCCGAAGCCCGATTCTGCAAATCCCTGGCGGACGAAACCCGGTCGGCGCGTGGCCTGGAGGCCAAACCGGTTCGCCGGGTGTTATCTCTTGTTCCAGGGGATTAGGAATTGGTGATCTCGAGGAATTCATAAAATATACCAGGAAACACATTTAACAAAGAGGAGACAACCATGAAACCTGAGGATCTCAAAGAGGCGGTTAAGGACCGCTACGGCAAGATTGCCCGGGGGGAAGAGAGCTTCTGCTGCCCTTCCTGCGGGTCAACCACGACTGAGCATTGTTTGGCGATGGGCTATACCGAGGAGGACCTGCGCCAGGTGCCGGAAATGGCAATTTTAGGAGTGGGCTGCGGCAACCCCGCCGCGCTGGCTGACCTTAAAGTGGGCGAGACCGTCCTGGACCTGGGCTCCGGCGCCGGGATCGACGTCTTCCTGGCGGCCGGGAAGGTGGGGAAGCAAGGCCGGGTCATCGGTGTGGACCTGACCACGGACATGGTGGCCCGAGGGCAGCAACTGGCCCGGGAGCACGGCTTCGGCAACGTGGAGTTCCGTCAGGGCGATATTGAGCATCTTCCGGTGGATTCGGCAACTGTGGATGCCATCATCAGCAATTGCGTGATCAACCTGACCCCGGACAAGCTGGCGAGCTTCACCGAAATCCATCGGGTCCTCAAACCCGGCGGCCGGATACTCGTCTCCGATTTAGTGACTATCGGCGAGTTACCGGAAGACGTGCGGGCTAGCGCCGCGGCTTGGGCCGATTGCCTGTCCGGGGCCATGCAGAAGGAAGCTTACCTGGAAACCATCCGCCGCGCCGGTTTTGCCGAAGTAACCTTGGTTTCCGAATCTCCCTATGAGGGCCCGAGGATGGATGAACGTCTGCGCGGCAAAATCCTCAGCGTGAAAGTGCGCGCCTGGAAGCGGTAGCGAAGATCGTGAAAGGCGGTGATCTGGAAAAAACCCGATACCGCAGACGGAGGAACATGAGCTTGATTACCGATATGCGCATGCGGGTCAAGGGAATGGTGCAAGTCGGAGGCTTCACGTGAATGGGTTGTCCCGACGCGGTGCGCGCCGAACTGCTCAAGCTAACCGGGGTGCTGGGGGTAACCTACCACCCCGAACAAAATTTGTTTGCAGTGCGCTTCGAATCCGTCCTGGTCAGCCTGGAAACTATTTTTGCCGCGGTGTTTGCCGCCGGAAGGCAGATGGGGCAGGAATACCTGCCGGAAATCGTCCCGGCAATGGCTGACCAATAAGCCAAAAAGGACCATATTGCATGGCGGGGTAAGGCGCGAAAACGTTAATCGCACGATAGTAGTGGAAGGCCACCGGCCTTGCCTACAAGAAAATACCAGGCAGGGCCAAGTGGTCCTGCCTGGTATGTAGCCGCTTGGCAAAAGCCAGGATATTACTTCTTCATCCGACGCCGCATGATGCCCAGCCCCAAAAGGCCGGAACCCAGAAGCAACAGAGTGGGGGGCAAGGGGATAGGCTGGCAAGTGATGACGTCGTTGCCACAGGTAGCCGTGCCCCACAGGAAGCTGAAGTCTTTGAGGTCGAGACCGGCGATCTGATCCAGATCGATGCTGAAGAAGAAGAATGGTTCGGTAGCGGCTGCTGCTGACCAAAAAACGTCCGCCGTGCCGGTGCTGGCACCGCTCGCCGTTACCGGTATCGGGTAAGTGGGGGGGCCGGTGGCCGGGGCTTCATTGGTGGTGTAATTGCGGCCAAACCCCGGTACCCCAGAAGGGATCAAAAAATCTTCTGAATTTGTAATGGTGGTCGGGTTATAGAAGACCGTATTTGTGGTCGTCGCATTAGCGGGCCCAAAGAGCTCTACCGCGGCAAAGGCGGTTTTGGTGACCGGATCGTAGTTCAGGAACAGATCGGCGGTCTGGAAGATGATCACGGAGCCAACTGTATTGTCTCCCGGCCCCCAGTTGGTGAACATCGTCAGGACATGACTGGAGGGGTCATAGGTAGCCCTAAAGGTATCAAATGTAGTCAGGGCCCCGCTCACATCTTTCCAGCCAAGATTGGCCCCTGCGCCGCTAAACTCCTCTAGCAGAGTCTTATCCTCGCAAGTGATAATACCATTCCCCCAGGCTCCGCTGACCCCGAGACTCAGGGCCAGCACCAGGCTCATGGCCAATATGATTGTCTTACGCATGTCTTTATCCTCCTTAATCTCATGCCGAATGCTCGGCTTCTTCCTGCCTCGGGGCTTACCCTTTCCGTGGGCATACCTGACATCTCCGGGAATCCACTAAATTTTTACCGCAATATCACCCCCTTTTAGAAAGATCTGGCCCTGCCACTAAGGAGTGACCACAACCTGGACGGCAACATGGTGCGCCACCTGGTTCAGGTTACCGGCCGTCAGCGTGGCGGCCACCACCCCTTTGAAGTCTTGGAAGGCTCCCTCCTCCAGCCGCGCTTCGGCTTTGAGGCTGCCATTATTCGTCACCGTATTGTTTTGCGACCCCACGATCTGGGTTAGCTGGCTATTGGACAGGGCCACGAGGGCGGTGCCATCGCCAGTGGTGATGCCAATATTGGGTGAGGTATTCGGCGTGGCCTGGCGGCTCACGCTTACTGCCACGGAAGTGAGCTGGTTGTTCAGATTTCCCGCAACCTGGTTGATGGCTACCAAGCCCTGGCCTCCCTGGAAAGCATGAGGGCCGATGGACACACTGTAGAAGGCATCCGTGGTGATCAGGGTATTATTTTGCATGAGGGCTATCCCCAGCAAATTCGGCGCCGTGGCGGTTTCCGAGATGGGCAACCAGGTGACGATGGTCTGGTTATTCATATTCCCGGAGGCCTGATTGATGTTGACTATACCCGTTGTCCCTTGAAAGGGACCGCTCGTGGCCGCGGCATTCCCAATGGAAGTGGATTGGATTGAGCCGTTCTGCGTTAGGGTATTACCTTCCTGAATCTGGGAAATGGCGCTAGAAGGGCCGGAGTATACGCCCTCGGTGAGTTCCTGGGCCCGGCAGTTCGTGCTTGGGAACAGCAAGCTCCAAGTCAGCAAGGTGGCCGCTGCCACTATCCCCAGCGTCGTTAATAAGCCGTGCGAGCGCATATGCCACCCCCTACCTGATGCCGATCCTGGTGGCCGGCGTGCTCAGGGCAGTGAAGGCGGGCATGGTCAACCCCTGGATATTCAAGGTGACGTTGGTGTTGGCGATCACGATGTTCTGGGTTCCCGCTACCACCACCATGCTGTAAATGCCGCTACCGAGAGAATTGGCGCCAATACCGGCCTGATACGAGATATTGCCATTGTTGTAAGAGACCTGGGTCCCGGAAAAATTAACCTGCTCCGGGGGGACGTTGGTAGAAAAAGCTACCTGGCCGGTAAAGGCGCTGCTGCCGACATTGAGGTTGCCGACGATGTCCAGGCCGAAAAAAGAGGTGTCGAAGCGGCCCCGGAGTTCCTTGAGCTCGCAGTCAGGGACCACTTCACAGGATCGCAGCACCTCAGGATACGGTATCATGCGGCGGTGGTCCTGGGCGGCAGCCCCTGGGGGTGAGGCCCACGTTACGGCAAGCAGGAGCACCCCGGAGAGGAGGGCCGCAAAGATTTTGGGGGGTTTGTTGGCTTTCATGGCATCCTCATCTTCTGAACCCGATAGACCCAATTACCTGGGACCACGGCAGGACAGGTGGCAACGTGGTATTAAACATCAAAGCCCGAGAAGGGTCAACGGAGAGCGCGCTCCAGGCCGTTCCCTCGATGTAACGGAGCGCCGCACCCTTGGGAGAGGTCAGGTCCTCCCGGATCGACAGCAGGCCCGGAGGTTCCCCCGCCACCGGCCCGACGATCACCAGGGCCACGTTGTTGTTCCAGGCCCGGGCGAAGTCCTCCAGGGTCATCCGGCGGTTGCCCCACGAGGGGTCGGCCACGTACACGTAATCGTCCGTCACCTGGCGGACCACCACGAAGTGCTTGTAGCTCTTGGTGTCAATGAGGACGATGGCCGGGACCTTCAGCTTCTTCAGGGCCGCCACGTCGGGGAACTTGAAGCCTTCCGCCTGAAATTCCTGACCCAGGGCGTAGCGCTTCATATCCAGCATGGAAAAGCCCCGCTTCCGGATCTCCTCCTTGTCCCCCTCAGTGAACATGCCCATGATGGCCTGGCGTTCATCAAGGGAGCGCCCGTAGTAGTAGTGCAGGAGGGTGGCCATCGAGGCGGCTCCGCAGGAGTAATCATAGGTCTGGGGCACCACCTGGCGCAGGCGGCGTTCCTTGAAGCTCTCCACCTCCTTGCTGAAGGTGCCGCCCCCGGGCAGATACACCAGGGCCTGCCCGGCCAGGCTGGCCCGGGCCGGCAGCCCCAGGCAGGCTGCGCTTAGCACGATGGCCACATATCTCCGAATCTTCATGTGCTCCATCCCCTGTGTGGGCAGGTGGTCCTCCAGGGAGGAGCTCCCTGGAGGACACGCGACTTATGGCCGTGAATATCCCGAGAAGGAGATGGCCACGGCGCTCTTCTGGTTGTTCAGGCTGCCTGCCGCCTGGTTGACGTTGGTTACTCCGAAGGCATTGTTGAAGGAGTTGCCGATGGAGTCACTGGTGGTGCTGCCCGGAAACGCCGTGTCTGCCCCGTCCGTAGCGGTATTGTAGGCGCTGTTCTGGGCCAGCATGACGTTGGTGGCCGCCTTCACCACCACCTGGTCGATGCCGCCGGCGATGGCCACGGCATTACCCTGGTTGTTCAGGTAGCCCGCCGACTGGTTCACGTTGGCGATGCCCTCAAAGCCGTTGAAGGAGGAGTCGATGTTGTCAGAGAGATTATTGTTGCTGAAGACCAAGGTATTAAAGGCATTCGCCCGGGTGTCGGTGGCCGGGTCGTAGAGAATCCCGTTGTACTGCACGCTCACTATCTGGGCCTCGCAGTACATGCCCCCGTAGGTCCCGGGTTCGGATCCGGGGCCGGCCGGAGTACCCTCGTGGGCCAGGGAGAGGGCCACTTCGTTGGCCTGGTTGTTCATGTTGCCAGCCGACTGGTTGACGTTGGCAATGCCGGTGGCAAAGTCATAGGAGCCACTGGTGATATTGGTCTGCTTCCTTACCGCGGTTTCCACGGTATCAACCCCAAGAAACAGGTTATAGAGTTCCTGCTGCTCCTGAATCTTGGCCCAGCCCTCGCCGCTGAAGAGAAACAGGCCGGTACCGCTAAAGGTCGCGGTTTCAGAGTAGTCGAAGGTCTCGGTGAGGGTGATGTCCTTGTAGGCATAGAACTGCACGTCGCCGTCGCCCGCCAGGGCCGGGAGCGCGCAGGCCAGGAGCCCCACCACCAAGAACAAGGGGATCATTTTTTTCATCTGCTTATCTCCTTTTTCTCAGCCGGTGCCGCTTATGGCCGGCTAACCGGGCCCGCGAAGCCGATGGTGACGACGTTCTGCTGGTTGTTCAGGCTGCCGGAAGACTGGTTGACGTTGAACACCCCGAAGGCACCGCCGAAGGAACCGTTGGCGATGGTATCGTTCGTGTTATTCCCCGCTTGAGAGCCTAAACCCTCGGCCATGACGTTATAGGCGTTGTTCTGGGCCAGCATCACGTTGGTGGCCGCCTTCACCACGGTTTGGTCAACGCCGCCGGCGATGGCCACGGCGTTGCCCTGGTTGTTCAGGCTGCCGGCCGACTGGTTGACGTTGGCGATGCCCTCAAAGCCGTTGAAGGAGTTCCAGATGGTGTCGGTCTTGGTGAAGCCGCCGGTTTCATAGGAATTTCCCGCGTCAGTCCGGGTGTCGGTCGCGGGATCATAGAGAATCCCATTGTACTGCACGCTCACCACCTGGGCCTCACAGTACATGCCCACGTAGGTGTCGCTGCCGATGGGGGCCTCGATCACGTGACCCGAACTCCCCAGGGAGAGGGCCACTTCGTTGCCCTGGTTGTTCATATTGCCCGGGGCCTGGTTGACGTTGGCGATGCCGGTGCCATTGTTGAAGGAATCCGTGATGCTCGCGCTTTTTGACGCAGTAGCAGCAGTATCGATTTCACGGAGAGTGAGACCGTAGAGTTCCTGCTGCTCCTGGATCTTGGCCCAGGCCTCGCCGTCAAAAATAAATGTGCC
>DZCR01000050.1:16925-20702 GCA_022736495.1 Desulfobacca acetoxidans
AGCCCCACCACCAAAAACAAGGGAAGTAGCTTTTTCATCGTTGTATCTCCTTTCCAGTATTCGTTCAGAAATTTTGCCTCATGCAACTACCATGGATGCGAGGAAGTCTGAAGCTGTCCGGTTGGTCACCTCCTTTCTCTTTGGAGCCTGCCGCTTCCGTGTCGGCCGCCCTTGAGCCTGATTAAAGCACGGGGATGCAAGCCCCGGCCCGTTCTCCCTGTTCGAACCCGTCTTCCGAGGGTCGCTCACCGCCCCACTCCCTGAGGCGGAAAGCGGCAGCCATCCATGGCAGCTCTTGAGTTTTTAAAAAAACCGGCACTGGCAGAAACTAAACGCGTTTCTGGCAAAGAGGTGAAATGGAGAAGTGCTCTAAAATTTCATCCCATCGTGCGAATGAAATTCTTTGCCAACCTTAACTGCAGTTCTCGGACGAACCAGGTTCCTGATTCTCCCGGAAACCTGCACGGTTTTTCAGCGTCTCCAACGTTGGAACAACCGCTGCAAGCTTTGCAGCGTGGTGGTGATGTGGCTGGGCAGCGGCTGGACTTGCGTGCCCGGCCCGGACAGGCTGATGCCGTCAATTTTGCTGGTCTGGGTCCCGCTGCCCTGATTCACCTGGAAGGCCATTCCGGTGACCCCGTTGCCGAACCCGACCAAGGAGCCCTTGCCCCGGATGTCTCGCAGGGTGGCATCGGTTAGCGCCTGCCCCTGGCTGGCACCGGGAAGTGCTGCGGCCTCGGACTGCCCGGCGGTGACCGCGCCGGCGGCTGGCCCCAGGAGGAAAACTAAGGCCATGAGCGCCGCACAGCTCGTGATGCCCTTAAATTTAGCCATGCTCCCTTCCTCCCATGTTACCTAACCTGACTGGAACGACTGCCTCACTCTCCTGAAGGAAAGATTCCTGTCCCCTTGCGAGGGCCGGGGCAACCTTAGGAGAAGCAGGTGGGCTCGAATCCACTCCTTGCGGGCGCACAAGGCGGACTATTTTACATAGTCCAAGGTGGTAAGTTTCACCTCTCTGCCGTCTTTGGTCAGATAGAAGCCCTGAATGATGCCATCCGGGCGTTTCATGAAGGCCACGGGCAAACCGTCGGGGCCTTCCTTGGTGAATTTCAGGTCGGGCATAGTCCGCAGAAGTTCTGCTTTGGTGATCAGCCTTTTCGGGGTGGTGGCGACCCGTACGAGTATGCCCCTGCTGTTGAAGTAGTAGGCGGTCTTGCCTTTGGGTTCTACATAGCGGGTTCTGGCGCTGACCTTGGCCAAAAGGGTGTTGTAATGAGGCGAAATGGGGTCTTGCTTGCCGCCGGGATAGGCCCTTTTAATCTGGTCCAAGGTGGCCTTGCCCAGCAGATCGGTCACCGTGGTTTTTTGGGGTTGGGGCGCAGCAGTCTTGGGGGGCGTGGCAGCCTTAGGGGGGGCAGCTTGACCTGCTACGTCAAAAGGGGACCCCACCAGGAGGGTGCCCACCAGACAGAAGCCAATCCACAGCTTTAGCATCTAGCTCTCCGCATCAGTTATCGTTAAGGTTATAGGCTATAACCCACTAATTCTCTTAGCAAAAATAAACCAGCCGATACAGTCCTAAAAATATTTCAGGATAATTCTTATCGCTTTTACTATATATAATCCATTACAAAATAAAGTCAAGGGTTTTGTTAAAAAAATTTTATGATCTTAAAGTTTTTTTAATTTTCTCCATAATTGTGGTGATTTATCATCGCAGCAAAGGTTATGCATCAAAATGGATCGATGTCGGCGGCTGCGGCCCGCCTGAGACTCAAGGGAGGACAGAGGCAGAGTCGCGGCTGGGGAGGACCCTTGCAACGTCATACAAAAGATGTTGCCGTGCCTGGTTTTGCCAGCAAGTTTTACGGGGTTTAATCAGGATCTTCTCGCACCTTCCCTGTGACTTCAACGAGAAGGGCTAGGGAGGGCCACACCGCTGCGGTCCTGCGAATTAACCTGCCATTTTATGAAACGTCTTCTGGAAACGCAAAAATTAGGATAGGAACATTTTTTGAATGGACTTTTCCCCGAAATTGTTCTAAAGGGGTAATATAATAAATTTTTTCAAACTAAGAGGGCAGGACATCCTGCTGGCGCAGAGGGCAGGACATCCTGAAGGGGGGATGCTTTGATGCGCTGTCTGATTATCGTCTGCATGTGCTTATCTCTCTGTTGGCCAGTTAAATGCGGCTGGGCCCAAGCCCAAAGTGAACCTGCTGGAACCGGCGAATCCAAAGTTGGGGAGGTGCGCAAGGAGGAACAAAAGGCAGCACGAGCGACTAAAGCAGCTGAAATTGAGCGGGGCGGAGCTCTTGTGGCGCCTTGGCGCCTGGTAATTCAGCCCGAATTCGAATATGACCACGTTTCCGGCCAAAATGTGGCGCTCAGCGGGTTTAGCATTTTCCAAGCAATTCTTATTGGCACCGTAACGGTAAGCAAAATAAAAAGGGATATATTTGTCCCGGCAATCACCCTGCGCTTGGGTATCCCGCCCTTGTCCAGATATCTCAATGATTCAGAACTATCCTTACGAATTCCTTATGTATTTCGGTCAGATCAGTTGACTTTTGCCGGGACCGGGGCCCAATCAGGGACCACCAAGAGTCAATCTATTAGGGATAATAGCATTGGGGATTTAGAGTTAACCTATTATTACCACCTGATCAATGAAGGGCGCTGGAAACCCTGGGTTCCCGACACCATCGTGCGGTTGGGGGCGCGGTTTCCCACCGGCAAAGACCCATATTCCCTCCAACGGGAATTAATTCCCGGGTTAGGTCTAGTCCCGGTTCAATTTCCCACGGGTACGGGACACTATAATTTCAACGTGGGACTTAACTTTGTGAAGAGCATAGATCCAGCCGTAGTTTATTTCAATTTTACCTACTATAACACCTTCGCCCGTAACGTAGGGGTTCAAGGGGATATAGATTGGGGCAGGGTCGTCTTGGGACGGGGATTTGAATACAATGTAGGCCTGATATTTGCCCTCCAGGAAAAGCTCTCACTCAATTTCTCCTTAAGACAGCTGATCGTCGGCAGCACCTCTTCTCAAGGAGTTACCCTCCCGGATACTAGTCTCAATGCCATCTCTTTTAACATTGGCGCCACTTATGTGCCTTCCCCCCGTTGGGCCTTTGATTTTGTGGTAGGCATAGGGTTGAGCCAGGATGCCCCCGACGTGAGTATCCTTATCCGCTTGCCCACCACTATTGTACTTGGCAAACATTGATTCTCAATGGCATAATGCTGCCTGAGGCAAATGGCCACCTGAAGAGCATAATCTTCAATTTATAGCCGCCAACATTGCAGCTGGACGCCCGCTACGAGACGATCCGGCAAGACAGTAATCCGCAGCCAGGTGGTAGAGATCGCCTTGGGCATCAGCGATGAGGGCCGGCGGCATACCCTGGCGGTAGCGCTGGCCAGGGTCTTATTGACCGTCGGTTCGACCAATACCAGAAAATGCGGTGCCAAAGGATAAATCCGCCCATATAACTATTTGATATTGCATCTTTTTACAAATATGACTGTTGAACTTGAGGCAGATAATTTAATTTTCTGTAGCGGACAAATGTGTCCGCCCCCAGGTTGGGCGCACACTCGGGAGCGCCCCGACAGACCGTGAGGTTTTCTTAATTCTATGAGCGCAACTTGGTATTATATGAGGCCTTATCGGAAAAAACTTTTGGCAATCGCTATAGTTTCCATAGCGTTAGTTCTAGAGAGGTATTGCTGGTCTGTGAAGAGATGAACCTGTTGGGCGGCACC
>DZCR01000051.1:0-16992 GCA_022736495.1 Desulfobacca acetoxidans
GGGAAAACATTGCATCCGGAGAAGGAAATTAGTTATCATAAAAAATTAGACCTAAAAGGGGGATCCATGAGCGCGCCAAGACGCATCCTGGTCACGGGCGGAGCCGGCTTCATCGCCTCCCACGTCGCCGACCGTCTGCTGGCCGCCGGCCACGAGGTGACGGTAGTGGACAACTTGAGCACAGGCAAGCGCGAACATGTTCCGGCCGCGGCGCAATTCTATCCTTATGATATTAAATCCCCGGAGGCCGCCGACCTCGTTCGAGGCTGGCAACCCCGGGTAATCGTCCACCATGCCGCCCAGATGAGCGTGCAGGTGTCGGTCAGCGATCCGGTCCTGGATGCGCAGGAAAATATATTAGGGTCTCTAAACCTTTTTCAGGCGGCAGCCCAGGCCCGGGTAGAAAAAATCATCTTCGCTTCCACCGGCGGCGCCATGTACGGCAATGAAGCGCCCTTGCCGGCCCGGGAAAAAGATCGGGCCCGGCCCGAGGCCCCTTACGGCATCGCCAAACTGGCGGTGGAGCACTATCTGCACTTCTACCAGCGGGAACACGGCATCATTCCCATCTGTCTGCGCTATGCCAATGTCTTTGGGCCGCGCCAGAACGGCCAGGGTGAAGCCGGTGTGGTGGCCATTTTCATTGAAAAGTTTCTCGCCGGGCAGCAGCCCCGGATTAACGGCGACGGTTTGCAGACCCGGGACTTCGTCTATGTGGAAGATATCGTGGCCGCCAACCTCCTGGCCCTGGACTACCCCAAAGCCGGAACCTTCAACATCGGCAGCGGCAAAGAAACCGATATCGTCACCGTCTATCTCAAGCTTCAGGAACTTATGGGCTCTCCTCTGGGGCCGGTGCATGGCCCCGCCAAGCCTGGCGAGCAGCGCCGCAGCGCCCTGGACAGTGCCCTGGCCCAAAGGGAACTGGGCTGGCAGCCCCGCATTAGCCTGTCCGAAGGCCTGGCCCAAACCGTGAAGGCCTTTCGGGAAGCAGAGGCACGATAATGCCGCATCTATTTCCGGCCCCTCAATTTGATCGCCTTTTCGCAGGCCGGCCACAGGCGAGCTATAGCATTAGGAGGAGATAGCAGTCTAATTTAAGGGTGCGCCCAGGTATTCCATGGATTAAGCCAATATGGAGCCACCTGTGCACGCCGATTTATCACGGCAGGGGATCGCCTTATTTTCCCTTTAATTTTTTTTTAATCGAAAACTGAAAACGGTATAAAGCATGGAAACAATGATTGAAGTCCAAGGCCTGACCAAGTATTACGGTCCTCATCTGGCCGTCAGCCGCCTCGATTTCCAGGTGGCGGGCGGGGAGATCGTGGGCTTTTTGGGTCCCAACGGCGCCGGCAAGACCACCACCTTGAAGATCCTGGCGGGATTTCTGGCACCGTCTTCGGGCACGGCCCGGATCAACGGGTTCGACTGCGTCAGCGAATCCCTGGCGGTGCGGCGGTCCCTGGGGTACGTGCCGGAAAACGTGTCTATTTATCCCGACCTCACGGTGACGCAATTCTTGGGATTTGCCGCCCGGGCCAAAGGCGTGGAAGCCAAAGCCGAAAAGGGTGAAATCGACCGGGTGGTGGCGGCCTGCGGTCTGGAAGAGGTGCGCCATACCCTGGTGGCGGCGCTGTCCAAAGGCTATCGCCAACGGCTGGGACTGGCCCAGGCCTTGTTAAACCAACCGCCCCTGCTCATCCTGGATGAGCCCACCATCGGCCTGGACCCTTCCCAGATCGTGGAAATCCGCCAGATGATCAAAAACCTGGAGGGCAACCACACCGTGATGCTGAGCAGCCACATCTTGCCGGAGGTCAGCCAGATCTGCGACCGGGTGATCATCATCAACCGGGGCCAGATTGTGGCCAGCGACCGCCCGGAAAATCTCTCCCGGCAACTGGGTCATGACTCCCGGATGCTGCTGACCGTGGGGGGGCCGACGGTTGAGGTGGAAGCGGCCTTACAAAAAATTTCCGGGGTGAACCGGGTGGTCAGCTCGGGAGAGGGCAATTTCCTGGTGGAGGCCGACCGCAGCCGCGAGCTGCGACCGGAGTTGGCCCGCATGGTGGTGGCCCAAGGCTGGGACCTCCTGGAACTGAAGACCCAGGAATTTACCCTGGAAGAAGTGTTCCTCAACCTGGTAACGGAAGAAAATCATGAAGCAGCTTAGAGGTTGGCTGGCAGTGGTGCGGAAAGAATTGACGATCTATTTCGCCACTCCCATTTTTTATATCACGGGGTTTTTCTTTCTGATCCTGGCGGGCTATTTTTTCTATACTAATATCATCTATTACAATATCATCAGCTTTCAGGCGGCCCAGCAGGCCGGGAACCCCCAAATCGCGGCCCAGCTCAATCCCCAGCAGATGGTCTTTCGGCCCCTGTTTGCGGTCCTGGGCATCATCCTGCTTTTTCTGGTGCCCTTTATCACCATGCGCCTGTTGGCCGAAGAGAAGCGGTCCGGGACGGCCGAACTCCTGTTCACCTATCCCTTGACGGACTGGGCGGTGATCTCGGGCAAATTTGGCGCAGCCTTGCTGATTTATCTCATTTTGCTGGCCTTTACCGCCAGTTACGCCGTGGTCTTTGGCCTGATTACCCGGCTGGATTGGGGGGCGGTGGGCGCCGGCTACCTGGGGCTGGTCCTTTTAGGGGGCGCCTGCCTGTCTCTGGGACTGTTTGCCTCCAGCCTCACGGAAAATCAGATCGTGGCCGGAGTAGTGGCCTTTGCCCTGCTGCTCCTCTTCTGGATCATCCAGGAACTGGGGGCCGGCGGGCTGGGGCCGGTGGTCAAGTACCTGTCCCTCCTGGACCATTACGAAAATTTTACCCGGGGGGTCATCGATACCCGTGACCTGGCATACTGCCTGAGTTTCATCTATTTCTTCCTCTTTCTCACGAAGAGACAGTTGGAATCTCGGCGCTGGAGAGCTTAACCGTGAGTTGGGGAGATCGATTCAAAAAACGCCAAGTGCTTTATGGAGCCGGCACTGCGCTGTCGGTGCTGCTGGTGGTGGGCATCCTGGTCCTGGTGTCCTTGCTGGCCAACTGGCATTCGCAGCGCTGGGACGTTACCCGGGGACAGACCCAGTCCCTGTCGCCGGTCAGCAAGGCCCTGTTAAAAGATGTCACCAAGCCGCTGACCATGACGGTCTTTTTACCCGAGGGGGCCGGTGAGCGTCAGAGCGCCAAAGAGGTCTTGCAGCTCTATGTCTATCACAATCCTCAAATCAGTTACCGGTTTGTGGACCCGGAGCGGGAACCCCTCAAGGCGCAACAGGCGGGATATCGCTTTGCCGGGAACGTGCTGCTGGACTACCAGGGGCGGCATCAGATGGCTGACCAGCCCGATGAAAACGCCATCACCAATGCCTTGCGCAAGGTTCTCAAGGTGGAGCGCAAGAAAGTCTATTTCCTCGCTGGCCACGGGGAGCGGTCCCTGAATGACCCCAAGCACGGCGGCTTCCAGGTGGCAAAAAAGGCTTTGGAAAACGAAGGCTACGAAGTTGAGCCGCTCAACCTGCTGACCCAAGGCGCGGTTCCGCCTGATGCGGCCGTGGTCGTCATCGCCGCACCCAAGAAGCCGCTGCTCTCCACCGAGGTGCAGGGCCTGAAGGCCTATCAGGATAAGGGCGGCCGGCTCCTGGTCATGCTGGAGGCCTTTGAAGATGGCGGTCTGAAGGACTTCTTGGCGGGCTACGGCGTGGACCTGGACAACGGCCTCATCCTGGACGTCAACCAGGTGAGCCAATCCCTGGGCTTGAGCGCCGTCATGCCCATAGTCTCCCAGTACGGACTCTCAAAAATTACCCAGGATTTCAAGAACATCGTCACCATCTACCCCATGGCTCGGCCGCTTTTTCTGAAAAAGGAGCAACCGGACGTCACCCTGCTGCCCCTGGCCACCACCATGTCTACCAGCTACGAGAAGCTGGGGAAGGAGTGGATCAAGGCCGAAAAAGCCGCGTTTGATGCCAAGACCGACAAGAAAGGTCCCTTTACCCTGGCGGTCCAGGCGGAAAT
The DNA here is from genome assembly GCA_022736495.1 of Desulfobacca acetoxidans. The sequence continues at coordinate 4,030 of DZCR01000051.1, forward strand.
CAAGCCGACGACGCCCCAGGCGGCCCAGGCCCCGCCGCCCGGCAAAGACCCGAAGCCGGCCCCGACTGCCGGGCCTGAGCCCGAGTCCAAGACCTATATGGTGGTCTTCGGGGACGTTGACTTTGCAGCCAATTCGTTCTTCAACCTCTTCGGCAATGGCGACCTCTTCCTGAACACCACTAACTTCCTGGCTCAGGCCTTAGGCCAGATCACGGTGCGGACCTCTGACAAGGCGCAGATCTTAACCCTTAAGAGCGGTCAGGCCTGGTGGTTGTTTCTCGCCAGCCTGGTCTGGGCTCCGATTATCATGCTGGCGGCCGGTATCTGGGCCTACCGCAGACGGCGGAGGGCCCGGCAATGAGTCCCCGGAGGCTGATCCCTTATGTAGTGATCTTCCTGGTCCTGGCAGGAGCCTATTTCGGCCTTAATTGGCAAAAGCAGAAGCAGGTCGCCCAAGAGGAACAGGCCAAGAAGGTTTTTCACCTCATGGAACCCGAGATCACCGATCTGACCCTGGTCCGGGGCAACGGCCAAGTTCATCTGGCGAAAAAAAACAAGGTCTGGTATCTCACTGCACCCCTCAGCACCAAGGCCGATCAGACCATCGTGGATTCCATGCTGACCACCCTGGCGCGGCTCCGGAAGGAGCGGGATTTGGGGGTGGAAAAGGACCTCAAGCCCTTCGGGTTGGATAAGCCCGCCCTGGTGGTGCAATTCACCGCTCAGGGGAAGCCGCATCAACTGGCTATCGGGGCCAAGGTTCCGGGCGATCAGAATTATTACGCCCGCGCCGACCAGGACCCCCACCTGCTCATGATTAGCCAGGGGAGCAAGGATTCTCTGGACCGTCAGCTTTTGGCCTTACGGGACAAGAGCTTGTTCGCCTTCGTCACCGGCGAAGTCAAAGGTCTGAAGATCGTCACCGGCAAGACTAAAGTGGATTTAGAGAAGACCGGCCCCCAGGCCTGGCGCTGGGTGGGGCGTCCCGACTTCCAGGTGCGGGGCGATAAGGTGGAAAAACTCCTGCGGGATTTGCACCTGGCCCAGGCCAAAAATTTTCTCGAGCCTCCGCCCAAGAATCTTCTTGCCCTGGGCCTGGTTCCTCGCCTGACGACCGAAGTCACCGTGGTCACGCCGGCGGGCAACCAGACCCTCTTTTTAGGGATTAAGAAAGACGATGCGGTGTATGCCCGCAAAGGGCCCGATGGTCCCATCGTGCTGGTGGATGCGACCCTCCCCGGTGAGATCACCAAGGCCTTGGGTTCCCTGGAAGATCACCGCTTGTGGGCCGGAGCCATCCCCGGCGTCTACCAGATCATTTGGGGGCCGCCCGGCAAAACCTGGACGGCCAGGAAGGAAAAAGAATTCTGGCAAATCACCGGCCCGGAACAGGTGACCTTGAAACAACCCTCTGCACGGCTGGAGATGGCCCTATGGGATTTCCAGAAGCTGGAAGCAATAAAAATCCTGCCGAAGGCCAGCGCCATTGCATTCCCAGCCTATACGGTGGAACTCCTGGACCAGGCTGGCAAACCCCTCCTGCACCTGGATGAGGTAGGCCCCCAAGGAAAAACCGCTCTCAAGGTCACGACAAGGGTGGAAGGAAAAACTGAGATGGCCCTGATCCTCCAAGCCCCGTTCCGTCAATGGCAAGACGAAATGGGCCGGCTGACGGCTGCGGCCAAGAAAACCGTTCCGGCTCCAGAAAAGGCCGAGATTCCCAAAGGTAAACAATAGAGAAATTATTGTAGAGGCGGACCTGCGTATCCCCCCTCAAGGCATAACAGTAAACCATAATCTGGCATCAGGAGAGCACCCCTTGACCATACTCTTGACCAACGACGACGGCATTTACGCCCCAGGGCTGGCGGCCCTCTACCGGCAACTGCAGCGCCTGGGGGAAGTGACGGTAGTGGCCCCGGAGAGCGAACAGAGCGCGGTGGGGCACTCCATCAGCCTCATTACGCCGCTCAGGGTGAAAGAGGTCGGCATCAACGGCGGCGTCGAGGGCTGGGCGGTGAGCGGCACCCCTGCCGACTGTGTCAAGATCGCCATCGCCGAGTTGCTCCCGGCCCTCCCGGAACTGGTGGTCTCGGGCATCAATTCCGGCCCTAATGTGGGCATCAATGTACTCTACTCCGGCACCGTGTCCGCGGCCACCGAGGCTTCCATCCTGGGGGTGAGAGGGGTTGCCTTTTCTTTGAATTCTTACGATAAGAACGCCGACTTTACCACCGCTGCCAGTCTGGCTCGGGAACTGCTGGAAAAGATCGGGGTCTGGTCCCCCTGGCAAAACGGCACCTGTCTCAACATCAACCTCCCGGCCCTGCCCCGGGATCAGGTCAAGGGGGTCAGGATCACCCGCCAGGACACCGGTCCCCTGGTGGAGCACTTCGAACGTCGCGTAGACCCTCGGAAGCACGTCTATTACTGGCTGGCGGAAATCCACGAGCGCCAGGCGCCGGACCTGGAAACGGACTACGGGGCTCTGGCCCAAGGCTATATCACCATCACCCCGATTCACCACGACCTCACCGATTACAAAAGCCTGAACGATCTCCAAAACCTGAACTGGAACTAACCAGGGGCGGGAGGGACTCCCAGGTCTTCCTGCGCCAGGCAAACCGCGGAGATGATCCGGACCGATAACATCGTATATTATTAATAGACGACGCCGGACAGCCAAGCCTTGGCCTGGGCTAAATCTTGGGGGGTGTTGAGGTTAAAGAAGCTGCGGCTTTCCGGGTCCAGGGTCTGTACTTCCGCTTCCGAGACAATCTGAGGGCGGCATCTCTTAAGGAAACTGGTCAGACTGCAGTCGGTCTGGAGAAAATCCCGTAAGGCGGGAAGCAGGCGGACGGCATAAACGCCGGGAAAGGGTTCCAGACCCCGAGGGGACCGGCAGACAATAGCGGGCCGGGAGGTGCGGCCGACCCGGGCGGCCAGTTCAGCCAACAGGGAGGGGGCCAGAAAGGGATTGTCCACCGCGGCAGCCAGAACCCAGGGGGTGCGGGCATAGAAAAGCGCCGTGGCTAGCCCCCCGGCAGGGCCCTGCCAGGGAACCAAATCCGTAATCAGGGGCAGGCCCAAGGCCACGTGGGCCAGGGGGTGGTTCGTGACGAGCCAGCAAGTCGTGGTCAGAGGAGCGAGGGATGCAGCGACCCTGAGGGCCAGAGGCGTCTCCCCCAGGCGCAGCGCCACCTTATCCTGACCCAGGCGCCGGCTAAAACCTCCTGCCAGGATGGCTCCCGTCAACAACGGCGCACTGGCAGACATCAGGGGCACCCGAGCCAAGCGTGAATAAAGTGGCCGATTTCCGCCACTTGGGAGGGAGAAAAGACTGGCAGGTCAGTGGCCAGCGGCGTGGAGCTGACCCAGGCCACCAGGCGGGGATAGTCCGGCAGGACCGGGGGAACAATTGGCCCCACTACGCCGATCTTGGGCAAGTCGCTGGTTTTATAGCCCTCCACCAGAATTAAGTCGACCTCGGGGGCCAGTTGGTTGAGGATCGCCGCCAGCTCTGGTTCGCCCACGGATGCGCGGTTAATCTGGAGCAATCCCGGGGCCGCCAGGGCCACCAGCCGCCCGCCGGCGGCGCGGTAGCGCCCGGTGTCTTTGCCTTCATCCCCCAGATGCTGCTTGTGAGAATGCTTGAGGACCGCCACCTTCAGCTTCCGGGCGGCAAACCACTTGAGCAAGCCACAGATGAGCTCGGTCTTGCCGGAGTTAGACAGACCCACGATGGCAATGGCTTTGGCGTTGGACACGAGAGAGAAGGCCGGGGTGGGGGGGGCTGAAGAGGATGCACTCAAGGTTCAAGGGTATACTTTTCCAAGATTTTTTCCCTTTGCACGGCGCGGTTGAGATAAACAGCGCAGCGGGAACAAGGACCCTCGCACAGCGTGCCCCGATATTCACGCACTTCATAACAGGGCCGCCAGGGGAGCTGAAAGGCGGGACAGGCATCTTTTTTGTCGCAAGCGAAAATATTCCAGCAAGGGGCGAGGACCATCAGGTTGCGCAGGCAAGCCAAGGTGAAGCCCCGATCATGGATCAGGCTATTGATCTGGTTGATCTGGGACACGTCAAAATTGGAATAGAGCCGGTTGTTGGTGTTCTTCTCCCGCAAGGGTTTGATAAACCCTTCTTTTTCATATTCGCGAATGCGCTTCTGGGAGAGGTTGACCAATCGAGAGACCTCGTTGATCAAGAAGAGATCTCCGCCGTCTCCTCCACAACGGATATATTTAGCTTTTCCTCGGGGCATAACTCAGTTTATAAGAAAAGGAGTATAAACAAATTTTACATAGAACGGCTGTTTATACAAGGAAAATCTTTGTGGGGCGGCATCGGGGATGGGGCCGTGCGGCTTACGACCGCTCACCAATCAGGACTATTCCCGTAACCTTAAGCTCTCGCCCCATCGTAGCGCTCAACTTATCCGCTTGAGCAACTGATCGGCGCCCCAACGCCGCATTGTTTCTCCCATAATCACCTTAGCACAGGGGCGCTCATAAGGCTTATTTTTTCAAAAAATCAACTCCAAAAAGACTTTGGCACGAGGCTCTCTTGGCATTTCTTTTATAGACTTTTTGACTAACCATGCCCGCCACCAGAGAAGTTAAGAGTTCATCTCGCCGGGGTAAGAGCAGCTTTAAGGGTTTGGGCTAAATTGGTAAAACGCCGAATGGGGCGGTCATTTCTGATAGCCATGCCCAAGGCCCGCTTGGTGCCCAAAATCACCACCAGGCGGCGGCCCCGGGTGAGGGCGGTGTACAGGAGGTTGCGCTGCAACATCATGAAGTGATGGGTGGTGAGCACCAGAATGACGGCGGGGAACTCGCTGCCCTGGGCTTTGTGCACCGTCACGGCATACGCCAGGGTGAGTTCCTCCCGTTCGCTGGGGTCGTAGGTCAGAACCCGTCCGTCAAAATCCACCTGGAGCTGGCTGGTGGCGGACAGAAACCCGCACACCTGGCCGATATCGCCGTTGAAGATTTCCTTGTAGTAGTTGTTCCGGAGCTGCATCACCTTGTCGCCGTGGCGATAAACCCGCCCGCCCCAGGACCAGCGCGGGCTTGCGGGGTTGAGGCGCTCCTGCAATTCCAGGTTCAGGGTCTGGATGCCCACGGCGCCCCGGTGCATGGGGGTGATCACCTGGAGGTCACGCAGGGGGTCCAGGCCGAAGCGCCGGGGAATTTCCTCGGCCACCAGGTCCAGAAGCCGGGCCTTGATGGCTTCGGGGTCCTCCAATTCCAGGAAGACGAAGTCGCCTTGTCCGAAGTCCTTGGGCAGGACGGGATTGGCTCCCTGGTTGATGCGATGAGCGTTGATCACGATGAGGCTTTCTTTGGCCTGGCGGTAGATCTGGGTGAGGCGCACCACCCGGACGACCCCGGAATCCATCAGGTCTTTGAGGATGTTGCCCGGCCCCACCGCGGGAAGCTGGTGGGCGTCCCCCACCAGGATGAGGCGGGCGGCGGGGGGGATGGCCCGGAGCAGGTGATACATCAGGTAGGTGTCCACCATGGAGGTTTCATCCACCACCACCACTTCCGCCTTTAAAGGGTCCGCGGGGCTGCGGCGAAAGCCGCCGGTCTGGGGGGAAAATTCCAGGGCCCGGTGGATGGTGGTGGCGGTCATGCCGGTAGTTTCAGAGAGGCGCTTGGCCGCACGGCCGGTGGGGGCCATGAGCATAACCCGGGCCCCCAGACCCTGGTAAAGGTCCAGGATGCAGCTGACGATGGTGGTCTTGCCGGTGCCGGGGCCGCCAGTAATGATAAGCACTTTCTCCTTTAAAGCCGCAGCCACCGCAGCCGCCTGCTCGTCGGCGAGCATTAGGCCGCGCTGCTGCTGGACTTGCTTGATGAGGTCCTCGAGATGAAGCGGCGGATGGCTCCCCGGAGCAGTAATCAGGCGCCCCAGGGACTGGGCTACCCCGGTTTCCGCCACCCAGGCGGGCCGCTTATATACCGCCCGGCCGGAAGACAACTCGGGCAGCACCACCCGGCCTTCCCGGGCCAGGGCTTCCATGGCCCCTGCCACGGGGGGGCGGGGAACCTGGAGCAATTCCTCGGTGCGGCTTAAGAGCAGGTCTTCCGGAACATAGACATGGCCCTCCCCGCCCATGGTGTCCAGGATGTGAAGCAGCCCTGCGGCCAGCCGGGCCGGGGTCTCAGGGTCCAGGTTGAGGCGGCCGGCCAGGCGATCGGCGGTGAGAAACCCCAGACCGTGAATATCCAGGGCCAGTTGATAGGGGTTGGTGGTTACGACTTCCACGGCCTGGTCGCCGTACTGTTGATAGATCTTGGCGGCCATACTCACGCCTACGCCCAGGCCTTGCAGGGCCACCAGCACCTCCCGGGCGGCTTTGTGGGTTTGCCAGTCCCGGCGAATCTGTTTCATCTTTTTTGGGCCGATGCCGGAGACTTCCGCCAGACGCTCCGGGTGGTTATCGATGATGGTCAGGGTTTCGGGGCCGAAATGGGCCACCAGGCGTTGGGCCAATTCAGGGCCAATGCCCTTGATAAGGCCTGAGGCCAGATATTTTTCGATGCCGGCCACGGTGGCGGGGAGCACGGCGTACCACCATACCACCCGGAATTGCTCACCCCACTTGGGATGCACCTCGTAGCGGCCCTTGAGATGCAGTTGCTCGCCTTCCTTGACGGCCGCCAGCGGCCCCACGACCGTGGCGGGCTGGCGGCGTCCCTTAACATTCAAGCGCACTACCGCATAGTGGCTGGCCGGGTCGGCAAAGGTAAGGCGTTCCACGGTCCCCTCCAGGGTCGAAAGGGGTTGCGTGGTCAGGTCTTGGGGTGGGGGGGAGTTGGGTGGTCCCAAGGTGTGGTTAGATCTCCTTTGCATAGGTCCACCGTGCTGCCGGAAGGACCGGGGCACAGCACGCTGGACCCATGTGCCTTGATCTGATCAATATTTGCACCAAAGGTGGTCTCGGCCCCTCGCACAGGCTCAAAGCCTGTGTCACCAATTCAGTGTGGTTCATCATAAACCGGGCTGTGACGGCCCGTCAACGGGAATCGGCTTCCAGGCCAGGGGCCGCTTAGACCTATTGCGGGGAGGAACCTCTTCAACTATGGGGTTAATTTTTCGTTTTTTCCCTTTTCCCCAGAGTTTTGAGTAAGTTGAGAATTTGCTTGACATCTCGCTGGAATAAGATATTATTGAAATTGATTCTCAATAGTGGCTTGCTTATCCGAGCAATGCTGATGAAATCGGAAATTCAGGTATTCCGTGAATATATCCGCCACCGGAGTCTGAGGCGGACCCAGGAACGGGAAGAGATATTGCAGGAGATTTTTGCGATCCACGGGCATTTTGATGTGGATGAACTCCATCTGAGGCTCAGGGACAAGCGCTCCAAAGTCTCCAAGGCTTCCATTTACCGGGCCCTGCCGTTATTCATTGACTGCGGCCTGGTTCGGGAGGTGGATTTCAGGGACGGTCATTGGCATTATGAGCATATCTATGGCCACGCCCACCACAGTCACCTGCGTTGTCTCGGGTGCGGCGAGGTCCTGGAGTTCGAAGAGCCCAGGCTGAGGCTTCTGGAGGAACATCTGGCCCGGGAATACGGCTATCGGATTAAAGGCCACCAGTTACAGGTGCATGGCTATTGCGCCACCTGTCAGGAGGCGGAGAAAAGTGGCAGTTTTTAAAAAGGACCATACCCTCAGAATGGATATAGCGGGACCTCTGGAACAGTCCTTGGGCGAAATCCCGGCGGGCCGGCGGGTAAGAATTACCGGGTATCGAGGCGGTCGTATGTTGCGGGCCCGGTTGTTGGCCATGGGCCTTAATCTGGGACGGGAAGTGGAAATATTGCAGAATAACCGCGGCCTCATCATCGTGGGCATCAATGGCGGCCGGGTGGCCTTAGGCAAGGGCATCAGCCAAAAGATCCTGGTCGAGCCCGTGGTGTCTCTCCTCACGCACCAGCAACCAGGATAACTGCAAAAAACCTTCGTCATTCCAACCTGCGGAAATGTATTCTGAAGAAGGCCTCGACTTATGCGAGCGAGGGGCACCTGGCCCTGGCCCGGAAGGGGTGCATTCGGGGTGAGAGTTCTGTCAGCTTCCCCGGGAAAATAACACTAGGGCCAGGCCCACGATTTAGACGGAGCCGGCGGGCATCCAGGTAAGCCGGTTTTTGGAGAACAATCTGGCCCATTTCCACGACCCGCTGCCGGTGCCCCGGGGTAAGTTGCGCAATTTGGCAACATTGATATGAGGCTGGGCAAAGCCTCCTAAGGGAGCCAGCGCTTGCGTAATGGCGATGGACCTCGAGGGCAAGTGGGGTGCCGAGGTCTCAGTATCCAGCAGGGGTCCCCCATAAACCTTCAAACAGGCTTCCGCCACTGCCGCATCATAGAGAGACCCTTTGTGCATGGAGAGTTCTTCCAGGGCGACGGCTGGGTCCAGGGCAGGCCGGTAGGGCCGGTGGGAGCACATGGCCTCCATGACATCGGCCACGCCTAAGATCTTGGCTTCCAAAAGGATGTCAGGCTCCTTTAATCCTTGAGGATAACCGGAGCCATCCAGCCGTTCATGATGTTGCAGAATAATCTCGGTGGTATCGCCGGGAAAATTGATAGGGCGCAAGATGTTGTAGGCCACCTGGGGATGGGTCTTAATCAGGTCGAACTCGATGGGCGAGAGTTTTCCCGGTCTGGCAAGCAATTCCGTAGGGATGGCCACCTTGCCCAGGTCATGCAGCCTGGCGGCTATCCGGAGTTGCTGGAGGCGGTCTTCAGGGAGGTCCATTTCCTGGGCAATGTTACAGGCAATTTGGGTTACCCGCTGCTGGTGGCTGACGGTATACGGGTCCCGGGCTGCGATCGTGGACTCCATCACCTGCAAGAGGGCTTCCAAGGTTTCTCCTTCTTGACGGGAGCTTCACCCCAGCAACCGGAAGGTCTGACAAGTTATCACCCTTCGGTACCTGAGGTTACTGATAGAGTATCGACTGTCTGTGACCCCGACAATTAGGGTTTTCCTGATTTTACTTACCGAAATCCCTTACTTCTTCAGAAAGGGGGGCGCGTGAATATTTTTGGCAAAGATGCGACTATTTTTCGGGGGCCGGAGCGGCGGAACTAGTGGTACCGGAAGAAGACGGCCTGTCCCCGGAGAGAAGGCAAGAACTGGAAGGCCTGGCGCAGCGACTGGGCCATCGGTTCAAAAAGTTGGCGTTGCTGGACCAGGCCTTGCGCCATAGTTCGTACGCCCATGAAAATCCGGAGAGCGGCGTTAGCAACGAACGGTTGGAGTTCTTGGGAGATGCGGTCCTGGACCTCACGGTGAGCACCCTGCTCCTGGCTCAGTTCCCCAAAAGTTCCGAGGGGGATCTGTCCCGGGGGCGGGCCGCCCTGGTGAATGCCAGGCAACTGGCGCTCCTGGCCCGAGACCTGGGTCTGGGCACCCATCTCTTGGTGGGGCGGACCGAAGAACGCCAGGAGGGCCGGGAGAAACCCTCGCTTTTGGCCGATGCCCTGGAAGCGGTGCTGGCCGCAATTTATCTGGATGGCGGTCTTGCCGCGGTGGCGAGCCTGACGGAACGCTGGTTCAGCCCGCTTTTAACAACGGCTTTACCGGGTCAGGACTTCAAGACCTCCCTGCAAGAGCTTACCCAGGCCCGTTACAAGACTTTGCCTTCGTATCACCTGTTGTCCGAAAGCGGGCCTGGCCATGCCAAAAAATTCCAGGTGGAGGTGCGCCTCAATGCAGTGCCCCTGGCCCAAGGGGAAGGCTGCACCAAGAAACAGGCGGCGCAGCAGGCGGCCCGCCTGGCCCTGGAGAAACTGGACCGGATAGGATCTGAACCCAAAGAAGGGGGAGCCGCGGAGTAAGGCATAGCCCGGCAGCTCGGTTCTCATCGGAATTTGAGCGGCGTTAGTCAAGTATAAGGCCGGGAGCGCAGGCCAATCTGCCGGCGCCCCGGCTAGAGAGGTGTGCTAATCGATGCGGGTGAATAATTTTTTTGCCGCTTTGCAGACGGGGCACTCGTCCGGCGGTTCGCCTTCCACGGTGTAACCGCAGACCGAGCAGACGTAGATATCCACCAACTTCTTGTCTTCCATGGTCTCCAAGGCCTTCTGGTAGAGACGGGCGTGGACCTTTTCCACTTCGTTGGCAAAGGTAAAGGTGCGTTCCGCCTCCTTATGGCCTTCGGCTTGGGAGTCTGCGATCATCCGGGGATACATATTTTGGAACTCGGCTGATTCCCCGGCGATGGCCTCCTTGAGATTTTCCGCAGTTGAACCGATGCCCTTCAAGGCCCTGAGGTGATTCAGGGCATGGACCGTTTCAGCATGCGCCGCAGCCCGGAAGAGGCGGGCTACCTGAGGATAGCCCTCACGGTCGGCCTTTTCGGCAAAGGCCAAGTATTTGCGATTCGCCTGAGATTCGCCGGCAAAGGCTTCTTTGAGGTCGGCAATGCTCTTGTCCATGTGTCGTCCCTCCCTTAGCCTTCGGCCTGTTTCATGGGGATGCCGCAACAGACCAGCACGCCGCCGCCGGCCTCCACTACCCTCACCTTGTTGCCACAAACTTTACACACATATACCTGTCCAACTTCTGTCGCCACGTTAGTCCTCCTTATGAGATTCTTGTTTCTGACACTGGGGACAAAGACCCCAGAAGGTCAAGGTTGGGTGCTCAACCTGGAAGCCGTGTTGGTTATCCGGCGGCAGTGCAGGAAACTCGCCGGGCTGCCAGTCAAGGTCGACGATGCGGTGGCATTGACGACAGATGAGATGGCCATGAGGGCCAGTTTCCCCATCGTAGCGCGCCACTTCGTGCAGGGGGTTGACCTTTATCACCATGCCTTTCTGGCACAAGATTTCCAAGGTTTTATACACAGTGTTAAAGGAAATGGCCGGTAGCTGCCGGCGCACCTCCTGATAGATATTTTCCGCAGTGGGATGATCCCGGCGGTTCCGCAGACTGGTCATCACCGCCAAACGCTGGGGGGTAACTGCAATCCCCCGCTCACGCAATTGTTGCATAAGATTTTCCATAAATTAATTCAACCTGATTATTAGATAATAATTATTACTGGCTATGTCAAGCAGAAAAAATATCCTGGTCGCTCCAATGAGGTTTTTTGCAGGCAAAGGAAAGACATTCCGTTGAACAGGACGGCTGCACCGAGCCTTCCGGGAGGGAGCTCCGCCATAAGGCCCCTGGTCTCAGGAGATTAAGAGGCTGGCGGTCCTGCCGCAGGTAGCCGACTTAGCCTTCTTGATGCGGGGGTATCTGCTGATAGATTGTGCTTTCCTGTAGCCCCTCGGATTGCAAGCGAGAGCTCCTGGCAGACAGGAGAGCCATGCCACTGAAACCCAGGAGAAAACCCGTGAGAATGCCGCCAAAGAAAATGATAATGTTCATGGTTAATAGCTCCCTTCAGGCCATAAAAATCAGGTTGGAATAATTATTTGCGGGGATCAGATGTCAACTCCTCACAGCACATCTGTAAGTTTACATCCTTATATTATGATGAAATTTTTTGCTTTCAAAAACAACCGGTAAAATTGCCTAATTGGGCCTCGGTAAAAATACCTATTGGGTATAATTAAAGGGGTAACAAAACCGGGGGGACCAGTTGAAGTTCGGAAACAGGACGCAATGAAGACCCTGGAGAATCTTCATTGCGTCATTTTGAAACAGCTTGGGGCTGTGGTCTTAATAATAGTAATTCAGGCCACACTGAAAGAAGTTGACATTAAAGGCGGGATTTTCGGCATAGAGTCCCGCATTGGAAGAATGCCGGAACCGATAGGCCACGGACAGGGCTACTTGGGAGGTCAAGGCTATGTCAAAGCCGGCTCCCACTTGGGGGGTAAAATTGAAGGCGTGGGCCAGGGCCGGGCTGTCAATGCTTTCGGTGATGAGCCCGGCGCCCCCTTCGATATAAAAGAGGACTGAGGGGAAGAGCAGACAACTGAGTTTCAGCAGGGGCGTGAAGCCCAGTTCAAAACCGGTCGATTCGGCGCTGGCAATGCTGACGATACCTTCCACGACGAAAGAGGCTCCGAAGGGACCCCACTGCTTTCCCGGGGGCATGAGAAAAATGCCCCACCGGGGCAGCAAGCTGTAAAGCTGAACTGTGGCCTTCTTAGTATTTTTCCCGTAGGCGAAGCGCAGTCCCACCTCCTGGTTAAACTTGCTCACGTCAAAATCCGCGCCCCGCACCATCCCCGGCAACAATGCCGCAGCCACCAGCACCATGGCCATAATCCCAGTGCCACATATGCGCCGCACCATTTCCTCTCCCCCTTGTGATGCAGGCTGATCTTCTGAAACGCTTCTAGAAATAGCACTGCGGGACCCAAAAGTCAAAGAGTTTGCATCGGGTAGGTTACTGCTGGCGCCTTGCCTGCGGCGGGATTCATGAGAGGATTCGGATGGACGACTAATGTTGGTTCCAATGAAAATCGGTTAAATTATTTGGTACCCCGGAATGACAGAGCATGGGCCAAGGGTAAAGTGGCCAGGAAAGCCAAGGCGGAGCCGGTGCCTAAGAGCAAGGCGAGCAATACCAAGATAATGATGATTTAAAAAAGATGAACGAAAAAATAGTTCTGAGGGTGACGGGGGCGAGGGGAACGACCTAAAAAGCCAACTACGGTCAAGCTCTGCTCTCCCCCTCATCGATGGCTACGGCTCCAACCGGGAGCCGCGCTCAAACTGCCGCCTTTCTATGGAGGCGGTGTGACCCCAGGCCCCGTACCGAAGGGAACGAGACCTGGGTTACAGGGGGATGGCTGATGTTGTGGTAAATAATTATTGTTGCTGTTCCCGCTTAGGCTTTTCCGGCCGATTTTGCTGCTGCCGCGGTTGGGGCTGAGGTTGAGGCCTGGGCGCCGCCTGTGGTTGCGGTCGCGGCGGTGGGGTCTGCACCCGAGGCGCCGCCTGGGGCTGCGGCGGGCGCGGTTGGGGCCT
>DZCR01000051.1:17092-19949 GCA_022736495.1 Desulfobacca acetoxidans
CTGAGGCCGGGTCTGCACCTGGGGTTGCGGCTGAGGGCGCTGCATCTGTTGTTGCTGCTGGCGTTGGCGATCCTGCAGCTGCCTTTGTTGCAACTGCCGTTGTTGCTGCTGTAGTTGCCGTTGGCTTTCTTGCTGTTGACGCTGTTGTAGCAACGCCCGTTGGTGGTCTTGCTGCTGCCTCTGCTGAAGCTGCTGTAGCTGCTGTTGGCGTTGGCGCTCTTGATTACGCTGCTCTTGCTGATGTTGAGGGGACTGGCCAGAAGTCCCGCCGCGCTGCAGCCTCTGGTGTTCCTGTTCCTGTTGCCGCCGCTGCTCCGGCGTCAAGCCCTTATAGCCCGGGGGCAAGGGCGCCGCGCTGGGCTGCGCGGCCCCTGGAGGGGTAAAGCCCCCTGCTGGGGGAGCGCTGGGGCCAGTACCTCCCGGGTGGAATTCGCCCCGCCGGACCGGTCCGGATGGCGTGGCAGCCGGCTGAGTCTGGAGGCTAGGCTGCACTCGTCCCGGTCTGGTCTGAAGGCCAGGCTGAAACTGTCCCGGTCTGGTCTGGCCGGCGGGCTGCCCATGCCCCTGCCCCGGCTGGCCGGTAAGCACGGCTTGTCCTGGCCCAGGTTGGGCAGGGATTCCAGGTTGGCCTTGTGCGGGCCCCGCTGCCACAGGTTTGAAGGGCTGGGATTTGCCCGGGACAAACCGTTGGTTCGGGGTCAGTTGATGAATCCGCTGCATCATTTGCGGAGACAGAGGCATGGTAGCCTTGGCGGGCAAGGCCGTACCCGCCAAACCCCGGCCCGGAGTGACCGCCACCGGTTGAACCCGGGGAATCTGGGCCTTGATCGGACGCATACCCTGGGGCGGCGGCAGGAAGTTTGGCCTGTTCAAGTTGGCCTGAGCCATCCTGAAATTGTTTATCGGACGGGGCGGCGGTAAGGGCTGGCCATGGACCAGGGCCGGGGGCATGATCTTATTGATATAACCGCCCCGGCGCATTACCCGTTCCGGAGGTATCACATTATGGATTCGGTTTATATGGATGGAGTTGTAGTGGATGTTCTGGTTGATGATAGTCTGATTGATCCGGGTGATCCGGGAGATATAACCCACTGAGGGACCCATGTTATAGGCGCCGGGACCAAACCGGCGGACACCGGCAAAGTACGGCGGGTAATAGGCCGGGGTGACGTACCGAGTGATGAACACTGTCCGGTTATAAACGACCGGCGCGTAGGTGGGCGGCACCAGGATGCCGGAATTGACATAAGAATAGGCGGGCGTATAGGACTGGCCGAAACCCAACAGGAAACTGGCGGCTTGGGCAAAAATCCAGAGAGGCGAGGCCAGAGAATAGGTGACGGGGGCTCCCTGGTAATAAGACGGTGGCGCATAATCCGGGGGCGGCACATAGTCGGGAGGCGGAGTGGGGGCCCAGCCCACATACGAGGATTCCACCGGTTCGTTTTCAGGACTACTGCGCCACTCCACTGTAGCCGGATACCAGGTACTTCCTGGCACCCAGACCCAGCCGTAGCCCTCGGTGGGCATCCAGTTGCCGTAATGGTAAGTGGCCCACCCCCAGGGTTCCTCGGTCTCGAAGACATTGCCGTCGTTGGTGGGAACCCAGCGGCCGTTGGTATAGGGCCGCCAGTCCTCCGAGACTTGGTTCGGACGCCACACCGGCCCATACTTTTCGTAGTCCACCCATTGCCCGTATTGGGACAGGTCGTCGTAAAACATAGCCACATCTTCGGATGCGGCGCTGACTGTACCGATGAAGCCGGGACCCAGGACCAGGGCGCACGTCAAGGCCAGGACTGCCATGAACCCCGCAGGCTGTCGGTATGTTTTCATTGCGGTTCTCCTCAGAGAGTGTATGGGGTTCATATTATAAGGAGGCGGGTTGGGCCTGCCTCACATTACGATAAAAACCACCTGTGGTTACCGTATAACCGAGAAATCCCGCACCTCCCGAGTAACCTGGGTGCGAAATTGGACTCTCACCCCGTCGCTATCGCCTCAACTGGCTCTCACCTCCCTCCGGGCTCAGGAGGCTCAAGTCGGCGATATTATTCTTGGAGCCGTGTTTTACAATATATTAGACGGACAATCGTTACAATGTATTAAAATTTTTTTTGCGAATTCTTGAAAGGGGCGGTCAAGGCGCATAATCAGGCGGGAAAGTCCGGCCCACGCGCAGACGTTAAACTGCTACGATTTTATTTTTTTGGCGTAAGTCTGAATAACCTCTGTAAATACTTTCCCATATTGCCTAAGCTTGGCCTCACCCACGCCGCTGATTTCCGCAAAGTCCTTTATGCTTTGAGGCAAGTATAAAGCCATCTGGCGCAGAGCGCGATCGGCAAAGACAACAAAAGCTGGAACCCCTTGTGCATCCGCCAATTCTTTGCGCAAGAGACGCAGTTGCTCAAAGAGGTCCCTATCGTATTCCGTGTCAACCGTGTCATTTTATTGCCGGCGCAGCCTTGCCGATCTTTTCTCGGGAACATCCTTTTCAATGAGATTATTTCCCTTGGCGTAAGTCTGAATAACCGCCTTAAATATTTCGCCGTATTGTTTAAGCTTTTCCTGGCCTACGCCGCTGATTTTCGAAAAGTTATCCTCGCTGTGCGGCAGATAAAAAGCCATCTGTCGCAGAGTTAGATCGCCAAAAATGACATACGGGGGAACCCCTTTTTCATCGGCCAAATTCTTGCGCAAGAGACGCAGTTGCTCAAAGAGGTCTCTATCGTATTCGGTGTCAGCAGCGTCACTTTTTTGAAGAGATTTGGCGATAGCTTTAAGTTTAGGTAAATAAATTTGCCTCTTCGCTATTTGGTGTGGGTAAGCTGGAAATCAAGTTGCCCAGCGA
>DZCR01000052.1 GCA_022736495.1 Desulfobacca acetoxidans
CACCCCCAATCCCTTTCGTCATATTGAGTGGAGAGTACATGCCCTACAATTTGTTAAACTTCTTCTATTGGAAAGGAAATGATGCTATAAGGTTTAAGAAAATTTTAAATCTTCTCGATAAGGAGATTATTAATGGTTTGGAAGGATCATATCCCTGAAGACATAGCCAATCTTTATGAGATTCATGATTTTAAGCATGCGGCGGCAATTCTTGCTACAGAATTCCCCGCAGAATTTCATGAAGTTTGTGATGCATTAAGAACTTTTCGATTTACGGAAGAAGATGTAATTAAGGGTGGAGGTAATGAAAGTAATATTCCAAAGAAGTTTTCCAATATTCTTCGCCCAATGGGATGGAAAGAAACGCAATTAAATGCTAAGATGCTTGTCGATGATAAGGTTATCTGTCACGATACCCATAAAGTTGATTATATAAAAGGTAGAGTAGCCTTTGATTTGGAATGGAATAGCAAAGATCAAACGTTCGATAGGGATTTATACGCATTTAGAAATTTTTTTGAATATGATAAAATAAGTGTCGGTATATTAGTAACGCGAAGCAATGATTTAGATACTTATTTTGATAGCTTAGGCTACATTGAAGACAAGAGAATTAAAAACAAATATGGAGCCAGCACTACCCACATGAAAAAACTCCTTCCCCGGCTTGAATCTGGAAGAAATGGTGGTTGCCCCCTATTGGTTTTCGGGATAACACAAAAACTATTAATTAGAGGAGTATGATATGCCTCCTATTGTAAAATTGGATCCGATTAATGATCTTTTGTCATGTATAGGAGATGAGAAATTTTCTACAATTCTTGCCGATCCGCCTTGGCAATTTTTTAACAGAACTGGCAAAATGGCTCCTGAGCATCGGAGACTATTGCGATATAACACATTGACATTGGAGGAAATAAAAGCTATCCCAATCATTCAAATATCAAATAATCCAGCTCATTTATATTTGTGGGTACCAAATGCTCTATTGGCAGAGGGATTACAAGTTATGAAAAGCTGGGGATTTGAATATAAAACAAATATTATATGGTATAAGATTAGGAAAGATGGTGGGCCAGACAGGAGAGGGGTGGGATTTTATTTTAGAAATGTAACTGAAATGATACTTTTTGGCATTAGGGGTAAAAATGCTCGGACTTTAAAACCTGGCAGAACTCAAGCTAATATTATATGTGAGAGGAAAAGGGAACACAGTCGTAAACCCGATGAGCAATATAATATTATTGAATCATGTAGTCCAGGGCCTTATCTTGAACTATTTGCTCGTGGTTCAAGAAAGGGTTGGACAACTTGGGGAAATCAAGCTAGTAAATATCTTCCAGACTGGCCAACTTACAAAAATGCTACTCAAGAATTATTAGGATGAGGGGCTTCAATTTTCTAAAAAGGGGGCCTTCGCTCCTGGCCCCCTTCCCCAGGTCATTATACCAAACTCTTATACAGTTCCAGATACTTCCGGGCCGACACTTTCCAGGAGAAGTCCTGGGCCATGGCGTGGAGCATGATGCGCTGCCACAGGTCTTGATTGGCGTAAGCGTCCAGCGCGGTATGGATGGCCTTCAGGAAGGCCTCGGGGGTGTAGTCGCTGAAGACGAAGCCGGTGCCCGGCGTTTTGGGGTCGCCCACCGGGGTCACCGTATCCGCCAGGCC
This sequence comes from Desulfobacca acetoxidans, assembly GCA_022736495.1. The sequence goes on from DZCR01000052.1 coordinate 1,672, forward strand.
GCCGGTGGCCCGGACCACGGGAATGGTGCCGTACTTCATGGAGTAGATCTGGTTTAAGCCGCAGGGCTCGTAGCGCGACGGCATCAGGAACATGTCGGCCCCGGCTTCCATGAGGTGGGCCAGCTTGTTGTCAAAGGCGATCTTGGCGCCCAGCTTGCCCTTGTATTTGGGGGCCTCGGCGGCCAGCCAGCGGTGGTATTTCTCCTCACCGGTGCCCAGGATCACCAGCATCAGCTTCTGTTTCATGAGCTGGGGCAAAATTTCGGCCAGCAGATCGAAGCCCTTCTGGTCCGCTAACCGGGAGATCACGGCCAGGATGGGGGCGTCGGCCAGGTCCTTGGACAGGCCGAAGGCCTCCATTAAAGCTGCCTTGTTTGCCGCCTTACCTTTCAAATCCTCAGGGTTGAACGACGCCGGGATCAGGGAGTCGCTCTCGGGGCTCCAATCTTTATAATCCACGCCGTTTAGGATACCGTGCAGCTGCCCGGCCCGGGTGCGCAGCACTCCCTCCAGGCCGTAGCCGAACTCCTCGGTTTGGATCTCCTGGCTGTAGCGGCGGCTGACGGTGGTAACCGCATCGGCGCTGAGGATGCCGCCTTTGAGCAGGTTTATCTGGTCATAGTACTCCAGGCCGTTGATGGAGAAAAAGGACCAATCTAGGCCCAGCAGGGGATATTTTTCCTTAGGGAAAAGCCCCTGGTAGGCCAGGTTGTGTATGGTGAACACGGTTTTCGCCTTGGCCACAGCCTCGTCGCCGGCCCAGCGCTGCTTCAGGTACACCGGCACCAAAGCGCTCTGCCAGTCGTGGCAATGGATCACGTCGGGCGTAAAATCCAATGCCCGGCAAAAGGGCGGGACCGCGCCGCAGAAAAAGGCGAAGCGAACCAGGTTGTCAAAGTAATCACCCCGGGGGGTGCCGTAAAGCTGGCTGCGTTCATAAAACTCGTCCCGCTCCACAAAATAGAACGGCGAGCCCGACTCCGCTGGGGCCATAAGGTTGAAGGGGTGGTTGATGAGCCCCAGGTTCACTTCCAGGTCCTCCGCGATCAGGGTGGTAGGCACCTTCCCCTGCTTCACCATGCTGTAATAGGGCATGAGGACCTTGACTTCCGCCCCTTGCTGCGCCAGGGCCTGGGGCAGCGTGCCCACGACATCGGCCAGCCCCCCGGTCTTGGCAAAAGGCACACCCTCTGAAGCAACAAACAACACGCGCAATTTCTGGCCCATGGGCTCTCCTTGTGGTTGCAGTAATCTAATATCTATGGATCAATTCAATATCCGACGCCACGAAGCCCTTTTCGCCCTCATTGAGGTTAAACTCGAAGATATAATCGCGGCTGGGCAGGTTCTCGGGATGAATCCCCGGCGGCAAGTCCTTTTCCAAAAAAAACACCGAGGTATAAGGGGATTCCTCCAGGCGGGTGTCGGTAATCCAGACCTTGCCGAAACTGTCCATGAATCGGAGGAAGCCATAGGAGCGGTCTAAAAAATACTTGGTGCACACCCCCCGCACCCGGCTGCCTACCTCCCCCCAGGCGGGAGCCCCCGCGGCAGGCGGGGTGGTGGGCAACAACCCCGGCACCAGGTAGCCGGGCACGAACAGGTCCACTTCCCGGCGCAGTTGCCCCGAGACGTTGGCAAAGGCCACCAGTTCCACCCGGCAGCCCTTGTTCTGCGCCATGGTCACCACGCTGCAGAAATCACCGTCACCGGTGAACAGATAGATCAGATCCAGACGGTCCGATTGCGACACGATATCCAGGCCCATTTCCATATCCAGATTGGCTTTGCCGTAGGTGCGGCCTGAATCATCAGTGTACCAGCGGATCGGCTTCTCCACGGCTTTAAAACCCAAATCCCGCAACGTCAGGATAAAATTCAAGGTCGTTTTGTAATTGGGATCAGAGATGGCGCGGTCTTCGTCCAGGGCTACGTAAGCATTCAGCCGCATCACTTCATCGCCGTCCCGGGCGGCAAAACGCCGGATCACTTCGTAGCGCATCCCATAGCCGCCGCTCCTCATGATATTCATGGAGTCCACATAGACCCCGACTCGCCGGTTGGCCATAATAGTTTAACTCCTTATTATCCTGCGAAACTAATATCCGCAAGCAACCTCAGGGGTCCCCGGGCCGGCTTAACGGGAAGCTGCCCGACAGGACCGGATCTCCAAGTGAAGGAAATTCATTTTAAACCACAAATAATACCATCGCTAATAAACGGTCGGTTCTCCAGGCCGCGGCCGAAAGGGCCTGGCATCGGTCAACACCTTGCCTGCCTGCGTCAGACGGGCTTCTAAAAATTTTGGCAGGACCGGCAGAGCGGCACAATACTCCGCTCCCAACCATTTCAGTGCAGTCAGACCCCGTTCTTGCAGACGGGTCGCAGCACTGACGGGCCCGGGCCAGGCCAGGTCCTCGCTTCCAGCCACGTGGAACCCATACAGGTCCATAAAACTGGGGATGAACGCCGTATAGGCCACCACCCGGGGAAAAACCGCCTGCAAGGTGGTATTGAGGTCCGCCATCAGATGTCCCTGTAAGCCGGCCGAGCCGGATGGCACAGCTAGCACCCCATCGGGGGCCAGCTTGCTTCGGGCCAGTTCGTACATCTCCCGGGTAAACAGGTTGGGGGCCGGTCCTCCTTCCTGAGGTGCGGGTAAATCCAGGATCATGACGTCCAGAGAACCGTCGGGTTGCGCCGCCAGCCACTCGCGGCCCTCGGCGAAGACCAGTTCGGTCCGGGGATCATCGAAGGCCCCGGCATGGAAAGTGGGCAGCCACTCCTTGCAGAGCCCCACCAATTCCGCGTCGCTGGCCACCATTACCGCCCGGCGCACCCCAGGGTGCCGCAGCACTTCCCGCAACGCGGCGCCTTTGCCCCCGCCCATGACCAGCACCCGCTGCGGGTCGGGGTGAGCCAGCATGGCCGGCTGCACCAGGGCCTCGTGGTAGATGAATTCATCCAACTCCGCAGACTGGAGGCGCCCGTCCAAGATCAATATCCGGCCCCAGAGCCGATTCTCAAAGATCTCGAAAGCTTGCAATCCGGTCCGGCCCGCCATCACCACCCGGTCCCGGTGAAAACCCGTGAGGTCAAACCGGTTGTGCAGGTCGATGAACCAGTCCTCCGGGGGCCAACCCGGCGGCTTCTGACTTTCTCCAACCATTTTCTGCCTTGTCTTCCTCCCGCCTATAACCATAAAAGTTTAGAGAAAAAAAGCGCAAAGCGCAAGCCGCAAGCTAGTTCTCCCGCACGATGTCTCCCCGGGAAATCGCCAAAACCGGAGAGGCACCCCCCACCTTTCCACCTTGCCAACCCTGCCAAAAGCCCCTATCATGATGACCAAGAAATTAAGGGCCCAGGCTTTTTATAGCGGTTGCTATGAGTCTGGATTCTTTGGACTTTTCCAAAACATTTTTACTGAAGGTAAATAACACGGGGCAGGCCTCCCCGGCCTCAACCCCTGGATCGGCGCGCAGGCCATGGCACAGAAGGACGTTCTCCCTGAAGTAATTTCCCGGGTGAATGAGCTCCGGGACCAAATCAATTACCACAACTACCGCTACTATACGCTGGATGATCCGGTGGTCTCCGACGCCGAGTTCGACCGTCTCCTGGCCGAACTCACCCGGCTGGAGGAAACTTACAGTCTGGCCACGCCTGATTCCCCCACCCAGCGAGTCGGTGCCCAACCCCTGGACAAGTTTGAGAGCGTTAACCACCGACAACCCATGCTGTCGCTGGAAAACGCCTTCAGCGAAGCCGAGGTCCGGGAGTTCGACCTGCGTCTGCAGCGGTTCCTCAAGACCACGGACGAGTTTGACTATGTTCTGGAGCCCAAAATGGACGGCTGCGCCGTGGAGTTGGTCTACGAAAACGGCCGTTTTACCACCGGCTCCACCCGGGGCGACGGCTACCGCGGCGAAAACGTCACCTTAAACCTCAAAACCATCCACACCATCCCCCTGGGGCTGTTGACCGAAGCGGAGCCGGCCCCGGAATTGCTGGAAGTCCGGGGCGAAGTCTATATGGATTTACCGGAGTTCAAGCAGCTCAACGAGGAGCGCCTGGCCAGGGGGGAGCCCGCCTTTGCCAATCCCCGCAACGCCGCCGCCGGGTCCCTGCGCCAGCTAGACCCCAAAATCACCGCGGCTCGGCCCCTGAAGATATACTGTTACGGGATCGGGGAAGTGCGGGGACAGAGCTTCGCCTCCCAGTGGGAAGTGCTCCAGACCCTGAAAAAGTGGGGTCTTCGGATCAACCCCCTGATTGAGCGGGGCCATGGGGTCGAGGCCGCCATCACCTATCATCAGAAATTGGCGCACCAACGCCACGGCCTGCCCTATGAAATCGACGGCATGGTGATCAAGGTGGATTCCCTCGCCTTGCAAGAGCGCCTGGGCGCCAAATCCCGGAGCCCCCGCTGGGCCCTGGCCTTTAAATTCGCGGCCACCCAGGCCACCACCAAGGTTTTGGACATCGCGGTGAATGTGGGCCGCACCGGCGCGGTCACACCTATGGCGGTGATGGAACCGGTGGAAGTGGGCGGGGTCACGGTTTCCCGGGCCACCCTGCACAACGAAGACGAAGTGGCCCGGAAAGACGTACGGGTGGGGGACACGGTCCTGGTGCAACGGGCCGGAGACGTCATCCCGGAAGTAGTGAAGGTGATTGTGGAAGAGCGCCCGCCGGAGGCCCAACCGTTTAAGATGCCTACCACGTGTCCCGTCTGCGGCACCCGATTGGAGCGGCCCGCAGGCGAAAAGGTCACCCGCTGCCCCAATCCCGACTGCTTCGCCTCCCGGACCCGGGGGATTCAGCACTTTGCCGGCAAAAGCGCCATGGACATCGACGGATTGGGAGAGAAGATCGTCCAGCAACTGGTGGAGGTCGGCCTGGTCAAAACGGTGAGCGACCTCTACCGGCTGACCGAAGACGATCTCATTCCCCTGGAGCGCTTTGCGGAAAAATCAGCCCAGAATATCATCATTGCCATTCAGGCCAGCAAAAAGCCGGCACTATGGCGCCTGATCAATGCCCTGGGCATCCGTTACGTGGGCGAGGCTACGGCCCAGGTTTTGGCCCAGCATTTCGACAGTCTGGGCGCGTTAATGAAAACATGTAAAGAAGACCTCCTTCACGTGGAGGGGGTGGGGGAACAGGTGGCCACCAGCATCCGGGAATTTTTCGACAATGAGCGGAATCAAGCCCTGATACGAAAACTCCAGGAGGCCGGGGTCAGGGGTTTGCCGCCAGAGACCACCCCCGCCTCGCCCCTGGGCGGCAAGACCTTTGTCTTTACCGGCGGCCTGTCGCACTTCTCCCGGGAGGAGGCCAAGTCTCAGATCACGGCTAGGGGCGGCAAGGTGAGCTCGTCGGTTTCCGCCAAGACCGATTACGTCGTAGCGGGGGCCGACCCTGGCAGCAAGCTGGCCAAGGCCAGGGAACTGGGGGTGACCATCCTGGATGAGGCGGCCTTTGAGGAGTTGCTGAAGAGGAGCACCTGATGGCAGAAAAAGTGCGAGTCCATGTTCTGATCGAGGGCCGGGTCCAGGGGGTCTTCTTCAGGGCCTCCACCCGGGACGAGGCCCGGGCCCGGGGGCTCAGCGGCTGGGCCCGGAACCTCCCGGACGGCCGGGTGGAAGCCTTATTCGAAGGCGACAAACGGGTCGTGGAGGACATGCTCACCTGGTGCCATAAAGGCCCCGCCTATGCCTACGTGGACCGGCTCGAGGTAGAATGGCGGCCTTACCAGGGAGATCTGACGGATTTTCGGATTGTATATTGATAGGAAGTTGCTTTAGGATAGCGCATAACGATGCTGAGAACAGGATGCTCTTAAAAAGGTAGGGTTACTCATGGCTGAAAACGAAACTTCCACTTCCGGCGACCTCGTGTTCAAACCCTGCGGCCGGGCGTTTTTCGTCTATTACGTGGCCATGGCCCTGGTGTTTCTCGGCCCTCGCCTCAATCCCGAGGTGGGGTTGCCCGTCTGGTTGGGGACCGTTCTGGGGTTCATCGTCTTGGCCGCAGTGATTTATCAGAAGTACGGTTCGGAATACCAGGTCACCGCCCGGGGGGTGGCCCGGGTCTGGCGCTGGCCGTCGCCCCGCCGTCAGGAGATCGCCTGGGAACACCTGGGCGAGGTCATGGTGCTCCGGGGTCTGACCCAGACCGTGCTTCAGGTGGGCAATCTCGCTTTGCGGGATAAGTCCGGGGGGTCCGAGATGTTCTGGTACGGCCTGACCAACCCCAATGACGTCAAAAAGCTGATCGACGGGAAGCGGCCATGACAACCCTGGAAGAGGAGTGGGGCGCGGTCGCGGCCGTTCCCCTACCGGAGCGGCGCCAGGCGCCGTGGGAAGACCCGGAGCTTTCTGGCTGGGTAGGATTCTACCGCACCATCCGGGACCTCCTGCTCCACCCGAGGGACTTTTTTGAGAACCTGGGCGAGGGCGGCTGGGCCGAGCCCTTGGCCTTCGCCCTCATCGTGTCCACCGGGGGACTGTTATTCACTCTCTTCTGGCACTTCCTGATGCTGACGGGAGGGGCCGCAGGGGATACCGCCGGGCTGGCCGCTGCTCTGGACGTAAGGTCTGGGGTCTTACTGGGCCTGATGGTCGCGGCGCCGCTCCTGGTGCTGGTCGACCTGGGGGTGGGCAGCCTTTGTTGGTGGGGGAGCGTGGCGCTGGCGGGCATCAGTCAGGCGTTCACGCCGGCTTGGCGAATTTTCTGCTATGCCCATGGCGCCCTGGCCCTGGCGTTCATTCCCTTCCTGGGCCCGGCGTTGGGAGGCATCTGGATTCTGGCCCTGATGTGTATCGGCGTCCAAAAGGTGTTCAGGGTATCCGCCTTAAGTTCTCTGGGCGCCCTGGCCATTTTTCTGACGCTCCAGGCCACCCTGGCGATCACCCTTTTACTGGGCCTGATTGTTGGTCTGGCCGGCCTGGGATTTTTGGCCCTGCTGGGCTGAAACGGCCTCAGCCGCCTGAATTTCCCGTCGCTTCCGCCTGATTTTCAAGCCATGGGCGGCCCAGCCGATCACTAAGCCCAACGCCACGCTGATGTAAGCCAAAAGAAATGTTGGGATTACGGCGAGCGGAAATTTGAAGAGCTTGATTTCTGGCACCGGCTGTGCATTTTCCACAGCAAAGGCAACCAATAAGATGACCAGGATGATCAGGGTCGCCAACTTGAGCTTAGCCATGGGCGTCTCTCTTTTATGATTAATCTTTCAAGTACCGTTTTACCACCGCCTTGAGATCTTCCAGGTCCGAAGATTTGACCAGGTATTCATCTGAGGCCCAGGTGGCAAAATCCTGCTTGTACTCGCCATAGGCGGTGCTTAGGACCACCGGTAAATCCGGCCGCTTTTCCTTAATCTGCCTCAACGCCTCGATGCCGTCCATTTCCGGCATCTTGATGTCCAGGATGACCAGATCCAAAGGAATCTTGTCCACAACTTCCAGGGCTTCACGCCCGTTGGCGGCCTGATAGACTTCGTAGCCCTCCTCCTTGAGTTCTTCGCTATATAAAAGGCGAATGCTCATTTCGTCGTCCGCCACCAGAATCTTTTTCATGCGCGACCTCCTTTAGGGGCCTTGAGCACGCTGGCGGGAACCGCGCCCTGGCCGACGTCTTTCACGAGACAATATTTTGCCACCGGCAGAGTGACGATGAAGGTAACTCCTTTGCCCATTTCATTGTTGACTTCAATCTGGCCATAATGGCGGGAAACGATCCGTTGGGCAATGGCCAGCCCCAAGCCGGTGCCGTAATCTTTGGTGGAAAAAAACGGGTTAAAGATGTTGTGGAGCACTTCCATGGGAATGCCGCCCCCGGTGTCGGAGATGGCCGCGGCGGCGTAGAGGCCGTCCGGCCTTTCCACCGGGAAGGTGCGGATGGTCAAAGTGCCGCCTTTGGCCATGGCCTGGATTGCGTTCTGAAAGAGGTTATAAAAGACCTGCTTCATCTGCCGGTCGTCGCAGTGGATCCGGGGCAACTGGGCACATTCTCTTACCACCTTGATTTTATTGGCATCCAGATCACGCTGCACCAGTATCAGGGTATCTTCGACGAGCTTGGCCAGTTCGTGGTCACCGTAATATGACAGGTTTTCCCCCGTGAAGTCCAGGATTTCTCGGAGGAGTTTTTCCAGCCGGGTCACTTCCTCCTGAATCACTTCCACATAGCCCCGAAGGGGCGAATTTGGTTCTACCAATTTGGCGATGCGCCGGGCAAAACCGCCGATGGAGACCAGGGGGTTGCGAATTTCGTGGGCCATGCCCGAGGCCAGGCTGCTCAAGGCCGCCAAACGGTCCGACTCCAGCATCCGTTCCCGGATGAGGAGCAATTCCCGGTTGTTGGTTTCGATAGTGGAATAGAGATGGGCGTTTTCCAGCACCAAGGCGGCCTGGGTGGCAAACATCTGGAGCACGTGGAGCGGCTCCGACTCCAGGGGACGCCCGGAGGTCTGATTGTCCACCAGGATCACCCCGGTAGCCCGGTCTTTCACCACCAGGGGCACCACAAAAAATTCCGGGGTCGTATACTTGCCCTCCAGGGCGGGGGGCACTCCCGGTCCTGCAACGCTCTCATGATGATGATATGGCGCCTTCCGCAGCACCGCCAGGGCCAGCGGACCCTGATCCACCCTGAGGGGAATCTCCCAATCACTGACCGGTATCGGGTCCGGTGGTGGCAGCATCAGGACCCTGAGGTTGGGTATCTCGCAGGTAACGATACTGCGGCGGGCACCCTTCGCGCCTCGCAAGGTTTGGGTGGTTTCCTCAACCATCAACACGACCACCCGGTCAAACCCTAAGCCGGTCTCGGACGTGAGGCCCTGGAGGATAATTTCCAGGAGCCGCTCCTCTTGCACTGAAGTTAACAAGACCTGGGAGATCTCCTGCAACGCCGTGAGATTGCGGACCATGCGTTCGTTCTTTTCCGCCAGGTCCTCAACCTGTTGATAGGTCAAGGCATTTTCGATGGCGTTGACGATGACGCCAGCCATGGTGAAGAGCAACTGGCGGTTTTCCGGATCGAAGGGCAGGAACTCGCCGTCGGGGTTGAATTTGTCATATACCCCCAAAGTGCCCGTCAATTGCCCCTTGAAGGTAAGGGGCACGGCCAGGCAATAATGGCTATGACCCGCCAGATCCTTGGATTCCTCTTCAAAGTAGGGCGGCTCCCCCGCACCCGCGCTGGGCGTCATCTTGGGCAGGACCGGGCAATCCGCGGGGATCTGGCCATAGCGGGACGAGACCCGGGGCTCGCCGGAAGCAGCATCAATAATCTGGAGGGCCGCGCCCCGAGCGGTGATGACCTTGGCGGTGGTGCTGACGATGCGCTCCAGGATTTCATCCAGCTCCACGGTGGTGCTCAACGCCTTCCCCACTTCGAAGAGCACCGACAGCTCGGCGATGCGTTTTTTGGCCTCTTCCTGGACAATGGCCTGGCGCAAGGCCGCAGCCAGCATCAGGCAAACCAATTGGACCCCCTGGCGCTCGCCCACGGTGAAGGACCGCTCGTGCCGGTCTACCAGGATCAAGACCCCATAGAGAAAATTGTCATCTGCCACCGGAAAAGTGGCCAGGGTCTGATAGGTGGGAAGCAATTTTTCCAGGGGGGCATTGGCGGCCACCACCCCGGGGTCCACCCGATGGACAATGTCGGCCTTGCGGGTATCGGCCGTTTCCCCCACCAAACCCTGCCCCAAGGGAAATTCCAGGCGCATGTGGGGCGGGATCGGCCCCTGACTGCTCACGTTGAGAGCCAGCGTCTCCTTGGCTTTGTCCAGACCGAAATAGAGAGCCAGGTCCACCTTCAGGTTGCGTGCCAGAAGATGGACCATATTGTTGAGTCGTTCCCCAAAACTCACGGTAGAGGTGAGCACCTCCACCATTTGGGTCAGGAAGGCCGTTCGCTCAGAAGCCATGCAACCTTACCCGCTCGCCAGGCGCCGGCGTTTTTCCGCAGCCAGGCCATACAGTTCCACATATTTGGGGGCCGCGGTTTTGCCCCAGGAATAATCCAGGGCCATGTTGCTTTTCATCAGGGCTTCCCAGACCTGGGGCTGTTGATAAACCGCCAGGGCCCGCTTTATGGCGCCCAACAGTTCGGCCGGGGTATAGCCGCTGAACTTGAACCCGGTGCCCGTGCCCGTGGCCGGGTCGAATTCCTGCACGGTCTCATCCAGCCCGCCGGTGGCCCGCACCACCGGAATGGTGCCGTAGCGCAGGCAGTAAAGTTGGTCCAGGCCGCAGGGTTCATACCGCGAGGGCATGAGAAACATGTCGGCCCCGGCGATGATCTGATGGGCCAGTTCTTCGGTGTAGCCGATCATGAGACCCAGGCGCTCATGATATTTGAGGCTCATTTCCTGAAGAATATAATGGTGGCGTTCTTCCCCGGTACCCTGGATAATGAAGCCCACATCCAGGTTCATCAGATCATCCATGATGCTTTCCACCAGGTCAATCCCTTTGCGTTCGAAGAAACGGGTAGTCATGCCGATGAGGGGCCGGTCCGCGGACACCTTCAAGCCCAAGCGCTCCAACAAGGCGTTCTTGCAGGTCTTCTTCCCGGCGAGATTATTCCGGTCATAGGGAACGGGTAAAAACTCATCTCTCTCGGGGGTCCAGCGCACATAATCCACCCCTTCCAAAATGCCGTAAAGTTCATGGGCCCGTTCCCGGAACAAGCCCTCCAACCCGAAGCCGTATTCCGGGGTCAGAATCTCTTCCCGATATTTGGCGGATACGGTGGTGATCAAGTCGGCAAAGACCAGGCCGCCTTTCATAAAGTTGAGCTGGCCGTAAAATTCCAGGGCCTTGGGAGAGAGTAATTCCCATCCCAGCCCGGTGAGGGGCAGATCGTAAGACGAGAACAACCCCTGGTACCCGACGTTGTGCACCGTGTATACCACCGGCAGGCGCTGCAAGCTGAGGTGGTCGTTGTAGATAGTCCTCAGATAAACCGGAACCAGGCCGGTCTGCCACTCGTGAGCGTGGCAGACGTCGAACTCCAGCTTCAAGGCCTCGATCATTTCGATGACGGCCCGGGAAAAGAAAATAAACCGCTCGGCATTATCGTCGAAATCCCCATACGCGGTGCCGTAGAGACCTTCCCGGTTAAACAGCGAGTCCTGGCCGATAAAATAAAAGTTCAGGTTGGGGTCGACCTGGGAGGTAAAGATCTCGCCCTGCACCGTCTTAAAGGAGAGCGGAATCGACAGGGTCTGCCCGGTGGCGGTGAGGGGACGGCCAGATTCCCGCACCTGGCGGTAGAGAGGCAAGACCACCGCTACCTGGTGGCCCTGCTTGACCAGGGCCCAGGCCAGGGCATAGGTGACCTCAGCCAGTCCGCCGCTGCGGGCAAAGGGATTTGCTTCCGGGGTTACCATCAGAATACGCATCTGTCATCCCCTGCGGCTTACAGCGTCAACTCCCGAAGATACTTGGCCGCATCTTCCGGAGGCGTAGGATTGATGTAAAAGCCCGAACCCCATTCGAATCCGGCGATTAAGGTGAGCTTGGGCACGATCTCAAAATGCCAGTGGTAATAATTAAGTTGAGATTCCCGGATGGGCGAGGTGTGCAGGATAAAATTGTACGGGACTTTGCCCAGGGCCTTCTCCAGGCGTTTTAAGGTTTCCGAGAAGATCTCGGCCAGGAGCCTGAAAGACTCTTCTTTTAAATCCACGTAGGAAGAAAAGTGCTCTTTGGGCAGGATCCACATCTCAAAAGGAGACCGGGGCGCAAAGGGACAAATAGTCAGAAATTCCTGGTTCTGCAACACCACCCGGCCCTGCTGCTGCAGTTCCTGGCGGATCATATCGCAAAAAACGCAGCGTTCTTTGTAGTTATAGTAAAATTTGCCGCCGCTCAATTCCTCCTGGACCAGCTCCGGCACGATGGGCAGCCCGATGAGTTGGCTGTGGCTGTGTTCCAGGGACGCGCCCGCAGCCCGGCCCTGGTTTTTGAAAATCAGGACATAGCGAAACCGGGGGTCTTCGCTCAAAGTGACGATCCGGTCCCGGTAGGCCCTGAGCACCCGGGTAAATCCCTCCAGGGGAATGGTGGCCAGGGTGAGCTGGTGGTCGGGGCTCTCAATAATGACCTCATGGGCGCCCACCCCGTTCATCTTGTCGAACATGCCTTCGCCGGCCCGATCCAGCTCCCCTTCCTTGGCCAGGGCCGGGAACTTGTTGTTCACCACCCGCAGTTGCCAGCCGGGGGTGTTGGGTTCGGTGCCGGGGTCCCGGTAGGCCAGGACCTCCGGCGGCGTGGTATGTTCGTTGCCCGGATCAAAGGGACAGAAGCCGCCCTTGGTAACCTCCGGTTCCACCACAAAATCATGGGGGCGCTTGCCCCGCTCTGTCGATATGATTACCCACCGGCCGATGATGGGGTCTTTGCGTAACTCAGGCATCGGTCTCCATTCCTAAACCAGGTCACCTTAAAGCGGCGTTTACTGGATGCCGCCAAGATAACGGATGTTCCTCAGTATACTGCCCTGGGGATATATTTTGCAAGGGATTTAGCGGACATGGGATATCTCGACCCACATCGTGCCCGGGATTTAAAGCCAGACTTGCCGCCCGAAACTCCCCGTGCCACTCCCTTTAAGTTCATAAATATAAGAAGGAATCCGTGATAATCCAGTCTCGCCACAGATATAACGATAACTCCGGCTTTTGCTGACCATTGAAAGCTGAGAGCTACCTCCTTAACAGGTACATGATCAGGGTCAGGATGATGCTGATAAGAATGCAGGTCCCCAGCGGGAAGTAAAAGCTGAAATTACCCCTCTTATAGCTGATATCCCCCGGCAAATGTCCCAGCCATGGGATCTTGGGGGCCAATAGGAACCCCGCTCCCACGATCACCAGGAGCATTCCTATCACAATTAAAACACGACCCAGATCAGACATCGCTTTTCACTGCCATCTTGTTCAAGTTGATGAGGCGCTCCTCCCACAAGTCCCTTCCAAAAGATTCTGGGAATGTGCGTCTCAATGCTCTCTTAAGTTATTATTAGCGGTCATAACCAAATTTTCAAGGGGATTTCCCTGATAGAGTAATTATCCTGCCCTATTGTCAGGCGGCTTTAATTCAGGTTAAAATATTTAAATTATGCTGATTATTCCGGCCATTGACCTGAAAGGCGGCAAATGTGTGCGTTTGCGCCAGGGGCGGGCCGAAGACGTCACGATTTACAGCGACGACCCTGTGGCCACAGGCCTCATGTGGCAGAACGCCGGGGCCAAGCTCCTCCACGTGGTGGACCTGGACGGCGCCTTCAGCTCCGAACCCAAAAATCTGAGGTCCATTCAGGCCCTCCGAGAGGCCTTGTCCATTCCCATCGAACTGGGCGGCGGCATCCGCACCTTGGATAACTTGGCTGCATATATTGAACTGGGCATCGACCGCCTCATACTGGGCACCGCGGCCCTGGAAAACCCGAAACTGGCGGCCCACGCCTGCGCCGACTACCCCGGCCGCATCGCCTTCGGCCTGGATGCCCGGGACGGCTTCCTGGCCGTGAAAGGTTGGACCGAAACCAGCCAAAGGAACGTCCTGGAAGTGGCCCGGGAACTGGCGAAACTCAAGCCTGCGGCCTTTATCTACACCGACATCGCCCGAGACGGGGTGAAAACCGGCGTGAATATTGCGGCGACCCGGGCCCTGGCGGAACGGGTGGCTATCCCGGTCATCGCCTCCGGCGGCGTGAGCTGCCTGGACGACATCAAGGCCCTGCTGCCCCTGGAACCCTTAGGGGTAATCGGGGTCATCACCGGCCGGGCCCTCTACGACGGTAGCCTGGAGCTGAAAGAGGCCATCCGCCTGGCCCAAGGCGAGTGAGAAAGTGGTCAGTAATCAGTGATCAGTTGGCAGTTTTCTCTGCTCACTGGCGACTTCTTGCTCCAGGCACTGATTTTTTGGGGGCGTCAGTGAAAGATCAGCGTTTTTCCTGACTCCTGACATTGACCACTAATTCCTGATTACTGACAACTGATCTCTGGTCACTGATTACTCTTACTAAAAATGACCTTTTCCGATAACCATGACTATCTCCACCGGGTCCAGCGTCCCACTCGCTATCTGGGCCGGGAGATCAACGCCGTCTTCAAGGACCCCAGGGCCGTAGCCCTGCGAGTGGCCCTGCTCTTCCCTGATCTCTACGAAGTGGGCATGTCCCACCTGGGGCTGAGCCTGCTCTACGGCATTTTGAACCGGGAGGAGCATATCTGGGCCGAGCGGGCCTACGCCCCGGCCCCGGACCTGGAGGCCGACCTTCGGTCCCGGCGTCAGCCTCTCACCAGCCTGGAATCCGGCACGCCTTTAAGCTGCTTCGACCTGCTGGGTGTGAGCCTTCAATACGAATTGGGCTATACCAACCTGCTGAACATGCTGGATCTGGGCGGCGTGCCGCTTTGGGCCGCGGAACGCGACCCCGCCCACCCGGTGGTCATCGGCGGCGGCCCCGCCTGTTTTAATCCTGAGCCGGTGGCCCCCTTCTTCGACGCCCTGGTGCTGGGCGATGGTGAAGAGGTGATCCTAGAACTGGCCGAACTGGTGGCAGCCTGGAAGGCGCGCAAAGGCGACCGCCCGGAGTTGTGGCAGGCCCTGGAGGCTCTTGAGGGCGTCTACGTCCCGGCCCTCTTCCAGACGGACTTCGACGTGGCTGGCCGGCTTCAAGCCATCATCCCTTTGGGACGCCGTACTACCGTGGCCAAACGGGTCCTGGACGATCTGAACCGCATCCCCGTCTCCGCTTTGCCCCTGGTGCCCTCCTGCCAGATTATCCACGACCGCCTCAACTTGGAGATTTCCCGGGGCTGCACCCGGGGCTGCCGTTACTGCCAGGCTGGCATGATCTATCGGCCGGTGCGGGAGCGGGACCCGGCCGCCGCCCTTGCCTGGGTGGAGGCAGCCCTGGCCGCCACGGGTTTTGAAGAGGTTTCGCTCTTAAGCCTCAGCATCGGCGACTACGGCCCCCTGGCCGGCCTGCTGCAAACTTTGATGGACCGCTTGTCCCCGGCCCAGGTGGCCGTATCGCTCCCCTCCATGCGGGCCGACACCCTCACCCCGGACATGATGGCCCAGATAAAGCGGGTGCGCCGCACCGGTTTGACCCTGGCCCCGGAAGCAGGCACCCGGCGTCTCCGCCAGGTGATCAACAAGAACCTCACGGAAGAGGCCATCATGGACTCAGCTAGCCGGGCCTTTGGCGCGGGCTGGCAGCTCCTCAAACTCTACTTTATGATCGGCCTGCCCCGGGAGACCAAAGCAGACCGCGAGGGCATTGCGGCCCTGTCCCGGCAGATTCTTGCAGCCGCGCCCCGGGGTTGCCGCCCCCGGCTCAACGTCAGCCTCTCCAGCTTCATTCCCAAGCCCCACACCCCGTTCCAGTGGGAGCGCCAGGAAGACCTGGAGGAGTGCCGCCGCCGCCTCCACGAAGTCAAGGACCGGCTGCGCCAAAAAAATATCCAAAGCAAGTGGAATTCCGCGGCTCAGACCTGGTTGGAAGGCGTCTTTTCCCGGGGCGACCGCCGCCTGGCGCAGGTATTGGTGGAGGCCCACCGTTTAGGTTGCCGCCTGGACGCCTGGAGCGAACACCTGCGGCTCGAACCCTGGCGGGAGGCCTTCCGCCTGGCCGGAGTGGACCCGGACCTCTATTTACGGGAACGCGGCACAGACGAGGTGCTGCCCTGGGATCATGTCCACTGCGGGGTGAGCCGTGAGTTCTTGCTGGCCGAGCGGGCCCGAGCCGACCAGGGTTTGGAGACCCCGGATTGCCGCCGGGAAGGGTGCCAGGACTGCGGCGTCTGTGACCACGACCGGATTGAGCTTAAGCTTCAGGGCCCGGCAGCCCTCCCCCCGGCGCCGACGCAACCCCCGGCCCCGAGTCAGCCAACGCCTTGCCGCTACCGTCTGACCTACGCCAAGGTCGACGCAGGCCGCTGGCTGGGACACCTGGAGCTGGTGGCGTCCCTGTATCGCAGCCTGCGCCGCGCCGGACTCCCCCTGTCTTTTACCAATGGCTTCCATCCCCTGCCCCGGGTCTCCTTCCATGGCGCTCTGCCGGTGGGGATGGAGAGCCTGGGTGAGGCTCTGGACGTCGAACTGACGGAGCCCATTCCCGCAGCCACGCTGGTGGCCACCCTGAACCGGGTGCTGCCCCCGGGCATTAAGATTCTTGAGGCCATCCCTTTGAACCGGCGCCAGGACCCGCCGGGGCGGGAGGGCGCAATCTATGAGGTGGCCAGTGGCGATCCGGTGTTTGAGGCCGCGGCCGCGGCCCTCTTCCTGGCTCAAGGGGAATTCCTGGTGACCCGGCATCGGCCCAAGGGTGATGAACGCGTGGACCTGCGGCCCCTGGTGGCCGGCCTGACGGTCTTGGACCCTCTGCACCTGCGCCTGGCCCTGCGCCGCCAGGAAAAGGGCAACGTCAAGGTCACCGATGCCCTGGCCGCCATCTTCGCCTTAAGCGGCGACCAGACCCGGGAGCTCCGAATCGTGAAAATTAAAAATACTTAGGTGGGGCGGGCTTCCGTGCCCGTTACCATGTTTTCCTGCTCTGAAAAAATATCTCGTAGGGCGCGTCTTACGCGCCAAAAATGGTGCGTGAGACGCACCCTACGTTTAAATGTCATGGTTTTGAGTGTTCCGAAGGATCATGAATATGTGCTTGGGAACTCAATTAAGCGCAAGCTTGGCTTTGTAAAATGTAATTTCGGAATATAAGGTGGCCCGTGGCCGCCACCTAACGGCGTGCCCGGCACGCCCTATCCGCCAACCACAGCTTGATAAAAAATCTGCATCCCATAGTAGGGGAACGCTCTAAGATATATACCTCATGGCCAATTTGCTCTTAATCAGCGTCACCGAATTTGACACCCGGGTGGCCTTTATGGAAGACGGCCGCCTGGCCGAATTCTATGTGGAAGGCCGGTCCCAATACGGCCCCGTGGGTAACATTTACAAGGGCCGGGTAGTCAGGCTTCTGCCCGGCATGGCTGCGGCCTTTGTGGATGTGGGCACGGACCGCCCCGCCTATCTCTTTGCCGAAGATGTCACGACCCAGGAAGATGAATTCTTCCAGCTTTGGCTCAAGGACGAGGTGAGCGAGACCCCATCCGGACGCCGGCTTCCAGCCCCTTCCATCACCGACCTGCTCCATGAGGGCCAGGACCTGCTGGTTCAGGTGCTGCGCGGCCCTGCGGCCAACAAAGGCGCCCGCCTGACCACCCACATCAGCCTGGCCGGCCATTATCTAGTCTATATGCCCACCCTGGTGCAGTTGGGGATTTCCCGCCGCATCACCGACGAACCCGAGCGCCAGCGCCTCAAGGCCCTCCTGGACGAAATGAAACCCGCCGAAGGCGGCCTCATCGCCCGCACCGCCAGTCGGGGCGAGTCCCTGGAGAAGATGGCCCGGGAACGGGACGTGCTCCTGGGCGTGTGGCAGCGCATTCTGCGCAAAAGAGGCCCGGCCCCCTGCCCCTCCCTCCTGCACCAGGAGACGGAAGCCAGCCGCCGGGTGGTGCGAGAGCTCTTTTCCCCCGAGGTCGATCGTATTCTGGTGGATGACCCCGGGGCGTTCGAGCGCATCGCCGACTACCTGGAATCCCTCAACCCCTGGGATAAATACCGGGTGGAACTCTATACCGAGCCGGAGCCCATCTTCAGCCATTTCGGCCTGGACCTCGACTGGCACAAGCTCCTGGCGCGTCGGGTCTGGCTCAAGAGCGGCGGTTATCTGCTCATCGAAGCCACCGAGGCCCTCACCGCCATTGACGTCAATACCGGCAAATTCGTGGGCCGCAACCACCTGGAGGAGACCATCCTCAAGACTAACCTGGAAGCCGCCAAGGAGGTCGCCCGGCAGCTGAGGCTCCGCAATATCGGCGGCCTCATCGTTATCGACTTTATCGATCAGGAAAAGGCGGCCAACCGGGACCTGGTCTATCAAACCTTTTTGCAGGCGCTGTCCCGGGACCGGGCCAAGACCACGGCCCTGCCCATCTCCTCCCTGGGGCTGGTGGAGATGACCCGGCAACGCCTCCGGGACAGCCTGGCCCAGACCATCATGGAGAACTGCAGCGCCTGTAACGGGAAGGGCCTGGTCCTGACGCCCCGGACCCTGGCCTGCGACATCGTGCGTCAGCTCATCGCCGAAGCCCGGGAGTTCCCCGGCTGCCTCCTGCACCTTTCGGCCCACCCCCAAGTCACCCA
>DZCR01000053.1 GCA_022736495.1 Desulfobacca acetoxidans
CTCACCCGCCGCTCCCGGCGGGCCCAACTGCTCCAGAAAATTTTGTCTCAATTCCACTTTAAAGTGGACACCAAAGGTGATTTAGTAGTAGCCAAGGTGCTGCATCTACCCCGGGAAGATATGGAGCAGCGTCTCCAGGTCCTGGGCCGCCTGGTCGGGTTTACCCGGCAACTGGATATTCAGCTCCGCAGCGATGAAGACGTCCCGGAATTTGTGGAGGCCTTTTTTGACCAAAACTCCCGGTTGCGGGAGCAGCCCCCGGAAGGAGGAGAACATGACGGAACATAAGCTCAGGGTATTGGTCCTGGACGATGAACCCATCGTCTGCAAACGCCTGCAGCCGGCTTTGGAAAAGTTGGGATTCGAAGTGGACACTTTCACCCAAAGCGTCGAGGCCGTGCATCAGATTCAACAGACCAACTATGACATCGTCATCACGGATCTCAAGATGAAAGAGATCGACGGCATGCGGTTTCTGGAGGAAGCCAAGAAGCAGAACCCGAAAACCGAGGTGATTGTCATCACGGGTTTCGCCACCATGGAAACCGCCAAGCAGTCTTTCCAGAAGGGCGTCTTCGATTTCATCGCCAAGCCTTTTAAATTAAGCGAGATTCAAGACGTGGTGACCCGGGCGGCCGCCAAGATTCGCGGCGCCGCGGCTTAAACCGGGCGCCGCCCGGCTTGCCCCCACACTACGCACCGATGAAGGGAGAATTGCACATGACGAAAACCCTGGTAGCCATCGAAGTGGACCTGGCTTCGTCCATGGCCATCCGCTATGCCTGCGATCTGGGCAACCACATACCCATGGAACTCTATCCGGTCTATGTCAAAGCGCCGCCGCCGGAAGTGCCGGTGACCGGGACCGGTTGGGTCCGGCATACCTGGGAACGGCAGATCGTTGAATTGGGCCAGGAGGAGATCCATGAAATGCTGGCCTCCGAACAGGAAACCTGTCCGCTGTTGCAGGAACCCCGGGTAATTTATGGGGATCGGGATTACGAGCTGCTCAAGATCGTGGGACACGAGCCCTTCGATCTGTACGTGGAAGGGGCGCCCTATCCCTTTAATCCCCTGAACATCCAGCGGCGCCTGCACTCCAAGTTCTACCAGAAGCTTTCCTGCCCCCTTATCTGGCTGCGGGTTTTGCGGAGGATTCACCAGGTCCTGGTGGTCTGCCCCGATCTGGCCGGCGCCCGGGCGGTGCTGCCGGCCATGGAGAAGCTGTGGGCCGGCTGCCCGGTTCCGGTGAACCTGGCGCTGCCGCCCCAGGAGGGCTACGGCGGTCCCGGCGACGTCCTGCGGGATGAGGCCCGCAAGGCCATGGAAACCCTGGATGCCGCGGGTTGCGTGGTGCAGGCCAAGGATGTAACCGACTGGTCCTCCGGCGGCCCGGACCCGGCTATGCTCAAGGACTACGGTCTGGTAGTTGTCGCCTTGGAGCGGACGGCGAAAAAAGACCATATCCGCTTGCAGTGGCTGACCCAGGTAAAAAATCCTTTAATGCTGGTGCTCTATTGATAGCCTGGCATCCCAGGGTCAGCGTTGCTCCATAAGGACCCAATTTACCATGCCTGACGACGAAGAACAGCAAATCAGTTCTCTTCAGGGCGAAGACCTCATCAAGGCCATGGAGGAGTGGGCCGATCGTCGGGAACATCTGGCCGAGGACCGGACCGCCCTGTCCCAATTCCGCACGAAACTGGCCGAAGAGCGCACCGCCCTGGCGCATAAGCGCACGGATATGGCCCAGGACCGCACGGGCCTGGCCAACGACCGCACCAAACTGGCGAACGCTCGGACCTCTCTGGCCAACAAAAGAACTGATTTGGCCGAAGGCCGCACCAACCTGGCCCAAAAGCGCACGGAGTTGGCCGATAACCGCACTTCCTGGGCCAGGGAACGCACCGCCCTCTCCACCAAGCGGACGGAGTTGGCCGAGGGCCGCACTACTCTGGCCCGCAGCCGCACGGAATGGGCCGAATCCCGGACCAACTGGTCTCTGTCCCGCACCGAATGGGCCGAGATGCGCAACAAGCTGGCGGAACTCCGCACCCGCATGAGCGGCGCCCGCACCGGGCTGGCCCAATCCCGGACTAATCTAGCCCAATACCGCACCCTGTTGGCCAAACAACGCACCGAGCTCTCCTACCTGCGCACCGGCATAGCCTTCATCGCCATCGGCACTTTCTTTTCCCGGCT
Organism: Desulfobacca acetoxidans; assembly: GCA_022736495.1. The sequence goes on from DZCR01000053.1 coordinate 2,203, forward strand.
TTTCGGGCTCGGCCCCTGGTCCGCCATCGACGCAATCATCACCTCGGTGGGGCTGCTCAGCATCGCCATGGCCATCAAGCTCTTTGTCAAATCCTATCGGGTGGAGCGCAAGATGATCGTCCGGCTCGAGAAGGAACTGGCTCCCGAAGCCGTGGAAAAACGGGTGGAAGAGTCCATCCAGTCGCATAAATTCGGTTCGTTTACCTGAGCCCTGTAAAGGTTGAGCCGTTGTTCAGAACCGCGATCACCATCAGAAAAAGGATTATTATCGCCGCAGTCATTCAAGCCATCGTCATCTGCCTGATCTGCGGGTTCGGGTATATCTCTTTTAAAGCGGTCTTAACTAAATTGCAGGCCATTGAAATCATCGATGACGTCAATATCTCGTTTTTGGAAATGCGCAAAGCTGAAAAAAATTACTTTCTCTACCAGGATCTGGGCTCCCTTGAAGAGTTGCTGCAAATCGGCAAAAACCGCTATGATGTGCTCCAAGCTTCCCGGTACTACCTGGTTTCCGGTTTGCATGGGATAAGTGACCAAGAATACGCGAGCTTGCTCCGGAATCTTAAACATTACTTGGAATTGGTTCAGCAAGCTATCCTCCATAAGCAGATTCCCCCCCAGTCAGAGGCGGAAATCAGAAAGCTGGGCCATGAGCTTACCGAACTATCGGCCGCCCTGCTGGCCAGGGAACGCAAAACCGTCAGCTATATCGTCAGCTATAACCTTATTATGCTCATTGTCTCCCTGGGGGTCATTTTTGTCATCCAGGTCCTGCTCTGGCAATATTTTTTCCGGTTTATCATTCAAGAGATCGCCATCATGGAAAAGATGATCAAAATGGTGTCCGAAGGACGGTTCCATGAGGTGGCGGTCAGGACCATCATCCCCAACAACGAAATCCAGGTGGCGGTGCAGGCCATCACCGACATGGCCAAGGAACTGGAAAAGCGGGAGCAGGAGCTGATGCAATCGGGAAAGCTGGCCTCCCTGGGGGTCTTGATCTCCGGCGTGGCCCATGAACTGGGAAATCCTTTGAACAACATTTCTTTGATCGCCCAAACCTACATAAGTCTTTACGACCTGCTGGGCGACGAAGACAAGAAAAACTACATGGAAGATGTCTATACCCAAAGTGAGCGCATCAAAAAGATCGTGGAAAATCTCCTGGATTTCTCCCGGCAAAAGAAGCAAGAATTGCAGGACATCCAGATCGGGGACCTCGTGCAGCGCAGCCTGGGATTGGTTGCCAACCAGCTGAAAATCTCCAAGGTCAAACATTCGGTCAACATCGCCGGCCAGTTGCCGCCGGTCTCCGTGGACCCGCCCCAGATTCAACAGGTGCTGGTCAACCTGTTCATCAACGCCATTCAGGCCATGGAAGGCGGGGGCGAGTTATTCATCCAGGCATCCTATGATCAAGCGCATGACCAGGTCGTCCTGACCGTCCGGGATACCGGCACCGGCATCAAAAAGGAGATTCTGCCCAATATTTTTGATCCGTTTTTCACCACCAAGAGCACCAAAGGGACCGGTCTGGGATTGTCCGTGAGTTACGGCATCATTCGGCAGCATCACGGAGAAATCTCGGTGGAAAGCGCAGAGGGCCAGGGCACCACGTTTATTATCAAGATACCTGCTAAGGGCAAAGATAAAGGGGAGTAACCATGGCCAAGAAAATTTTGGTGATCGATGATGAAAAAATTGTCTGTGATATGGCAAAAAAGATCCTGGAGGCCGAAGGCTATGAGGTGGAAACCTTTACCGACAGTCAGATGGCCCTGGACCGGATCAGAACCCAATCCTTCGATCTGGTGATTACCGACCTGAAAATGGAAAATATCAGCGGCATGGATATCCTCAAAGAAGTAAACCGGCTCTACCCCCACACCCGGGTTATTATGCTCACCGCGTATGCCACCCTGGATGCCACCATCGAGGCCATCCGGGAGCGCATCTACGACTTTTTCCCCAAGCCGGTGAAGATCGATGAATTGAAAAAATCGGTCAAAAAAGCCTTGGGGGATTGACCGTAAGCACCGGCTTCCAGCCTGTGAGAAAACGTGAACTTTGAATTTTTCGCCAAAAAGGGGAAGGATGATGAAAATTTTATTCGCCGGAGATGCACATCCCTACAGCGCTTATGCTTTAAATGAAGTGATCCGCCTGGCCGCCAATACCTGGGCCGATGTGACGCTGCTGGCAGTGTCTCCCGCCGAAGCCGCGGCGCAACCCATTGAAGATTATCCCCTGGCCCAGGCCCTGCACCGGTACCGGGAGACTTTTCTGCATGGCGCCGGCGGCGAGGGCTCGGCTTATGCCCTGGGGGCCCCGCGCTATGAGTGGATTCCCGTCGCCGGGGGCCAATGGGAAGAGCTGCTGGTGCACCGGGGGGCCAAGAAAGACGTGAAAGTGCGCCTGCGCACCGGCAACGAAGCCCAGGAGATTTTGAGCGCGGCCCGGGAAGAAGAGAGCGACCTCATCGTTCTGGGATGCACCAAAGGCGGGGAGTGCATCTGGCACGGCTCGGCCCCGGTGCCCCAGAAAGTGGTGAATGACGCCGGCTGTTCCGTGCTCCTGGTCAAAGAAGAGCAGCCCATCAACCGCATTCTGGCCTGCCTGGACCAGAGTTACATCAGCCAGGATTCCCTGGAAATGATCAACCAGATGGCCACCCTGCACGGAGCGCAGTTGGAGTTGATCGGCCTCTCCCAGGAAGGCGGCATGAAAAAAGACGTGTACCGCCGCCTCATCGAGATCGGCGATTACTATGAGGATCGCCAGATCAAGGTGACCACCCGCTTGACCGAGATCGCTGATTTTGAAAACTTCATCGACAAAGAATTGCAGGCCGACCTCTTGGCCCTGTTCATGGGGAAAAAATCCCTGCTGGACCGGTTCTTTCCCCGGGATTGGGCCGGGCGCTTTGTGAGCAAATGCCAGACCTCGGTTTTGGTGATGCGGTAAGGCCAACGGCGGCAGGCGGCCCGCCCGCTCTGCAAAAGGTTCTTCTGAGGCCCGGCCGCAGAAACACGGGGAGAACTTACCGGAATCCTCGGGACCCAGGGATGCTTCAAGTCCGCCTTTGAAAGAGGGAGATTTCACCTCCGCGTGGAGGTTTTCCTTGCGGCCATCGAAGCCAAAGCTTAAAATGTAATATTTGCTAGCGAGGTGATCCGATGAAAATCCTGGTCGCAGTAGATCAAAGTGAGGAGTCGCAGCAGGCCCTGCGCTATTGCTGTCATCTCTTGGAGCATTTCGAGGCCAATGTGGACGCCCTCTACGTCAAACCCGACCTCGTGGAATCCGTAGCGGAAAGTTCCTATGCCCCCTTCACCACCCGGAAGGACGTGGAAAAGTCCATCAACGCCCAAGAGGACAAAACCGTGGAGGAAATCTTCCAGGCCTGCGAGATCTGCCTGGGAGGCAAAGTCCCCTGTGAGCCCTTGGTGGCCGTGGGCGACCCCGCCGATGAGATCCTCAACGCCGCCAATGAAGGCTTGTATGACCTGATCGTGCTGGGCTCCCAAGGACGCTCCTCCATCCGGGGCTTTTTATTGGGCTCGGTGCACGCCAAGATTCTCCACCATGCCCTGCAACCGGTGCTCCTCATGCGCAATTTCCGGCCTATCCAGAAAATTCTGGTGGCCTACCGGGGGTCACAGTGCGACCAGGGAGCGCTAGAATTCATCGCGCCCCTCTTCGCCAAGTCCAAGCCGGATATCACCATCCTCCACGTTCAGGAAACCGCGTTGGGCGAAACCTCCGAATTCGCCGAATCCTGTTTGCTCACCGGCGAAGATACCTTAAAGCACTACGGCTTCGCGCCCATCAAGAAATTGGCCCAGGGCGACTTTGTGGATGAAATCCTCAAGGCCGTGGCGGTGGAACGCTATGACCTGCTGGTGCTGGGGGCCTACGGGCACAAGCGCTCCAAGTATTTAAAAATGATCAGCGACGAAGCCCTCAACCTGGTGCGCCTCTCCACCCGTCCGGTGCTGGTCTATCGGGATAAGAGCGAAATGTAAGGCGTCCCCATCGGTTCAACCGGAAAAACTTGACCAGTTTCAAGCCGGCCTGGGGGTGGACCCGCGGGTTCGCCCCCTGATGCCGCCCGGTGACGGCAACAGACAGGGAGCGCAACGCTGGCTTGCCCCCTATATTTTTCCGGTCATCCTGCCAATGGGCTTTTTTTAGAGGTTCTCTTAACTTCCGCTGCTGCTTTCCCCTCTTTATGGGGTAAAGTGCCTTGACAATCCTGGGCGTCCATGATAGTAATTTGTTTTAACATCTCAATATTACAGGACTTTCATGCCCTTAGCGAACGATGCCGCCCGTGAGCGCGGCACTCTCGAACCCTATATTGACTCCTGCGTGGCTCTGGCCCAAGAAAAATTACACCACTTCTCCTCCTTAGCCGAAATTGCCGCCCGGGAAAAAGACCTTAACCGGCACCCCCATTTAGAGGTCCTGGCGGAACCCCGGCAAATCCTGGTCCTCGATGAACCTGACGGCCAATCCCCGCGACTGTCGCGGGCTCAGCATGCGGTGCTCCGGGGTGAAATTCTCTTCGAACACGCCGCCGCGGGTGAGGGCACCCGCCTGATGTTAGGTTCCAAATACTTTCTCAATCTGTCCCAGGATCTTACCGTCGAGGGCATTGCCAATCTCATGAGCCAGGAAGCCGGCCAGGTTATCACGCCGGCCCAAGTGGTGGCCCCCTTAGACTGCTCCCCGCACGACCTTTTGCCCCTCTCTCTGGGGGCCCGCCACATGCTCCAACTCGCCTTTGACCTGACCAGGCTGGCCCATGACTTGGGGGAATCTCCCCGGGACGTGCTTGCGCGCCAACACCTGTTGATTGTCATTGCCCCGGAAATGTTGGCCCACGTCGAAAAAGATTTTTATCTGTGGCATTTTTTCGGCTTCAATCCCGCCCAGATCTATTTCATGGTGCAAGAGAGCTTCCATGGCCTCAATTTTACGGGGGGCAAGTTTTTCTATGACGCCCGCAGCCCGCGCCGCCTTCACAATCACGGGCAGATGGTGATGCAGCAGGCCATGGAGCACCAGCTTTTTTCCCTGGTTGGGTCCCATGCCTGGGACAAACAGGTTCATTCTCAACAAGAGGTTTACGATTGGCTGCACCGCTTTGTCGATAAGATATCTTATAATATAGAGGATCTGGATTATCTGACGGGGTCCCTGGATTTTCCCGGCCTGGGGTTGGCCCTGGAATTAAGGGACCAGGGATTTAACATGGTTATGGAAGTGATGGCCAATAATCCCCTCAAACCCCAGAAAGGCGGGATGCTGGCCTGGGATGCGGAACTTGGGCGCGATGTCATGATCGAAAGCTTCCAGTTGGGGGACATCGAAAATCAAGCCATCAAGTTCTTAAACCGGAATTTCAATCACTACCCCAATCCTTGGGTGTGTTGGGAGCGGATCCGGGAAGCAGGCCTACCCATGCCTATTACCGTCAAAGATGGTTTCCTCTATTTCATGCCGGTCCAAGGCGACATCAATTTTTTGGTGCAGACCGCATTCTTCCGCCGCCGGGAGATGCGCCCCATCCGCAATTTAAAGAGTCCAGCGGCCCTGCCCCTGGCAATCAATCGTATGTTTGCCCAGGATTGTCAGCCCGGGTTTAAAGAATTCGCCCAACAGTGCCGCCAGGGGGATTTATGAGTCCGCCTCGCAAGATGTTTGTCAACGCTGCCGATCCGGAGGTCTTCCGGGTCGCCATCGTCGAAGAAGGCCAGATGGAGGAACTGGCCATGGAGTCTTCCTCCCGGGAGCCCACCAAGGCCAACATTTATAAGGGCGTAGTGGCCAATATCGAGCCCAGCCTCCAGGCCGCTTTTGTCAACTACGGCGGGGAGCGCCACGGTTTTTTGCCCCTATCCGAAGTGCACCCCGATTGCTATCAGGAAAAACCCCAGAGCAAGACCAAGGCCAAGATTCAGCGGGTGCTGCGCAAGGGCCAGGAGCTCATCGTCCAGGTCTACAAAGAGGAATCCGCTACCAAGGGCGCCTACCTCAGTACCTATATCTCCCTGCCGGGACGTCGCCTGGTGCTCTTGCCGAATCAGAGCCACCTGGGGGTTTCCCGCAAGATCGAAAAAGAAGAGGAGCGCCAGCGCCTCAAAGATTTGGCCCACAAACTGGGGCTGCCCCCGGAGATGGGCCTGATCATCCGCACGGCCGGCGAAACCAGCAAAAACCTGGACCTGGCCAAGGATATGAAATATCTCCTGAAGCTCTGGGAGTCCCTCAACCAGGCGGCGGCCACCCAGGTCGCCCCTTGCCTGCTGCACCGGGACCTGGACCTCATCACCCGGACCGTCAGGGATTATTTTTCCCCGGATATCACCACCATCATGGTGGATAATAAAGATGTCTACCAGACGCTGCGCACCTTCATCATGGACATGGCCCCCCGGCACGTTCACGCCCTGAAACTCTACAAGGACAGTATCCCTATTTTTGCCCGCTACCAGTTGGAAGACCAGATCGACCGCATCTACTCAGAGCGCGTGCCCTTGAAATCCGGCGGCTCCATCGTCATCAATCCCACCGAGGCCCTGGTTTCCATCGACGTCAACTCCGGGCGCTGCACCAGCGGCAAGGAACTGGAAGATACGGCCTTGAAGACCAACCTGGAGGCCGCCGATGAGGTCGCCCGGCAGCTCCGCCTCCGGGACCTGGGTGGCCTGATAGTTATCGATTTCATCGATTTGAAGGACAAAAAACATCAGAAGGAAGTCGAGCAGGCCCTGAAACAGAGCCTGAAAAAGGACAAGGCCCGGGTCACCGTGGGGCACCTGTCCAAGTTTGGCCTGCTGGAACTCTCCCGCCAGCGCCTGCGGCCCACCGCGGAGGTCAGCGCCTATATTGAGTGTCCCACCTGCCATGGCCAGGGGCACATTAAACGCGTGGATACCCTGGGATTAAGCCTCCTGCGGCAAATCTCCACCCAGGTGGCCCAAAACTCGATCCAGGAGGTCCGGGCGGTTGTATCTCTGGAAGTGGGCACTTTCCTCCTGAATAATAAACGCAAAGAAATCCTCGACCTGGAAGACCATTACAATCTCAAGATCGTGGTGACTCCTCAAGCAGGCCTGGGACCCGAAGATATCCAGGTGGATTACCTCAAGCGGGAGACTCCCGAGCCCAAACCGGCTCCTGAAACCAAGCCGGTTCCCGAAGCCAAAGCGGCTCTTGCGGCCAAAACCCGCCGGACTTCTTCATCCCGGCGCCGAGGCCCGCGCCGGTCGGCGGCCTCCAAAAAGGCCGCGGCTGAAGCGCCAGAGACCGCTCCGGCTGCGGTGGAAACCCCCGAGACCACTGAAACCCCGGAACCGCAGGCACCTCGGGAGCCTCAAGAGACTCTGGTACCCCACCCCGAGCCACATAATACCGAATCATCCTAAAGGAGCAGGTGCATGCGCAGTAATTTGATGAAACAGGGGTTGGAAAAATATCCCCACCGGTCTCTCCTCAAGGCCATGGGCTTGACTGACCGGGAAATTGATCAGCCCATTATCGGCGTGGCCAATTCTTATAACGAGTTCATTCCCGGTCATATCCACCTGGACAAGATTACCCAGGCGGCCAAGGCCGGGGTGCTCCTGAATGGCGGCACGCCCCTGGAGTTCGGGGTCATCGGCGTCTGCGACGGCCTGGCCATGCACCACGCCGGCATGAAATATTCTCTGCCCTCCCGGGAGCTCATCGCCGACTCCGTCGAGATCATGGCCACCGCCCACCCCGTGGATGGCCTTATCCTGGTGGCCAACTGCGACAAGATCATCCCTGGCATGCTCATGGCCGCCCTGCGCCTCAATATTCCCGCCATCCTGATTTCCGGCGGGCCCATGCTGGCCGGGCGCTTTCAAGGCCAGGCGGTGGACCTGATCACGGTCTTTGAGGGCGTGGGCGCGGTCAAAGCCGGCAAGATTTGCGAAGACGACCTCAAAGACCTTGCGGAGTGCGCTTGCCCCGGTTGCGGCTCCTGCGCCGGCATGTTCACCGCCAATTCCATGAACTGCTTAAGCGAAGCCTTGGGGCTCGCCCTGCCCGGGAACGGTACCATCCCCGCGGTGCACGCGGCGCGTTTTCGCCTGGCCAAAGAGGCCGGCATGAAGATCATGGAGTTGGTCGCCAAACAAATCCTGCCCCGGCAGATTGCCACGCTCACGGCCTTCAAAAACGCCATGGCGGTGGACATGGCCTTAGGGTGTTCCACTAACACCGTGCTCCACGTGCCGGCCATCGCCCGGGAGGCCGGCATCGACCTGCCCCTGGACCTGTTCAACGAGATCAGCGTCAAAACCCCGCACCTGTGCTCCATGAGCCCCGGCGGGTCCCACCACCTGGAGGACCTGGACGCCGCCGGCGGCGTCCCCGCGGTCATGAAGGTGCTGATGGAGGCCGGTTTGGTGGATGGCGCGCCCTTGAGCGCCACCGGCCTGCCCGTTTCGGACAACCTGGCGAACGTCAAAGTCAAAAACGCCGAGGTCATCCACCCTCTGAACCAGCCCTACCACGCCCAAGGCGGCATCGCGATTCTCAAGGGCAACCTGGCCCCGGACGGCGGGGTGGTGAAACAATCGGCCGTGGACCCCCAGATGCTGGTCAATGAAGGGGTGGCCCGGGTCTTTGACGCTGAAGAAGACGCCACTCGGGCTATCCTGGATGGCAAGATCAAACCCGGCGACATCGTGGTCATCCGCTACGAAGGCCCCAAAGGCGGCCCCGGTATGCGGGAGATGCTGACCCCCACCTCGTCCATCGCCGGCATGGGCCTGGATAAGGAGGTAGCGCTTTTGACCGACGGCCGTTTCAGCGGCGGCACCCGGGGCGCGGCTATCGGCCATATTTCCCCTGAAGCCGCGGACGGCGGCCCCATCGCCCTGGTGCAGGAGGGCGATAAGATCAAGATCGATATCCCCGGGAAGACCCTGACCCTGTTGGTGGACGACTCTGAGCTGGCCCGGCGCCGCCAAAATTGGCAACCCCCGGAACCCAAAATCAAGCATGGCTATCTGTCCCGCTATAGCCGCCTGGTCAGCTCCGGCAGTCAGGGCGCGGTGTGTAAATGAGTTTTTTTCTGGTTCCCAAGTTGAACTTGGGAACCAGAAAAAAACAGCCCATGTTGACATAACCTTATAGCGTATCTAACTTTACCAATTTACTTTTCGACAGAGCCCCGGGGCCTCCCGGTTCTCATTGCGCATAACCCGGTCAGGACCTTAAGTTAGGAAAGATTCTTCGTCGATAAAATTATTAATAAATTAAGTATCTTGACTTACTTATCAACAAAACATCGGTGCTTTATTACGGCTGTTAATTTTTCTATCTTTTAGGAGAAAAGCTCTATGCGCCTGAAGATTGATCGGGAAACCTTGTTGAAGGGAGTCGGACGGACCCTGGGAGTGGTGGACCGCCGGGGCACTATGCCTATCCTGGCTAATTTTCTCCTGCAGACCGATGAAAATCGGGTCATCATTTCCGCCACCGATCTGGAGGTCAGCTTTCGGGGTTTCTATCCTGCGGAAGTGCTGGAGCACGGCGCCCTTACCGTCCAGGCCCACTATTTCTTTAACCTGATCAAGGAGTTGCCCGGAGAGACCCTGGACCTCACCGGCACGGAAAATTCCAACCTGAAGATCGCGTTAGGTGACGCCCGCTACCAGCTGCACGGCCTGCCCGCAGACCAGTTCCCCCCGGTCCCTGAGATTACCGACCAGGAGTTGGTCAAGGTAGAGAGCCACATGCTCAAGGACATGATCGAAAAGACCATCTTTTCAGTAAGCGCCGACGACCTGCAGTATCATCTCTCCAGCATCTTTTGGGAGCGGGTGGGATTTCCCCGGGGCGGGGCCGAGGCGGAACCGCCCCAGGAGGAAGGCGTCGAACCTGACCTGGATTATTGGCTGCGCCTCATCTCCACCGATGGCCACCGCCTCACCCTCATCGAACGCCCTTTGGCGGAATCCGGCCAGTTTGGCATCGAGAAAGGCATCCTCATCCCCCGGAAGGGCATGGCCGAAGTGATTCGCTTCCTGGGCGAGGAAGAGCAGGTCTCCCTGGGCCTGGGCAAGCAGAGTTTGGCGCTCAAGGCGGATGACCGCTACCTCTTCATCCGCCTCTTGCTGGACAAAAAATTTCCCGACTATCGCCGCATCATCCCGGAGTCCTTCGGCTATCGCTTCGCCATCAACCGCCGGATCCTCTTCGACACCATCCGGCGCATTGCGCTGCTATCCACCGAACGCTTCAAAGGCGTCATCCTGAAGATCATGCCGGATCACCTGGAAGTCACCTTCAACAACCCCGAGGTAGGAGAAGGTCATGAGGTGGTGGGCGTGCTCATGGAGCAGGGCGACCCCGACCAGCTCCCCATGGAGATCGGCTTCAACGCCCGTTATTTCCTGGAGCCCTTGAACGCCATGACCAGCGACATGGTGATCCTGGAAGTCAACGAAAAGGACCGCCCCTGCAAGCTGGTGGAGCAGACGGACCCCCACTACTTCAGCATCATCATGCCCATGAGTCTGTGATGATGGCTTTGGTTTAAGCTATCCAAGGCCTCCGACATTGGGAGGCAAGGAGGGGGAATGCAAGGAACTGCGCAGGTTATGAGAATAGTAGTTACGGCAGTGCCCCGGGTCATGGATTGTAAGCCGCGAACGTGAGCTTTCCAGCCACCCAAAACACGCAAAATAAATCAAATGCTCTCCCCTGACTGGCGGCGTCGTACCCTTCCTCAGGCCGTATATGATATTGATAAAACGGGAATTTCCTGGTATAATTCTTACCATCTGGGGGATCATAGACCGCTTTACCTGGGGCTTCAAAGGGTTGCCCTGCAAGAGTCGGCTCTCACCCCAAACCATGCCTGAACTGATCCGGGGCACCCTGAAAATCCCCGAGAATTGATTTTTGACCCACAAAAGGAGTAACCCTTTGCCTGACCAAGATTCAGATTTTGCAGCCAGCGGAAGCATAGAAATATCTGGTGAAGGGAAGTACGACGCCGACAAGATCCAGGTCCTCAAAGGCCTGGACCCCGTGCGGGAACGGCCGTCCATGTATATCGGCAATACCGGCCCGGAAGGCCTCCACCACCTGGTCTACGAGGTGGTGGACAACGCCATCGACGAGGCCATGGGCGGGTATTGCGATGAAATCAAGGTCATCGTGCATTCGGACAACAGCGTCACCGTAGAAGACAACGGCCGGGGCATTCCCGTGGATTTGCATCCCGGTGAAAATCTGCCTGCGGTGGAAGTGGTCATGACCCGCCTGCACGCCGGCGGCAAATTCGATTCCGGCGCCTACAAAGTCTCCGGCGGCCTCCACGGCGTCGGGGTTTCGGTGGTCAACGCCCTCTCCGAATACCTGGAGGTAGAGATCCGCCGGGACGGCCAGGTCTATCACCAGCGCTACGAACGGGGCAAAACCGCCACGCCGCTCACCGTCACCGGCAAGACCAAGCGCCGGGGCACCAAGGTGACCTTTCTCCCCGATGGCCAAATTTTTGCCGAGACCAATTTCAGCTACGACATCTTAGCCCAGCGCCTCCGGGAGCTCTCCTTCCTCAACGGCGGGGTACGCATTCATCTGCTGGAGGAGCTCTCGGGCCGTAAAAACGAATTTCACTACGAAGGCGGTATCGTCTCCTTTGTCCAGTATCTCAACCGCAATAAGACCCCCATCCATCCGGACCCGATTTATTTATCCGGCGCCAAGGGCGGCATCCAGATGGAGATCGCCTGCCAATACAACGACACGTACAACGAGCAGATCTTCTCCTTTGCCAACAACATTAACACCCGGGAAGGCGGCTCGCACCTTTCTGGCTTCAAAGCCGGGCTCACCCGGGCCATCAATCAGTACATGGGCATAAGCGACCTGCCCAAGAATCTCAAGAACGGCCACCTCCAGGGTGAGGACATCCGGGAGGGGCTCATCGCGGTGATCAGCGTCAAGCTGCCCCACCCCCAGTTCGAAGGCCAGACCAAGACCAAGTTGGGCAACAGCGAAGTCAAGGGCCTGGTGGAAAATATGCTCTACGAGCACCTGTTAACCTTTATGGGGGAAAATCCTGCGGTGGCCAGGCACATCCTTACCAAGCTCCTGGAGGCGGCCCGGGCCCGGGAAGCGGCCCGCCGCGCCCGGGACCTGGTGCGCAAAAAAGGCGCTTTGGGAGACATGACCCTGCCGGGCAAGCTGGCGGACTGCCAGGAACGGGACCCCTCCCGCCGCGAGATTTACCTGGTGGAGGGCGACTCCGCCGGCGGGTCCGCCAAACAGGCCCGGGACCGGCGCTTCCAGGCCATCCTGCCCCTCAAAGGCAAGATCATCAACGTCGAGAAGGCCCGCTTCGAGAAGATGCTGGAGAACACGGAGGTTCGCACCCTGATCTCTTCCCTGGGCTCCGACCTCTCCCAGGAAGTCGTCAATATGGATGACCTGCGCTACCATAAGGTCATTATCATGACGGACGCGGACGTGGACGGGGCTCACATCCGCACGCTGCTTTTGACCTTTTTTTACCGCCAGATGGCCCCCCTGGTGGAGGGCGGCTACCTCTACATCGCCCAGCCCCCCCTGTACCGCCTGACCCGGGGTAATGAAAAGACCTACCTCAAGGATGACGGCGAGTTCAAAACCTACCTGCTCCAGCGGGGTATCGAAAAGAAGCGCCTGCGCCTGGGCCCCCAGCGCACCCTGGAAGGCGCCCCCCTGGCCCAGGCCTTGGAAAAGGTCATTGCCTTTCAGGAATACTTGAGCCGTTTCGAAAAACGTGGTCTGTCCCGGAAAGTGGTGCGCCTGCTCCTGGACCACGACGTGGTTTCCAAAGAGAGCCTGCGCCAGGAAGCAGGGCTGCAGGGAGTGCTACAGGCCCTGAACGCCACGAAAAATTTAACGGCGCGCCTGGAATTCGATGAGGAGCATACCTGCTGGGCGCTGCTCGTAACGACCCACGGGCGCGAAGCCGTGGAAATCCGCCTTGACTGGGAGCTTTTAGGGAGCAGCGACTTTCAGGCCTTGGTGCGCCTGGACCAAAAGGACATGGCCGACTTCAAGGCCCCGCCCCACCGCCTGGAGAGTAAGGACAAGTCCTGGGATTTTGTCAATTTGGACGAGATGTTAACCTTCGTCCTGGAAGAAGGGCAAAAGGGGATAACTATCCAACGCTTTAAAGGCCTGGGCGAGATGAACCCGGAGCAGCTTTGGGAAACTACCATGGACCCCGAGACCCGGACTCTTTTAAAAGTTAATATTGCCGACGCCGGCGAGGCGGACTATATATTCAACGTCCTCATGGGCGATAAAGTTGAACCCCGGCGCGATTTTATTCAGAACAACGTCCTTGAATTGAACGAATTGGATATATAACATCTTGAGTGATCAGGAGCGCGACAACGGCTTGCATCCATACAACCACCTGTCCAAGGAGGTACTACCATGCAACGTAAAGCCAGCTTCAAAATTTATGTCACCCGCCGGGAAATGCTTTCCGTGGGCGATGTCCCTAACCACACCTTGATGCTCACCGAGATGGAGGGTGAGCCCATTAATTACACCCCCGGGGTGGCCGGCGAGTTTGTTTCCCGGCGCAGCGTCGGCTTCCATGACCGCATCAAAGGTGATGGGCCCATGACCGGGTACGCCACCACCATCTACCAGCATGGCGCAGTTTACTCCAAGTTTCATGGAGAAAAGCACGGCGCCGCGACCAAGGGGAAATGGGAGGCTTACAAAGGCATCGGCAAGCTGAGCACTGTCAAGGGGTCCGGCACGTTTATCGTTAAGCCCTCCGATCAGCACGGTGAATTTATCCTGGAGATGGAAGGAAATTACGAGTTATAGCCGTTAACCGCCCTCAGGTTTGGGCGCACCTTCTGTTGCGCTCCTACAGACCGTGAGCTTTCCTTACTTCTATGCGCGCAACTCGGTATTACCCCTTCACCAGGGGTGCGGGGGCGGTGTTCGCACCGCCCCTCTTTTTCCGGCCTCATACCACGTTGCGGTCATACGAATAATTTTTATTTTTTGGGGCGGACACGCGGGTCCGCCCTGGATTGAGGGCGCAGACGGAGGGCCGCCTCTATGGGAAAAAGCCTTTTTTTACCTCTATGAGCGCAACTTGGTATCAGGCGCGCCCTGCTCACCAATGCAGGATCTTTGGAGGGCAATTATTCCTTTTCAAAGGGGGGAACTTAACGGAATTCCTGTGCAAGTCCCCCTTTGCCCAAGGGGGCTTTAGGGGGATTTAAAAATCGGCATCCGCTCTAACTTCTTAGAGCCTTATGAGTCTAATATACGGGAAGGAGGCGAGTGAGCATGTCGGATAAGAAGTGCGCTCGGTGCGGCACCGCAGTGGACGCTGACGAGATTAAGGAATACCGCGGGGAGGAACTCTGTGAGGACTGTTACATGGACGCCTTGAGCCCCGCCGTGGTCTGCGACCCCTGGGCGGTGTACACGGCCAAAAGTCTCAAGGACGTCCCCGGCGGGCAAGATTTGACCCCGACCCAGCAAAAGCTTTATGACCTGGTGAAGGAACGGGGCGAGGTTCCCATGACCGAGGTCGCCGCCCACTTGGGGTTGACGGAAGAAGAATTACGGAGGGAGTTCGCGCCGTTGCGTCACATGGAAAAGCTCCGGGGTTGTAAAAAGGGCGACACGATTTATTTTACCCTGTTTTGACCGCCGAACCCGCCGACCTGGATTATGCCGTGCTCCGGCGGGTGTCCCGGGGAGACCAGGCTGCCCTGGCGGAACTCATCCGCCGCCATCAGAGCCGTCTCTACCAGGTCGCCTACCGCCTGCTCAAAGACCCCCTGGAGGCAGAAGACGCCCTCCAGGAGGTCTTTCTCAAGGTCTATGAACATGCCCACCGCTTTGAGCCCAAGGCCACGGTGAGCGCCTGGCTCCACCGCATCACCGCCAACCATTGCCTCAATCTTTTGCGCCAGCGCCACCCTCAGGAGTCCCTGGACCAGGATGACGCCCCCCTGGTCGCCGATGCCGGGGCCACCCCCCTCCAGGCCCTGGAGGAGCTGGACTTAAGCCGGCGGCTGGAGCAGCTCCTGGAGGCCCTGCCCGAGAACCAGCGCCGGGCCTTGGTCCTGAAGCGCTTTGCGGGGCTCTCCTACCAGGAGATTGCCGAGGAACTGGGCCTCAGCCCCCAAGCAGTGGACGGCCTGCTCAAACGGGCCCGGCAGTTCTTGAAAAAGGCTTTGCAAGATTATTTATAGGGTGAGGTGTTATACTCAAGTTCAACAGTCAAATTTGTAATATCAAGTTATATCAATTGGTTATATGGGCAGATTTATCCTTTGGCACCGCATTTTCTGGTATTGGTCGAACCGCGGGCGGGATGGCGCCCCCGGCGGCTTGAAGCGCTTTTCCAGCCACCCCTGGCAGCGCGGTTCTGAGGTAGTACCAGTCGTCCCCCTGGCGCACCTCGATTGCCATCAGGGCGGCAGGGTCCCGACGGATGTCGGCCCACGGGTATCACCCAGCCACTTGGCGGCGTCGTGCGCGAGCAATTATTTGACAATATGGAATTATTTTATAAAATTTAAGAAGTAACCAGGGATAACAGACCTTGTAAGCCTTTCCAGGAAGGGAAAGCTTTCGGTCGCTCCCTTTCTTTTTTCCCCGCACTACCATCATGGCAGGATTTTTTGGAGGTAACGGTTATATGCGAGAAAGAGGCAAGGTCAAATGGTTCAGCGATTCCAAGGGATACGGATTTATTTCCCTGGAAAATGGGTCAGATGTCTTTGTCCACCACAGCAACATTACCGGTGAAGGCTTCCGCACCCTGGAGGAGGGTCAGGAAGTCGAATTCGAAATAGTGGAAGGGAAAAAGGGGCCTCAAGCCCAGGATGTGGTGAAGCTTTAGCAGGATAGCCCTCCCGGCCTCAATAGATTAACAGGCGGGCAAGGTCGCCGCAACCTATTGACCGGCTGGCGGGGCGACCAGCCTTGAAAGCAGGCGCCACCTCATTTACCATCAAGTCATTAACGCGGCAGGGAAAATTATCTCTGTCCCAGAACAATAGGAGAAGTTATGAGTAAAGTTAAGAATGGGGATTTCATCCAATTGCACTACACCGGAACCCTGGAAGACGGTTTGGTATTTGACAGCAGTGAAGGCCGCAGCCCATTAGAGTTTCAGGTTGGCGGCGGGGGGATTATCCAGGGCTTTAATGATGCGGTCGTCGACATGGCCCTGGAGGAAGAAAAGAAAGTGGTGTTGGGCCCGGATCAGGCGTACGGGGAGCCACGGGAGGATCTCAAACGGGAGTTCCCCGCCTCCATGTTGGAAGGCCATCCGGTTGAGGTGGGCCAACAGCTGCGGTTCTCCAGCCCGCAAGGCCCCGTGTCCGGCACAGTATTGAGCATTGAGCCCGATAAGTTCACGGTGGACTTTAACCATCCTCTGGCAGGACAGACGCTGCAGTTCAACATCAAAATCGTGGGCATTAGCGACACCCCCACCCAGCAACAGAGTGGGTGCTCCTGCACGCCTTCCTCCTGCTCCTCCGGCTGCGACTCCTGCGGCTAATAATTAGCCGGACAACATACACGAGGCTGGCGCGGATGAACTCTGCGCCAGTCTTGTAATATTTTTGGGGGCAATGCGGTTCATTGAGCCGGATCTATTCGTCTACAGGAGGACATCCCCTAATACCAAGTCACCATCTAACAAGTAAGATTAAGATAAGGAAAACTTGTCATCGAACGGATTTTATCCGGGTCTCTGGCGAGATCATTCCAGCCCTGACAGAGTATCCTCTACCTCATCAAGATCCCGGCATGCCTTATTAGCGAAATTCTCCTCCCTTAATTCCTCCCAAATATGTTCGGCAGGATTTAATTCCGGACTTCGCGGGGGAAGCTCTATCAGTCTAGATGATTATGGACTTTGGGCATTGGTGAAGGTGTAAGTATATACTTCGAGACTCCCAGTCTATCATTTTGCGCCCCATGGTCTTTAATGAGATTTGGGTTGGGTGCGGGTAATAAAAAGAAGGGGTTAAGCTTTAATAGCCTAACCCCTTGAAATCTTTGGGGTGAACGACGGGACTTGAACCCGCGACCGCCGGGGCCACAACCCGGTGCTCTGCCAACTGAGCTACGCCCACCGTGAAATTAATTTGTACCACACGGAGGGGCTCCTGGCAAGGCGCATAATAACGCCCTGTCAATAGCACATACAGATGAGCCTCTTGCAAAAGTCTCATCGGGGTTGATTTATTGAAAAAATAAGCCTCATCGGTCCGTCTGTGCTAAGGTGATTTTGCGAAGAACACACTGAGCGGAGCGAGGCGCCGATGAAGCTTAAAGAAGCAGTATCATGGTTAACCGGAACTTTGCAACGGAAT
>DZCR01000054.1 GCA_022736495.1 Desulfobacca acetoxidans
TGAGGGGGCCCTGCAGGCCCGGCTGCTGTATCCGGTGGACTTCAATGGCAAGGCTGAACCATATCTCATTGAAATTTCTCCAAAAGCAACGCTGCCGACCCACTTCTTTTTTCATAAAGGCGAAGAGGTCGGCTACGTTTTGTCGGGAAGATTGCAGGTGCGGGTAGGGAAAGGGGTGCATACCCTGAAGGCCGGGGACGTCATATACCTGACCTCGGACATCCCCGGCGCATGGCGCAATCCGGGCCCCGCCGTGGCCCGGTTGCTGTGGGTCAAGGTGAAGTAATCATGGGGAGGATTGGCTGCGCGGTCTCCGATTAAAACTTGACAAATTGCTGGGCCTTTTCCTGCCTGGCGCAGGCAGGACATAAACGGCGCAGCACTTGTTTGTTCATGGCTTCGTCGCTGCGCTTGCTGACATATCCCAGGTAACGGGATGGGGGAATAGGCGCCCCACAGGAAGCACAATGCTCTTCCTCCAGATGGTTTAACACCGTACCGCAGAGACGCACCTCGCGATAATCCGGCCCCTCAATGTAATCAATGGCCTGGGTGGGGCAGGCCAGGGCGCAGGCGCCACAAGCAATGCAGGTGTTGGCCGCCAGGGGGTAGTCAGTGAGGACCCGCTCGGTGGTGGTGATTTGGGAAAATTTCAGGGCGCGCACCCGCATCCGAACGCAGGTTTTTTCACAAGTGCCGCAGCGGATACACACATCGCAGCGCAGGCAGCGGCTGGCTTCTTTCTGGGCCTGAGCGTCGGAGTAACCCATTTCCACCGGCATAAAGGTGGTTTTGCGCAATTCTACGTCCAACATCGGGATGGGAGTACGGTGATTGGCGATTTTTTCTGCGGCCGGGATGGTTTGAAAAGGTACTTTACGGCGTTTTTGAGGACTCATCACCAGGGCCGGGGTGGTGGCCCCGGTGAGGTAATGGTCGATTTCCGCAGCCGCTTGTTTCGCGGCGGCGATGGCTTCCACCACCGTGGCCGGGCCGGTGACTGCGTCGCCCCCAGCGAAAATATCTTTCACGCTGGTATGGGTGCTGCCGGTTTGGGTGACGATGGTGCACCAGGGCGTGGTTTGCACCGGGTGTTCCGGGAAAGGACAGAAATCCGGTTGCTGCCCAATAGCGGTGATGACCGCGCCGACCTCGATGAGATAGTTGCTCTCCGGAATGGGTATAGGACGACGCCGGCCGCTGGCGTCCGGCCGCCCCAAGGCGGCCTGCAGGCATTCCACCTGAGTGACCTGGCCGTTATCGCCACCTATCTTGATGGGCACCGTCAGAAAATGTATCTGCACCCCTTCTTCCAGGGCCTGCTCCACCTCCTCGGGGTGGGCCGGCATCTCGGTCCGGGTGCGGCGATAGGAGACGTGGACCTCGGAGCACCCCAGGCGCACACAGGTGCGGGCCGCGTCCATGGCGGCATTGCCGCCGCCAATTATCAACACCTTGTCAGCGGGTTTTTCCTTTTTCCCCAGATAAATTCCCTGGAGAAAAGAGATCACATCATGGACCTGGGGAAAATCGGCTTCACCCTCGATTTTTAACTTGTAGCCCAAGTGAGCGCCGATTCCCAGGAAGAAGGCCTCATAGCCCTGAGTCCGCAATTCATCCAGGGTAACATCCTGGCCCACCATGACCCCGGTTTTGATCCTCACACCCAGAGACTTGATCAGCCGGACTTCTTTCCGCACCACCTCCCGGGCCAGCCGGTAGTCGGGAATGGCGGCCATTAGCAGGCCGCCCGGTTCTTTCAGCCCTTCAAAAACCGTTACTTCGTAGCCGCGTAAAGCCAGAAAATAGGCGCAAGAAAGCCCGGCGGGCCCGGAGCCGATGATGGCCACCTTGTGGCCGTTGGCCGGAGCCGGCTGGGGCGGGAGAAAATTCCCGTGTTTGGAGACCCACTCGGAGGAAAAGGCTTTCAAGTAACGAATGTTGATGGGTTCGTCCAGGGTGGCCCGCACGCAAGCCCGTTCACAGGGATGGGGACATACCAGGCCGCACACCCAGGGAAAGGGGTTGTCCTCTCGCATCACCTCCCAGGCTTCCTGAAAGTTGCCCTGGGCAATTAACCCGATGAAGCTGGGAATATCGATGCCGGTTGGGCAGGCCTGATGACAGGGGGCCAGGAGCAGCTTGGGGCAGGTCCGGGCCGGACAATGCTTGTTTTCCAGGTGCAGGCGGAATTCTTCCGGGAAGTAATGGAGCGCGGTCAACAGGGGGTTCACCGCATTGCGGGCCAGTTGGCAGGCCCCCTTCATCTTCAAGGCCTGGCCTTGGTTTTCCAATTCTTTGAGGATATTCACACTCCCTATCCCCTCGGAGACTTGATCCAGCAGTTCACTGATCTTTAATAGGGCGACCTGACAAGTGGGGCACTGGCCCCCCGGCTGATCGAGGATGAATTTCACCTGGTCCCGCACCAAAGAGACCAGGCAATCCCGCTCGTCCAGAACTTGCAAAGAGGCCACGGACAAAGTCGCGCCCATTTCTTTAATGGTATCGTGGGCCAGGTTCATATTAAGCAAAGACATGGGAAAAATTCCCCCCAGGGGGCCTCCCACCTGGATGGCCTTCGGGGTGTGCCCGAAGCTGAACCCGCCGCCTTCACCGTTAATAATGTCATGCAAGGTGGCGGACAAGGGCACTTCTATAAAACCGGGGCGTTCCACCGACCCGTGCAGGCGGAAAACCACCGTGCCCGGCGCGCATTCTACTCCTAACTTACGGAACCAGGCCACCGGAGTCTGGGCGATAAACGGCAGAGAAGCTATAGTCATCAGGCTATGGGTGAGGAAAACCCGCCGAGGAAATCTGTCCAGGAAGCTCCGGGGCAAAAGCCCCGTCAGGCTGCGGATGAGGAGTTGTTCGTCCTCCATCATATAGCGGCCATGGCCGGAAACCAGCTTGATTTCCACCAAGGGTTCCTTCTTGGGCCAGATGGGAGCTGCCACGCAAGCCGCCATGGCTTCTTGCAGCCTCTCCCGGGCCAACTCATCCTCCTCGGGCAGATAGATTACGGCGGCTTGAGCCTTCAAAGTTTTGGCCGCCAGGAGAATACCTTCCAAAACCTGGTGGGGACAACCTTCCATCAGAAACATTTCACTGCTGGCGTGGGGCGTGGGGGAAGCGGCGTTGACCACAATAATCGGCTGTTCTTTCTCCACCCGCAGTTCGCACCACCGCCTTCCCAGAGAAGAAGTGGTGAGACGGGAAAATTCGCAGAAACCCGCAGCCACCACTTTCTGCAGAAAGGGATCAAATCCCTGGCTTAGAAAGGATTGTAACCCCTTATAACCGTCGTAATCCTGGTATTCCTCCCAAGACACCGGATCGATCTGGCCCACCAATTCGGAGATATACCGTTTTTGGGGTTCAACAAAGTCGCGAAAATCTTTGCCCACCAGCCAGCGCTTCACCGGCCGTTTCTCATCCACGTGGCTTTGAACAATGCGGGCCGCCATGTCAGGGGTGATGAGCTCATAGAGATGAGCTCCGGCAGCATCCAGGACCTCCACCACCACATCTCTGCCTTCAATGCCCCGCCAGCCCACCAGGTGAACTTCCAGCGGCCCGAGGTCGTCCAGAGACCGCTCTTGCATAGCTTCCAGGAAAGCCTTTTGGACGGCCCGCGGCTCCCTTAAACTTTTACCCGGAAAGGTACAGATATTTACATGTAGCAAAGGCTGCCCGCTGTTAGCCATAATTCTCTATCTCCCTATTTTCTTAATCAAGGGAACAGTTTGCCGGGGCGAGCCTCATAACCCGCCCCGGCAGTGGTGTCTTTTTTTAACGCGCGCTGACCACCGTCTCCAACTCAAAGGCCACGGTCTTGGCAAAGCGCTCCCGTTTGGTGGTGTCCATCTGTTCGACCCGGCCGAAACTCAGGCAATGGGTGACGCATTTGGCCACGCAGGCAGGCTCCAGACCCTGGTCCACCCGGTCCATGCAGTAGTCGCACTTCACCACTTTTCCCGTCTCCGGATTCCATTGGGGGGCGCCCCAGGGGCAGGCGGTGATGCAGGACTTGCAGCCCACGCACAGAGCGGCCTCTACATAGACGATGCCGTCCTCCGCCCGCTTGCGCATGGCGTGGGTGGGGCAGACGGGTACGCACCAGGGGTCTTCACAGTGGAAGCAGGGCATGAAGACGAAGGCCTGCTGAGGTAGTCCCGCGACCATTTTAGGGCCCACAGGCATGATCTGCCCCAGACGGGGCCCGCAGGGCAGTCCTTTATTGGTTTTACAATGAACCTCGCAGCTCAAACAGCCGATGCACTTTTTTTGATCTTGCAGAAGAAAGTATTTGCTCATGGGATTCCTCACGAAAGGGGGCGCACCTGCACCAGGGTTTCATCCAAAGCGGGGCTGCCGCCAACTTTATCAGAATTGTTTTCTTGCAGCAGGGCGTCACTGGCCCCCTTCTGATAACAACGGGTTTGGGCCGGCACAGTCTTGCCGAAACCGTGCAGCATGAATGCGGCTTCAGGGTGGATAAAGTCGGTAACCTTGGCCCTGATTTTACCCTTGGTGCCCAATGGCGAGAGCACCTCCACATAGTTACCGTTCTTGATGCCCAGTTTTGCCGCGGCCTTGGTGGGAATCCACACCTCGTTCTCCGGGACCAACTCGTTCAGCATCGGGTTGTTCTGGGTGGACATATGAGTGTGGACGGCGCAACGCCCCACCATCATGCAGAACTGGCCCTCCGGCGGTGGCGCTACCGGCTCGTAAGGCACAAACGAAGGTATGCCGGCTTTTTCCATAAGAGAGCTCACCAATTCGATCTTCCCCGAGGGAGTCAGGAACTTGAGGCCGTCTTTCCGGTCCATCATAATCGCCTTGTCGGTAAGCGCCACGAACCCCTTGGCGTCAAAATCCTCCAGCTTCACTCCCAGGTCTTTTAACTGGAAGTTCCAGATATCCTCAATGGTTTCATAGGGCAGATATTGCCCTATGTCCAACCGATTAGCCAGCTCTTTGATGATCTGCCAGGCCGGTTTGGTATCGTAGCGGGGGGAGACGGCTTGGCGGCGGATGCGCAACTGGGGCCGCGCCCCGGACACCAGCTGAATGGAGTCGGCCCGTTCCAGATACATGGATTCCGGCAGAATGACGTCGGCATACCAGGCAATTTCACTAAAATTAACGTCAATGGCGACGATGAGGTCCAGCTTGTCCAGGGCCTGGCGCACTTGGGCGCTGTTCGGAATGGACTGCAGCGGTTCAAAGCGGTTGGCGATCAGGGCCTTGATGGGGTAAGGGTCTTCGTTCAGGATGGCGTGGGCCAGCATCTGGGGGTTGCCGTGGCTGGAGTCAGCGATAGGAAAGGCTTCAAGACCCGAGCCGTCAAACCGGGGGGCGGTAATTTTAGGAAATTCCTGGGACGAGACGTACTTGCCGATGTCGCCCCGCCCCGTGGCTTTGGGGCCTTTCCGAATGACCAAGCCACCCTGAGCCTCGATGCTGCCCATCAGGGCATTCAGGATGATAATGGACCGCCTGAGATAAATCTCATTGGTGTGATGAGCGGCCCGGTAACCATAATGAAAGGTAACCGCGGGTTTGACTTCGGACACCTCCCGGGCCAGGGCCACGATCTCATTGGCCGGGATGCCTGTTTCCGTTGCGGCCCACTCGGGAGTGTAAGGCTCCACGAAGGCCATCAATTCGTCTAATCCGGAGACCCAGCGGCGCACGTAATCCTGATCATAGAGCCTTTCTTTCAAGATGGTATGGATCAGGGCATAATTCAAGGCCAGGTCGGTACGGGGACGGATCATCCAGTACCGGTGGGCCTTGGTGGCGGTGATAGTCGCCCGGGGGTCGATGTAGGTGAGCTTGGCCCCCTTGTCCATAGCTTTGAGAAGATTGTTGATGGGGGCAATCTCTAAAGATTCAAAGAGGTTGCGACCGTACATGATAATATGCTTGGTATTGGCGTAGTCCACAGACATCTGACCGTCGGTGTAGCCCGTCAGGGTCCGGAAGGCAGTGTTCGAGGACCCCTTGCACAGGGCGTCGTGAGTAAAGTGGTTAGGACTGCCCAGGGCCTTTACGAAAGCCTTGTTGATGTGAGTGTTGAGATTGGTCCGCTCGCCGAACACCAGGCTTTGCCCCCCGTGCTCTTGGAGGATGGACCTGAGTTTGTCCGTCACATATTCCAGGGCATCCTCCCAACTGGCTCGGCGCCACTGGCCGGCGCCCCGGGCCCCGGTGCGGATCATCGGGTACTGGGGCCGTTCATGATCATGCAGCAGAGACAGCCCCGCACTTCCCTTGGCGCACAACGCCCCTTCAATGCCCCCAACATGGGGATTGCCCTGGATCCAGGTAACGTCATCGTTTTCCACCATCACCTGAATCGGGCAGCGCACCGTGCACATGAAACAGATGCTCCAAACCTCAGTTGCCATAAAACTATCCTCTCTCCTTATAACCGATTACTTTCAATGTAAGTTTATTAGTTATCATAATTAACTTATTGACATTATATTTTCTGTGAGCAATTACTCTGTTGAAAATTCTGCCCCCTGGCCCGCCCTTTTCAATTGGTGGCCCAGGGGCGGGCCCCGGCATACCTCTTATTTCCCTTTAGGCTTCTCCTTGAGAAGATAGATCAGGTTGGTATCGAGGTCATAAGTCCAGGGTAGGCCCGCATTGCGCCAGCCGTTTTTGGTGCGTTTGCCGTAATTGGGATCGTTCTTGTCTTTGACTTTGTCGCCTTCAAAGCCCTCTTGAATTTCGTATAAATTTTTATAGCCGCCTTTGACCATCTTTTCCACCGCCGGACCGGAACGGTTTCCCGAGCGGCACATCACCAGGATGGTGTCGGTGGGCTTGAAGATTTTATTGACCTGACGGATAAATTGGGGATTGTCCTTCCAGACGTAATCTTTCTTGGTCGGATTCCAGCGATACGTCATGAACATGCTGGGTATATTGACCGCCATGGGAGCGTGGCCGATCTCCGCATATTCATCCGGGGTGCGTACATCCAGGATTTTAATCTTATCCGGTTCCTTCTGCCACATAGCGTAGCCCTCGCGGGCGGTGATAATGGGAACCAAGGAAGCTGGGGTTTTCGGACCCTCGGAAACCACCGGTTTGGTCACGGGCGCTGCCGCTGGCGCCGGTTTGTCGGGAGTCCGGGTTTGGGCCAAGAGCGCGGTAGCTAAGGTTACATAGAGGAGATAGCAGAGGAAAATAACGGCGATTCTTTTAAACATGCATATTCCTCCTCTCATTTGTGCTCAGAGGTAGTGCGGATGGGGCCGGCAGAGCGGACAAACTATCCCCCTGAGTCGGGTCATGAACCGCCCTGGCTTGTATCCTGCGAAAATATCTCAGCCGTTTTTTTGCCCCTTTAACCAGGATATAGGCTGCTACATAGATGAGAATAAAAACCCCGATGAAACCTAAAGACCAGTTGGTGCCCGGAATGGGGAACTCCACCTCCAAGAAGCGGGATTGCATCCAGGCCAGGGCCAGGAAGACTGGCCACAGAAACGCGCCCGACAGGGTGGCCTGTTGAAAGAAGGTATGCCCGAAGGCATCTTTGGCCAGATGGTTGGCGGCCTGATAAGCCTCCTTGTTACCGGCCTTCAAGGCCTCTATGGACAGGTCCTGGTACTTTGTCGCTTCCGACATTTTCTCACCGAGGCTCTTCCGGGTGAACCGGGAGACCAGCGAGAGGGTAACTTCCCCAATAAGCAGACATATACACGCCAGGACCAGGGTGCCGATGACAAAGTCTACTCCGGCCTGGCCGGTGAGCCGATAGAACCTGATGAGATATTGATCAACAAATTGGATCAGTGGCTGCATGGGATAGCAAGTCCGGTTCGGAGACTGACACCGAGGGGGGCCGTTGTTTACCGGCCCCCCTATGCGTCTTCATCAAATGCCGGGCAGACGGATTTCCAAAAATCCTCGTAAAGTGTACCCTAAGCCCACGTAAATGGCCAGGATCACGAACAGCCGTTTCAGCCAGACGTCGGGGATGTACTTGGAGGTATAAGGCCCGACCACGGAGCCGACGGCGATGCCTATCAGTTCGGCGCCCACGAACAGAAAGTCAATGGGTGTGCCCTTGACGAACATGAAGGTGAAGATAGAGGTGATCATGCTGATGAACACCGCCAACGCCGAAGTGCCGGCTACTACGTACATGGGGAGCTGTGTCACGGACGTGAGAAAGGGCACATAGAGGAAACCGCCTCCCACCCCGATGAAGGACGAGAGGGCGGCGATGAAGAAGCCGCCCAGGACCGGCCAGAGAGGGTTGAAGTGGAATTCCACCCCATAAAAACTGAAATCTACCCGGGTTAAGCCCCAGGACTTCACCTGCACTCCCTGGGCCGCACTTTCCCCGCCTTTTTTTACCGCCTCCTGAAAGGCCTGAGCGGCCTTTTTGGCCTTTTTCTTTTTTTCCTGCCCCTTGGGGGTGGTGTCATAAAAGAGGAAGCAGCCGATCACTAAAACGACCAGGCCGAAATAACCTACGTACGCCTTCAGGCTAATCTTGCCGGCGGTGAGCACCGGGATCAGGTAGGCCCCGGCGATGCCGCCGATGGCCAGGGCGATACCCAAGGGCAAGACCAAACGGCCCATGCGGTAATAGGTTACGGAAGACATGAGAGCCGATAGACCTACCAGGTATTGGTTGGAAGTCCGGATGGAGTCGGTGATAAGCTTGTTCAGGACCGGGCTGGTTTTCCGGAAACTGGTGGCGTAATCACCCAGGCCGAAAACGCTGATGTGGCCCACCCCGGCCATGATGCCGCCGAAGGCTCCCACGGTAGAGAAGATCCAACCCACCCAAACGCCCCACAAGATGCCCCAGAACCAGAAGGGGGTGGGGCCGCCGGGAATGCCCAGAAAGCCCCTGGGGGCGTCAGGGTTGATCTGCCCCGGCCCGGTGCCCGCGGGAGTCTTGGCAATGGCTTCCTCCAGCTTGCCCGCCTCCGCCGGGGCGGTCAGCACCAGGGCAGCGAAGGCGACCAGGATGACCGCCATGCCAATAAGAATCCAGGTGTTTCTCTTCATACAATAAGCCTCCTTAATGAAATTATTTAGACCCGCCCCGGTGTACGCCTCCCTTGGGTCGGTTTGGTACGCTGGGCCTATCCCCAAAACATCATTTCAGTTAACAATTAACATATAAAACATGTTGATATCAGTTGTCAATTATTTTTTGATTGAGCCTGGGCGTTAAAAATGTTAATGGTAAAAATAATAATTAACCAGTTAACTTAACCTAAAAATAATTTGCCGCCGGTTAAAAGGAGCGCCATGTTCCAAGGAGATTTGGGGAAACTCTGGGAAAAAGTGAGTGCCACCATGATGGAAGGAGTGGTAGTGGTGGACCCCAAGGGAACAATCCATACGGTCAACCGCGCCATGGAGGAGATTTCCGGCTATACGCGCCACGAACTCATTGGTCAGAGCTGTGCCATGATCAGGTGCAGCGCTTGTTTCAATACGGAGCAATCCCCCACCCGCAAACTGTGCGAGCTTTTCCAAAACGGCGTGATTCCGCCCTCCAAATGCGTCCTGGCCAACAAGGATGGTAGCCTGAGACACGTCCTGAAAACTGCGACTCTCATCATGGACGACGACGCCCAGATTTTGGGGGGCGTGGAATTCTTTATGGATATCAGCGAGTTGGCAGCACAGGAACGGCTTATCACCCGATTGCGCCGGGAACTTAGCCAGGAGGACGGCTTTCAGGGGATCACCGGCAAGTCTGCCGCGATGCTGCAGCTCTTTTCCCTGATCTCCAGCGTCGCGCAAAACGACGCTTCGGTAATCATTTATGGTGAGAGCGGCACCGGCAAGGAATTGGTGGCCCGGGCTATTCATAATCTCAGCCCGCGGCGCCAGGGGCCTTATATCAGGGTGAACTGTAAGGCCCTACAGGAATCGCTGCTCGAGACCGAGCTCTTTGGGCCCGGGTCTGGAGCTTTCAGCGAAGCGGAACCAACCCATCCCGGCCATTTCGAAGCGGCCCATGGGGGCGACATCTTTCTGGATGAGGTGGCGGACCTCTCCCCCACCATCCAGGCCAAGCTGCTGCGGGTTTTATGTGAAAAAGTCATCGAAAGAGAGGGTAGCCAGCGACCCATCGTGGTGGACGTGCGGGTGATCGCGGCGACTAACCGGGATCTGCACCAGCTTGTGGCGGCAGGCCGTTTCCGGGAAGACCTGTTTTATCGCCTCAATGTCATCCCCATGCATTTGCCGCCCCTGCGAGATCGGAGAGAAGATATTCCCCTGCTGGCGGAGTCCTTCATCGAGCGGACCAGGCTCAAGACCGGCAAACTCGTGGCTGGCCTTAGCAAAGAGGCCATGGAGCTCTTGACGAAGCATGATTGGCCAGGCAATGTGCTCGAGCTCATCAATGCCATGGAGTATGCCTTTATGTTGTGCCCGGAGGGGTATATTTTGCCGGAGCATCTGCCGATGCACCTCAACCAGAGGGGCGTGGCCCGGTTCCGGGGGAACTCCAAAGCGCAGGATGGCAGCCCGGCCCGGGACAAGGAAGAGCTGGTAAGGGCTTTAAGAGGAGCCGGAGGGAAGATGAGCGAAGCCGCCAAAATTTTGGGAGTAAGCCGCGTTACCTTGTGGAAGTGGCTAAAATATCATAAAATTAATGTTAAAGATGTGATTTGATTCCCTTGCCTGGGCGAAACGGCGCGCCCCGTGGGAACTTTAAGGGGTAAAGTTCATGAGTGCGCGAATCGTGGCTCTCCTGTTGTGTGTCGGGCTGCTTCTGGGTGGTTGCGGGGATGACGAGTCGGCCAAAACCATCGATTTATCCAAACGGGGGGAGGTCACGATAGACCGCCCGGAGAATGCCATCACCTATGCTTATCTGCCCCAGTACGCGCATACGGTCTCCTATGAGCGGCACCACCTGATAATAGAATATCTGAGTCGCGTCACCGGTCTGACCATCCGGCAGGTTTTTCCCGATACCTTTGATGAACACATGCAGATGGTGGGCAAGGGGCTCATCGATATCAGCTTTAGCAATCCCTTCATTTACGTAAAGATCGCGGACCGGGATGGGGCCCGGGCCTTCGCCCGGATTGTGGAACCGTTGGGCCAAGAAAAATTCCGGGGGGAGATCATCTGCCGCGCCGATAATCCCAGCATCAAAACCCTGGCGGATTTGAAAGGCAAACGCCTGATAGCTGTTGACCCCACCTCCGCGGGAGGCTATCTCTATCCCTGGGGCTTGATTTTGGATAACGGCCTGCGCAAGGAGGATTTCTCCGAAATAACCTTCGCCACCGGGCCCGGCGGCAAGCAAGAGCGGGTGGTCATGGCGGTGTATTCGGGGAAGTACGATGTGGGCCTGATTCGCGAGGGAACTCTCAATATCTTGAGGGACAAGATCGATCTCACGAAAATTCGCGTCCTGGCGTACTCTCCCTGGTATCCGGGCTGGGTGTATGCCGCCCGGCGAGGCTTGGACCCGGCCGTAGTGGAAAAGATCAAACAGGCCTTGTTAGCCTTGAATATGCGGAACCCAGAGGATAAAGCCATCCTGGAAAAAGCCGGCTTTGTCGCGGTGATCCCGGCCCAGGACGCGGACTTTAACCGGGTGCGGCGGCTGGCCGATATCGTGGAATCCGGAGGCGGCCCTAAGTCCCATCGTTAACTTAACTGGAGCGAGCCTCAGGGAGTGAGGGCATTATGCGGTTTTTAACCAGGCTGTCGTTTCGCAGCAAAATAATTTTGGGAATCACCGCCGTAGTCCTGGTCTTCGGCCTGCTCTCGGCTATTTTCGTGAGCAGAATTGCCACTCAGGCCATGCTGGGGGAAATCAAGAAGCGCGGCTTGAGCCTGGGCTTATCTCTCTCGGGCCGCGCCGCAGACCCCTTGTTGGCTCTGGATTTCCTCCGCCTGAAAAATATGGTGGACGAATTAAAAGAATCCAGTGATGACATTAGCTATGTCTTTGTCCAGGATAAACACGGCCAGATATTGTCCCACACGTTCAAGGGCGGTTTTCCCATAGAACTCAAAGACGCCAATCGAGTGCCCCTGGGTTCGCCTCAGCAGATCCAACTCTTGGATGTTCGAGGGAAGCAAGGGGAGGAGCGGGTCTACGATTTCGCCATACCGGTCACCCTCAGTAATGAGCGCCTGGGAACGGTGCGGGTGGGTCTGTCCCAGGTCAAAGCCCAGGCCGCCGTGCGCCGGCTTCTCTTCATCATTTTCTGCATTTCGGCCGGGGCCGGTCTGATGGCGGTGGTGCTGGGCACCCTGTTTGCCGGCACTGTCACCCGGCGTTTGGACAAGTTGCGCGTATCAGCTGAGGATATAGTCAAGGGAAATCTAGATCTCCAGACCGGGCCCCAGCTCAAGCGCAATTGCTGGGATATCAAGGATTGTCAGCAGCCCCAATGCCCGGCCTACGGCGATACTCGCCGCCGCTGCTGGTATCTGGTGGGAACCATGTGCCCTGAGTGCGCCGCCGGAGGTTTCGAGCAGAAATTCGAAGCCTGCCGGGAGTGCCCGGTTTACCAGGAAATCAGGGGCGACGAAATTCAAAGCCTGGCTGAGGCCTTCGACTTTATGGCTCTCAATCTGGATACCTATATCACCGACCTCAAGGAGGCCGAACGGACGCTAACCAGGCAGCAGCAGCTGCTCAAAACCATCCTGGACGTTACCCCGGACCTGGTGAGTTTGCAGGATGAACATCTCACTTACCGGGCGGTTAATCCGGCTTTTTGCCAGTTCTTTGGCCTGAAGGAACAGGATATTTTGGGCAAATCGGATGCCCAGATCTTTCCCCAGGTAGCCGCAAGCCATCAAGCGGAAGATCTGCAGATCATTAAGACCGGCCTTCCCCTGAGCAAGGAACTCCTGTTAAGCCGGAACCACCGGCGCTACTGGCTGCATATGGTCAAGGTGCCGGTTTACCTTGAGGACCGGATTGCCGGCCTGCTGCTCACGGTCCGGGATATTTCCGAGCTCAAACAATACCAGGAGAAATTATTGCAGTCGGTAAAAATGGAGCAGTTGGGCAAGTTGGCCGGAGGTATGGCCCACGAAATCAACACCCCTTTGTGCATCATCCTGGGTTACGCGCAGATGTTGCTGGAAGACGTACCCGCAGGCACGCAAAGTTTTGAGTATTTAGGGATTATTGAAAAACAGGCCCAGATTTGCCGGCGCATTGTCGCCGATCTCCTGAGTTTTTCCCGGAACCTTGAGAGCAAAATGGAGGAGATGGATCTCAACCAGTCCATCGAGGAGGTCTTGCACCTGGTCCGCCACACCTTCAAGCAAAGCTGGGTCGACGTGGTTACCGCTTTTGACCCAGACTTGCCGCGTATAACCGGCGATAAGGAAAAACTTAAGCAAGTGTGGATCAACCTCTTGAATAATGCCTTTGATTCCATCGGCCAGGACGGCACCATCTGGATAAAAACCAGTATCTGTCCCCAGGGCAAGCGGGTGCTGGTTACGGTGGCCGACAGCGGTTCCGGCATTGAAGCTGAAGACTTGAAAAGGGTATTTGAGCCGTTCTTCACCACCAAGGCTCCCGGCGCCGGCACCGGCCTGGGACTGTCGGTCTCCTTTGGCATCATCCAGGATCATCACGGCACCATCTCCGCCGTGAGCCCAAGCCCTCCGGCCTTTCGGGGTGAAGCCGGGCCGGGCAAAAGAGTACCAGGGCCGGGCTCGGTGTTTCTGGTGGAATTGCCGCTGTCGCCGAATGAACTCGGGGCAGATTCTTGTAGGGACCTGGTGACGAATTTGAAGCCGAACAGTTATCAGAAAGCCTCATAGGAGGGGTTATGGGTGATATTCTAGTGCTCGACGACGTCTTGGACGCCGGCGTCATGATCAAACGCATCCTGGAACGGAAAGGCCATCAGGTAACAGTTTTTACCGAAGAGGAAGCGGCCCTCGGGCATGTTCGAACTCACCCGGTGGAGGTAGCGATTTTGGACATCCGGCTCAAAAAGATGAGTGGCGTGGATATGCTGGAGGAATTGAAAAAGGTCTCGCCCCATATCCAGGTAATTATGCTGACCGGTTATCCCACCCTGGAAACGGCGCGCCGGGCCAAGGAAATGGGTGCCTTTGATTATTGCATCAAACCCATTGACAAAGACGAACTGGAAGAGAAGGTGGCCAGCGCCCTGTCCGCGGCAACGGCGCAACTTGCAAATATGGCAGATTGATCACCTTGAAGGTGAAGGCCGGCGGGTCCATCGCTCCCGTCCTTCCTTTTAAAGTCCCTTCCCACCCAAACCTGGTTTGCCATGTATCTCCGCCAACTCTTCAAGTATTGGACTCTCCAGGTCTTCGCCCCTGGTAAACTCCTGCGCCTGAAATACGAGGCCTTCAAAGAACTCCTGCGCCACGACAAAAAGAGCCTGGAGCTCATCACGGACCTGGAGGAACTCCTGCATGAGGAAGTGAGCGTTGATTGGACCAGGGTGGAGAGCCTGGTGCGGGCCCTGCTCTGGTCGGTGGGGTCTCTCATCCGCGCTTTGCTAGCCATGCAGCCATCGGCCTATCATGATTTGGAGGAGCAATTCCAGCGACTGGAATTGTCTTTGCTGGGAGCGGTTTCCCTGCCAGAGGCGGATTGCCGGCCCCCCTACACCCTGACGCTGGGCGAGGCGGGAGATGCCCCGGAGATGGCCGGGGGCAAGGCGCACACCCTGGGGCGGATCCACAGGGAGACCGGTCTTCCCGTTCCCCATGGGTTTGTGGTCACCACCCGCGCCTTTTCTCTTTTTTTGGAGCACAATGGCTTGCGGCACCGCCTGGACGAGGTTCTGGCCCAGGTGCGGGTGGACGACTGGGAGCGGCTGGCAGAGCTCTCCGGGGAAATGGGGACCATGATCCGGGAGGGGGAGATACCACCCGAGGTGCAAGACGAAATCCACCGCCGCCTGGAGGATAGCCGGCGCCAGGGTTTGACGGGCCCCTGGGTCTTGCGGAGCAGCGCCTTAAGCGAAGACGGAAAGGCGTCCTTTGCCGGGCAATACTCCAGTCTCCTGAAGGTTCCCGATTCCGAGATAATGGTATCCTATAAGGAAGTTCTGGCCAGCAAATATGCCCCCCGGGCGGTGGCTTACCGCCTCCGCTGCGGTCTGGCTGACCAGGAAACCCCCATGGCGGTTCTGGTCTTGGAGATGATTGATCCGGCGGTGAGCGGCGTGGTTTACACCTGGGAACCGCAGCCCCCGGCAGGCGAAGCCCCCTGCCTGGCCGTTTACGCCATCCCTGGTCTGGGGGCGTCTCTGGTGGACGGCAGCACGGTGCCAGAAGTCCATTATCTGAGCCGAGAGAGGCCGCCCCGGCTGCTGGCCGGAATTGCCAGCCCCAATTGTCCGCTAAAGCCCGGCGACCCTGGCAGGGCCTGTCTCGCGCCAGAGGCCGCAGTCTCGCTGGCCGGATGGGGCCTGACTTTGGAAAAGCTGGGTGGGCACCCCCAGGATCTGGAATGGTGTCAGGACAAGCAGGGAAGACTGTTCCTGCTGCAATCCCGCCCATTAAAACCTGGGCCCGCATCTGTACAAGACCTTCAGGAAGTTAAGGAGAGTCCCGAAATTGCCCAACCCATTGTGCTGCACGGAGGGGTTACCGCCAGCCCTGGTCTGGGCATAGGAAAAGTGTGGTTGGTCAGAAGAGAGACTGAACTGGGGGGCGTGCCCGAAGGAGCGGTGTTGGTTTCCCCTACTCTACCCCCGGCCTTCGCCGCAATCATCCAACGTCTGCGGGCCGTGGTGGCTGACGGGGGCAGCCGGGCCAGCCACTTCGCCGCGGTGGCCCGGGAATACGGCCTGCCAGTCTTGGTGGGCGCCGTGGACGCCACCCGGCGCCTGACCCCCGGACAGGTGGTGACGGTGGACGCCAGTCATGGCCGGATTTATCAGGGAGAGGTGGAGAGCCTGAAAAAATACGCCGGCCGAGGGGTGGTCAAGCCTGAAACCCCCTTTGCCTCACGGCTACAAGCTTTGATGTCGTTCATCTCACCCCTTAATCTGCTGGATCCCGCCTCCCCGGAATTCAATTCCCGAAACTGCCGCAGCATGAATGATCTGGTGCGGTTTGCTCACGAAAAGGGCATGGCCGAGATGTTTTCCCTGGTGGGACGCCACGGTCGCGGCCTGGCCCGGGCCCGGCGGTTGGCCACGGAGTTGCCCCTGGTCATGTATGTCCTGGACCTGGAAGGCGGCCTGGACAGCCAGACGCAAGACGCCAGGACCATTGAGCCGCAGCTCATCTTATCCAAGCCCATGCGGGCCTGCTGGGAGGGTTTGAGCCATCCTGACGTGGTCTGGCGCCAGGGTCTGCTTCACCTGGACTGGGAGGAGCTGGATCGCGTCAGCGCCGGCATCCTGAGCCTTAAGGGGGCCGGGCTGGCCAGCTATGCCATAATTTCCCAAAATTATCTGCACCTGGTGCTGCGTTTCGGTTACCATTTTGCCGTGCTGGACACCCTGTGCAGCGAGCACCCGGAAGCCAATTATATCGCCTTTCGCTTCAAAGGGGGCGGGGGGGGGTACGAGCAGCGGTTGTGGCGGGTACAGTTGATTAAGATGGTGTTGGAATGGGCCGGCTTTACGGTGAAAACCCGGGGCGATCTCCTGGATGCCCGGTTTGACCGGCAGGAAGCCCGCCATCTCCTCCCTCGCCTGACCCTTTTGGGCATTCTCCAGGGAAAGACTTGCCTGCTGGATATAGGTTTGGACAGTGAAGAGCACGCTTTAAGATTCGCAGCGGACTTTCAGGAGCGTTATGCCAGCTTTATTGAGGCCTGAAAAAGCCAGGCCCGAGCCAATGCAGGAGAACTGGGTTTCATGGGCAAAGAGCGCTATACGGTGAATTGGGTGACGGACAATTTGGCGGTGGGGCATGCGCCCATGTCTTACGCCGATTTGGATTCTCTCCGGCGCCAGGGCATCCAGGCGGTTATGAATCTCTGCGCCGAGTTTTGTGACTTGCACTGGATAGAAGCCGACGCCGGCTTTGAAGTCTATTTTTTCCCCATTCCGGATGAAGAGGCACCGGACCTGCAAGAGTTGGAAAAGGCCTTGGATTGGCTGGACGAATGCCTTTATTTAGGCAAAAAGGCGCTGGTGCACTGCCGCCATGGCATTGGCCGAACGGGCACGGTGGTCACCGCCTATCTTCTCCGCAAAGGTCTGGGCCACAAGCTGGCCGGCAAGAAGCTCAAAGGACTGAGATCCCAGCCGGCCAATTTTAATCAATGGTGGTTTTTGCGGAAATACGGCAAAAAGGAGGGGGCCCTGACCATCCGGGAGCCCTCCCTGGAGAGCAAACATCTGGTGGATTTATTTCCCTTTTTCAGGGACTATCTCGGGTTACGGGAAGAGGTGGACGCCAACCTCATACAGCAGGGAAAAACGGCACTCTGCGGACAGGGACATATGGATTGTTGCCGTGAACTGGTAGAAATGACCTTTATGGAAGCGACTTATATCAGCCATACGATGAACACCACCTTGGGACAGAAAACACGCCAAGCTGTTGTTCAGCGCGCCATGGACGCGGGACGCGCTCAAAAGGCCTTGCCAAACCCGAACCGAGGGAATTATTCAGACGACCGATTCGCGCAAATTTATCGGCAAGCCCACATTTTATGTCCCCTGAACGAATTTGGCGAATGCCTGATTTTCCCTGACCGGCCGCTAGCCTGCCGCCTCTTTGATGTAGCCCCGCAAGAGCGCCATAATGTTATCACGCGCTTGGAGAGAGAGTTGGGCAAGATCTCGGGGGAATTGTTTTTTGCTTTCACTTCCGAGTTCGCCAAAGAGATACCCTTGCGTTTCAGCTTATGGGAAGTGGTTTCCGGCAAATTTGTTCAGATCTTTTTCCACCACCTGGTTAAAACCCATCAATAAACCAAAGCCTGGTCGCAGCCCGCGCGCGCACCTGATCGTTCATTAAAGTTCCGGGGCACTGGCGGGAATAAGGCAAACGACTACCAATAACTCCTTCCCCGAATTTCTTATTTGATGTTCTTCATTGCCGGGGATAAACACCACATTGCCGGGTTTGACCGGGTGCCATTGCTTATTGCCATAGACTTCGCCCGCACCTTGATGAACGAACATTTCGTGTTCCCAAGCATGGGTATGCTTGGGAGTGTGTCCGCCGGGCGCAATCTCAAAAACCCGCATATAAAAGTTGTCCCCGCCGTCCTGCTGGCCGATGACTACCCGAGCCGAAACCCCTTTGGCTTGCTCATTATCAAAATGAGTGGCTTCGACCTTGGCATATTCTTTAATCTGCATGAATCCTCCCGTGATGCCTGAAGGGCACCATGAACGCTTGGGCCGCCGTACCCATGGCCCTGATAGAAAGTATATAACACGCCGGCCCGGCAGGGAAGTCAAAGGCTTATTTCCCTTTATTTCTCTGGCCCTGCCGTTCCCTTGCACCTGGCCGACGAGATGGCTGATGCTTTTGTGGCGCGGCAAGAGCGCAAGGCGGCGAAAGGCCCAAAAAAGGCAGGGCCGCGTGGGCCCTGCCGGCAAGCTGTTTGGGATAACAAAAAATTAACTGCGCCCTAATCGGCAGCTACGGGAGGCGTCACCCCGCCGATGGTCGACTCTGAGGAGACGCGGGTATTGTGATGGCCGGTCCAGCCAGTTCCGGAGTTTGTATTACGCATCCACCCACCGGCTCTAGTGGTGCCGATGGCCCCGGATGGAGTGGTGGAAGTCTGGGTTATGGTTCCCGGGACTCCCGAGGCGGTGGCGGGCGGCCGATAGCCGTTGTAAGTTCCGGAACCTGGCCCGTAAGGGTTGCTGGTTCCATGAGAGTAGGGTTGCGGGGCGCGGCCAGGTCCAAACGCGGCTTGGGGGCCACGATTATAGCCGCCGTTCCTGGGTCCATAGGCAGCCGGGCCATAAGGCGGCCGATAATTGCCGTACGCCCTTGCCTGGTAAGGGGGGCGGGCATTGCTATGTCCCCACCCCTGGTGCTGGCCGGGATGCTGATAGGGCCCCCGGGCCCATTGCCTGGGCCCGTATTGAGGATGATAATTCCGGTTCTCCGCCCTGGGACCTCGATGGTCGAATCCTCGGCCTCGATGGTTCAGTCCTGCGCTTTGCTGCGGAAATCCGTGGTTCCCCGACCATGCCGCTCTCTGCTGTGGCATGACGCCGCGGTTTCCCATGTGGGGCATGGGGCTGCGGTTTCCCAGGCATTGGCCGCGTCCCATTTGCGCTTGCACCGCTGGCGCCGCCAAAAAAGATGTTGCCAAAATGGATAACAGGATTAGCTTTTTCATGGTCCCTCCTCATGGCTGTCTGATCTTCTGCCCAAGCAAAATTCTCTTTAGTTACCGGGTTAGACCGCAGATCAAAGGAAAGGTTAATGAGAATTTTATTATTAATTATTTTAGTAAGTTAACTGTAGAGCGCTGCAGAGCCGATATTTTGTCTAACACATGGTGCGGAGATTTATCTAGTGTATTGATTCACAATTAGCTTTAATTAATCTCCGCTTTGTGATATCTT
>DZCR01000055.1 GCA_022736495.1 Desulfobacca acetoxidans
AGGTGGCTGAAATCATCATCAACAACCTCGCGGCCCCGGCAGGCATGCTCCAGAAAGTGGAGATCGCCGGGCCGGGCTTTATCAACTTTTTCATTGCCGACAGCTACTGGTACCAGGTGATTCCCGAAATCCACCAACTGGGCCTGGCCTATGGCGACAGCGACCTGGGCGCGGGGCAGAAGGTCCAGGTTGAGTTCGTCAGCGCCAACCCCACCGGTCCCCTGCACATCGGCCACGGCCGGGGCGCGGCCCTGGGGGATGCCCTGGCCAATCTGTTGCAGGCCACGGGTTACGAAGTGGTGCGGGAATACTATATCAACGACGTGGGCAACCAGATTCTCACCCTGGGCAAGTCCCTCTTTTTCCGCCTCCGGGAGCTGGCCGGCGATGTCGTGGAATTTCCCGAGGACGGCTATCAGGGCGATTACATGAAGGACCTGGCCCGGGACTATCTGGCCGCAGGCGGTGCAGCGCCGCCGGCGGAGCCCCATGCAGACGTCCTGAAAACCCTGGGGCGTTATGCGGGCGACGTCATCCTGGCGGGCATCAGGCAAGACCTGGATGATTTCGGGGTTGGCTTTGATACCTGGTTCAGCGAAACCGAACTCTACCGCCAGGGCCGGGTGGAGCAGAGTTTCAGCCTGCTGCGCGATAAAGGCTATCTTTACGAGGCCGACGGCGCCCTGTGGTTCAAAGCCACCGCCTTCGGGGACGAAAAGGACCGGGTGGTGCGCCGCAGCAATGGGGCCACTACCTACTTCGCCTCGGATATCGCTTACCACCTGCACAAATTCCAGCAGGGGTATACCCAAGTGGTGGACATCTGGGGGGCCGACCATCACGGCTATGTGCCCCGGCTTCAGGCCGCGGCCCAGGCCCTGGGGTTTACGGGCCGCTTGCAGGTAATCCTGGTACAGTTGGTGTCGCTGTTACGCCAGGGAGAGCCCGTGGCTATGACCACCCGGGGCGGCACTTTTGTCACCTTGCGGGAGGTGATCGACGAAGTGGGGAAGGATGCGGCCCGCTTCATCTTTCTTTCCCGGCGGCCCGACGCCCACCTGGAGTTCGACCTGGAAGTGGCCAAACAGCAGAACAGCGAGAATCCGGTCTATTACGTCCAGTATGCCCACGCCCGGCTGGCCTCGGTCTTTCGCCAGGCCGCGGCCCAGGGCATCGAGATGGCGGCATTGGATGCGGCCCGGTTTGCCCTCCTGACCCTGCCGGAGGAATTGACCCTCCTCAAGATGCTGGCCAATTACCCGGAATTGGTGGAAGGTGCAGCCCGTAATCTGGAGCCGCATCGTATCACTTATTTCTTGACGGAACTGGCCGCACAATTGCATAGTTATTACTACAAACATCGCTTTATTTCTGACGATGCCGAACTGACCCAGGCCCGCTTTTGGCTGGTAGAAAGTGTGAAGACCGTATTGGCGCATGGTTTGGGGATCTTGGGGGTGGAGGCCCCGGAAACCATGTAGGGCGACAGGAGGAAAGGTGCGGCGACAATTGGGCTTACCGGGTTTACAGCAGAAACATCCCACGGGAGGTGAAGTGGAGACAGGCCGGGGAAAAAAGAGTAAAAAGACCGGGTGGCATCTGACTCTGGGGCTCAAGGAGACCATCTTCGCCGGGATCGGTGTGGTGGGTTTAATGATGATGAGTTTCGCGCTGGGAGCCCTGGCGGGACGGGGGGATATCTACCGGGCGGCTTATTCCTGGGGTCTCATGTCCCCGGAAGGGCCCAAAATGGCCCAGTGGACGCCGGAAGGAGTTGCTGGTGGCCCCCCAGCCGTAACCCCGGCGGCACCGGAAACCGGTAGTGCGTCAAATAATCCGATCCCGGTGGCGTCCGCTCCTGCGCCTGCTGTCGCCCCATCGCCTCAAGCTCCGGCGACGCTTCCGGTAGCAGCGGCGGCCAAACCGGAGAAACCAAGGCCGGTGGTCACCGGGTCCGTCGCGCCCCTTTCCCCTCCCGTGGCTTTGGTTCCCGCCAAGAAAAAGGCCAAAACCGGAACTATCCTTAAGGACCCCAAGGCCCGGGAAGAAGAAATGCGCCGGGTGCGCCAGGAGGTGGTCCAAAAGCTCAAGTTCCAGAATAGCTTCGATACGGCTCCCAAGGCACGGCTGCCCAAGGGGAAAGACCATGAAAAGGTCCAGGCCAAGGCCGGCGGCGCCCAATCCCAATCCCCGCAAGTGGGGGTGGGTCAGTATCGGAACAGCAAGGAGGCTCAGGCCAAAGCGGCTGAATTGCAGAAAAAAGGAATCAAGGCCACGGTCAGGAAGACCAAGGACTCCAAGGGGACATTATATGTCGTCTGTAAACCCGGGGCCGCCCATCACACCGACACGGAAACGCTGGCCAAGAAACCGGAAAAAAGCAGCGGCCCCGTTAAGAAACCTAAAATCGACTAGCAGGTATCCCG
Organism: Desulfobacca acetoxidans; assembly: GCA_022736495.1. The sequence continues at coordinate 2,427 of DZCR01000055.1, forward strand.
CGCAGGTCGGGGCAGCGACTAACGGGAGTGGCCAAAGAAACCACGCCTTTGCGGGAAATATGCTTCGTCCTCTCCCTTACCGATCCAGTTCCCGGATCAATGCGTCGATTTCATTAATTCTGAGTTGTGTGCCAAAAAGCGCTTTTGGCGGGGGCGATGTTCTGCGCACCTTACTCGTCTGAGGGGCGATAGACCGCCATAATCCTAATTCACCTGCATCTGGGGGCGCGGGATATTCACCCCCGGTCGCGCCGGGAGGGTTTTGCCGTTGGCCCCCTGGCCCGGTAACGGACGAGGGGGGCCATCCTTCAGGGCCACCACCCGGTAGCCCGGCACCGCGAAATTGATGTTTTGGCCTTTTACCTGAAAGGTGGTGATACCGATGACCTGGCCTTTCATATTGACCACCGGGCCGCCACTGGAACCGGGGGAGATGGGGGCCGAGATTTGCAGGAATTCCCCCCGGTTCTTAATAGTGCGAATTGCGGAGACCATGCCGTCGGTCACGGTGTGTTCCAGTCCCAGGGGGCTGCCCAAGACCACTACGTGCTCGCCGACTGCGGGGCGGTCGTTGCTCACTGTCAGGTAATGGGGGGAGCCGCCGGGCAGATTCACCGCCAACTTGACCACATCGGCCTTGTCATCCGCGGCCACCATCTCGGTCAGGGGGTAGACCTCCCCTTTGGGCAGTTTTACTTCGGCCCGGGCCACCCCTTTGATGACGTGTAGATTAGTGATGAGATGACCGTGCGCATCAACGAAGAAGCCGCTGCCGATGCGGATGACCTTGCCTTGCGCGTTAAATCCAGCCACGGTCACCACCGCGGGGAGCACCTTTTTAATCAGTTCGGGAAGACTTTCCTGGGCCCGGGCGGGGCTGCCGTTGAGGCCCGATATTATTATGAGGACAATGGCCATACCGGCCGCGATCCGTAGCTTCACTATGAGGCCCCCCGGCAAGTGAGGAGTTTTGGCAGGATTCCGGTTTGCTTCGGCAATTCTCCTTGTTCTTATCCGAGTTGTGGTTCTTTGGCAATTCCTTTTCCAAACATGCGTGAATATCTGGGGTGTGCCGCGTGAAAGGGTTGTGAAGCCCGCCACCTCTTCCTTGAGCAAAAGCTCCGGGTAGTCTTCGTGGCCCAGCAACTCCTGACAATTGAGGGCCTGCCGCATGCCCTTGGCGTGGACTTTGACTTCTTCACCGAGAATGAGACCCCGTCCCGCGGCGTTTATCAAGGTTGGGGAGATGAGCACCTGCCCGCCTACGGTGAAGCTTTCGATGCGCGCCGTCAGGTTGACCGTGCGTCCCACGACCCCGTACTTCGAGCGCTTTGTCGAGCCGATGTTGCCCACCGCCACCTCACCGGTATGGATGCCTATCCCCATCTCGATTTCGGGCCCTTTTACTTGGAGATATTGGGGTGCGGTGATGTGCCAGTGTCGTTCTGAGTCTGCCAGCCGCCGCCCAGGGCCCGGTAGAGGGCGATGACGGCCAGGAGTTCGTTGGCCCGGTCTTGGGTTAACCTGAGTTCGGACTCGAATAACTGCCGGTCGGAATCCAACACCTCCAGGTAGGGAGTCACGCCCCCATAATAGCGTTGGTAGGCCAGGTCGGTCTGCTGGCTCAAGGCCTTGACCTGTTTGCCGGTTTCGAGGCGCACTTCCTTCAGCATACGCACCCCCACCAGGGAGTCGGACACTTCCTGGAAGGCTTGCTGGATGGACTTTTTGTAGGTGAGCAGGGCTTCCTGTTTCACGGCCTCCGCGGCCCGGACCCCGGCCCGGAGCCGCCCGGCCTGGAAGATGGGCTGGGTGATGCCCGGCGCCACGATATCCCAGAAACTGGCCGGGCCGGTGAACAGGCTTTTCAAGGCCGCGGATTCCCACCCGGAGACGCCGGTAATCCTGATGTTGGGGAACAGCAGCGCCTTGGCTTGGCCGATGCGGGCGTTGGCCGCCACCAGGGTCTGCTCGGCAAAGCGGATGTCAGGGCGCCGCTCCAGCAGAGAAGAAGTCAGACCTGGTGGGATGGAGACGGTTAAATCCTGCCCCAGCAGAGACTTACCCCGGGGGATGGGTCCCGGGTTCCGCCCCAGCAAGATGCTTATCAGGTTTTCTTTCTGTTCAATGGCCCGCTTCAGGTCGGGAACCACGGCCCGGGCCCCATAGAGCAGATTTTCGGTCATCAGTACCGGCGTCAGGGAATCCCAGCCATAGTCGAAGCGCGCCTTCACCAGCTTGAGGGATTCTTCCCGGGTCTTGACGGTGCGGTTGCTGATCTCCAACTGCTGGTCCAGTGCCCGAAGCTCGATGTAAGCCCGGGCCAGGTCGGTGACCAGGATCTGGATGACAAAGTTGCGGTTTTCTTCCGAGGCGAAAAACTCAGCCCGGGCCGCTTCGGTAGCCCGGCGGATGCGGCCGAAGAAGTCCAACTCCCAGGAGAGGTCGCCGAAGACCAGGCCCGCCATGCGCTCCCTGAGGGTGACATTGAACGGCGTGAAGCCCCGGGTTGAGGTGCGGGTGGTTTCCAACTGGCTATTGGCATTCACCGTGGGAAAGAGAAAAGACCGCTGGATGGTCACCTGCTCCCGGGCCGCCAGCACCCGCTGGGCCGCAATCTGCACGTCGTAGTTTTCCTGCAGGGCGATCTTGATCAACTCCTGGAGCTTGGGGTCCTTAAAGACCTCAAACCACTTCAGGTCCCCGAAGGAAGCTTCGGCCGGTTTCGTGGGGATACCTGAACCTTCTCCCCGAAAGTCAGGGGGCACCGGGTACGCAGGCCGCTGGTAGTCCGGACCGACAGCACAACCGCCAAGCAGTGCGATCATCAGCAGAGTGGTGAACAGGTTCCTCATGGCTGGTCTCCTTGATCGCCGGGGGAATCGTCCCTGTCTGCGGCAGGCTTGGGGTGTTCCTTGCCTTGGCGGTGAGAAAATTTCTCCACCACATAAAAGGTGACCGGGATCAGAAAGATGGCGATGACGGTGGCCGTCGCCATGCCGCCGATGACCGCGGTGCCCATGACCTTCCGGGCAATGGCCCCAGACCCCGAGGCCAGGGCCAGGGGTATGCACCCAAGGATAAAGGCAAAGCTCGTCATGAGAATGGGGCGGAGCCGGAGACGCGCCCCCTCCAGGGCCGCATCGGCAATGTCCTTGCCTTTCTCGTACTCCACCTTGGCGAACTCCACGATCAGGATGGCGTTTTTTGCCGCCAGGCCGATGAGCATGACCAGGCCGATCTGGGCATAGAGATTCAGTTCCATATTTCGCATAAAGATTCCCAGAAAGGCCCCGAAGACCGCAATGGGCGTGCCCAACAGCACGCTGAAGGGCAACGACCAGCTCTCGTATTGGGCCGACAGGATCAAAAACACGAACAACAGCGACAGGGCGAAAATGACCCAGGCGGGCACGCCTTCCTGGGCCTTTTTCTCCTGGAAGGACATGCCCAGATAGTCGTAACCCATTTCAGCCGGCATGGTCTCTTTGAAGACTTCCTCCAGGGCCTTCATTCCCTGGGTGGAACTGTACCCGGGCGCATTGACGGCATTGATCTGCACGGCGCGGTAGAGGTTGTAGCGCATAGTGAACTCCGGCCCCGAGCGCTGTTCTAAACTGGTGAGGGCGCTCAAGGGCACGGCATCGCCGTTCTGGTTGCGCACGTAGAACTGGCCAAGCTGCTCGGCGGCGGCCCGGTATTCCCCCTCGGCCTGCACATACACCTGCCACTGGCGGCCGAAGCGGTTGAAGTAATTCACAAAGTAGCCGCCCATGAAGGCTTGCAGAACCCGGTAGACTTCACCTATGTCCACCCCTTGCTTGAGTACCTTGTCCCGGTCCACTTTAACGAAGATCTGGGGCACCGTGGGGACGAAAGTGGTGGTGACCCGGGAGAGCTCCGGACGTTTCTGCGCCGCCGCCAGGAACTTCTTGGTGTTCTCCCAGAGGAACTTGATATCTTTGCCGGCGCGATCCTCTAAAATGAAGGTGACCCCGCCGGCAGTACCGATGCCCGGAATGGCCGGCGGCGAGAAGGCAAAGGCCACGCCCCCGGGAAGTTTACCCATCTCCCGGTTGAGGCTGGCCATGATGGCTTCGTATTTCTCCTCCGGCTTGTGGCGCTCGTGCCAGGGCTTGAGGGTCACGAAGAAAAACCCGCTATAGGTGTTGGTGACGCCGCTCAGCATGCTGTAGCCGATTACCGAGGTGACATACTCCACCCCCGGGGTCTTCAGCATGATCTCTTCGATCTGGCTACAGACTGCACCGGTGCGCTGCATGGAGGAGGCGTCGGGCAACTGCACCCCGGCATACATATACCCCTGGTCCTCTTCCGGGAGAAAGCCGCCGGGGAGTTTCCCGCCTAACAGGCCGGCAGCCCCCGTCACCAGAACCAGAAACAGCAGGCTCATCCCTGCTTTTCTGATAAAGACCCCGCACCAACTGACATAGCCGTTGGTGGTCCGGCCGAAGAGGTCATTGAACCAGCGATAGAAGCGGCTTAAGAGGCCCCGGGATTCCTTCTTGGGCTTCAGAATCATGGCGGCCAGGGCCGGGGAGAGGGTCAGGGCGTTAAAGGCGCTGATGAGCACGGAGATGGCGATGGTGATGGCGAACTGCTGGTAGAGCCGGCCGGTGATCCCCGGAATGAAAATAGTGGGGAGAAAGACCGAGGACAGCACCAGGGCGATGGCCACCACCGGCCCGGAAACCTCCTCCATGGCCTTGATGGTTGCGTCTTTCGGTGACAGGCCGTGTTCGATGTGGTGCTCCACGGCCTCCACCACCACGATGGCGTCGTCCACCACCAGACCGATGGCCAGGACCAGCCCCATCAAGGCAATGGTGTTGATGTTAAAGCCGATGACGGGAAAGAGCGCAAAGGTGCCGATGAGGGACACGGGCACGGCCAGAGCCGGGATCAAAGTGGCCCGCCAGCCCTGAAGGAAGATGAAGACCACGATGATGACGAGGATGAGGGCTTCAAGAAGGGTGTGGACGATCTCTTTCAGGCCTTCCCGCACCGCTTGGGTGGTGTCCAGGGCGATGACATAGTCCATATCCGGCGGAAAGGACTTCTTGGCCTGCTCCATGAGCTTTTTCACCCCATCCACCGCCTGGATGGCATTGGTGCCTGGGAGCTGATACAGGGCCAGGACCGCGCCGGCCTTGCCGTTCAAACGCCCTTGGAGAGCATACGTCTGTGACCCCAGTTCCATGCGGGCCACGTCTTTCAGGCGGACCAGCGACCCGTCCGGATTGGCCCGGAGCACGATCTGTGCAAACTCCTCCGGGTTTTCCAGGCGGCCCTGGGAGCGGATGGCGTACGTATATTCCTGTCCAGGTGGGGCCGGCTCTGCCCCCACCTGGCCCGAGGGATTCACGTTGTTCTGTTTCTGGATGGCGTCGACGATCTCGGGAATGGTGATGTTGAGCTTGGCCAGTTGGTCGGGCCTGACCCAGATGCGCATGGCATATTGACCGGCCCCAAAAACGGTGACACTGGCGATGCCAGGCACCCGGGTCATCTGATCGTTTAAGTTGATATAAGCGTAATTGGCCAGGAAGGTGGCGTCATAGGTGCCCTTGGGAGAAATGAGGTCCACTACCATCAAAGGCGCAGCCGTGGACTTCTTGACAGTGACCCCGTAATTGCGCACGTCCGCCGGTAGCTTGGCTTCGGCCTGGCTCTCCCGCATCTGGGCCAGCACCTGGTCGGTACTGGGGTCGGTGTTGACGTCGAAGTTCACGTACAACTTCATCTCGCCGTTGTTGGCATTCAACGAATACATGTAATTCATGTTATCCACACCGCTCATTTCCTGCTCGATGGGCGTGGCCACGGACTGCTCCACCGTCTGGGCGTCGGCGCCTACATAAGTGGTGTTGATGAAGATTTCCGGTGGGACGATGTTGGGATATTGGGAAATGGGCAGACCGAGGAGCGCTACCACTCCCACGATCACCATGACGATGGCGATGACGATGGCCACGATGGGCCGGTTGATGAAGAAGCGCGCCATAACCCCTACCTCTCCTGCTTCCCGGTGGGGGAGGCTGGAGCACTGGCCGGCGGCTCCTCGTACGGCTTAGGAGTGACAACCATGCCGGCTTTGACCTTTTGGATCCCTTCCACAATCACGCGCTCTCCGGGTTTAAGGCCTTCGTCGACCACCCAGAGGGGGCCGGTGCGTTCGCCCACCTTGACCCAGCGGAGATCCACCTTGTTGTCCGGACCTACCACAGCCACCTGGAACCTGCCCTGCAACTCATTTACTGCCCGCTGGGGGACCAGCAACGCCCCTTTCTGCGTTTCGATCAAGGCCCGGATCTTGGCAAACTGCCCGGGACGCAGAATATTGCCGGGATTGGGAAAGAGGGTGGCTATCTTGATGGTGCCCGTGCGCTCGTCCACCTGGCGGTCGGCAAAGTAAATCCTGCCTTTATGGGGAAAGACCCTGCCGTCGGCTAAGATGAGCTCCAGGTTGGGCCCTTTGGACTCGGGGTTCCCCTTGGCCTCGGCCTCCTGGCTAAAGCGCATATATTCCTGCTCGCTGAGGGGAATGAATACCTTAATGGGATTTACCGTGGATACGGTGGTAAGTTCCGGGCCTCCGGGGTTCCCCACCAGGTCGCCTAATTGAGCCTTGGCGATGCCGGCAATGCCGTCGATGGGCGAGGTGATCTTGGTGAAGCTGAGATCGATTTCGTCCTTGCGCACCGCCGCCTTGGCGGCCTGCACCGCGGCCTTGGCCGAGGCCTCCCGGCCGATGGCGTCATCCAGGTCTTTTTTGCTCACCGCGTTCACCGCCGCCAGAGGCCTGATCTTCTCCAGATTGGCCTTGGCAGTGTACAGTTGGCCTTCGCTGATGGCCAACTGCCCTTTCGCCTGTTCCAACGTCGCCTGGAAAGGCCGGGGGTCGATCTCGAAGAGGACCTGACCCTTCTTCACCTCGGAGCCTTCCTTATAGTTTTGCTTGATGAGGTAGCCCTGGACCTGGGCGTTGATCTTGGCGTTCACCAGGCCGTCGGTGGTCCCCACCCACTCCCGCACGATGGGCACGTCCTGGACGACCACCGGCGTTACCTCCACCACGGGAGCACCCGGGCCGGTGGCCTTGGGCTCGCTGCAACCACTCGCCAGGCAAGCCGACAGCCAGACGGCAACCAGAAGATAAGCGGACAGTCCGGGGTTCCGGACCTCATCATACCGATTCATAGGCGTTGACCTCATCTCTTAAAAATCTTGAATTTTTCATGGCTTGTCTTTTTGGTGCAAAATTGCCAAAGACACCAGCCAGGCCAGGACAATGGCTGGATAGAGCTGCCCCACCAGCGCCTCCAGCATAACCAGGGTGCGGGCCACCGGGTGCACCGCGGTGATATCGCCGTATCCGGTGGTAGTCAGAGTGACGATACTGAAGTACGTCAGCTCCCGCCGGAGTGCGTCCGGCTCGCCGGTGATCAGGCCTTCCGGCAGGCGGAAGGCCTGGGGGCTAGTCAAGGCTACCACCTGATAAGCGAAGGCCCACATCACTCCCAAGAGGAGATAGATCAAGATGGCGCCGCGAATCCGGTGGGCCGTCACCGGACCGTCCCGAAATACTTGGGCGATTACCACGGCCAACAGGAGCCCCAAATAAATCAAGCTGAGGCTGTTTGTCAGGACAGCCAGGTCTTCTACTATCCGGAATTCCTCCGCCCATTTGAGGGCCAGAATAATGACCGCCAGGACGATGACCAAAAAGCTCAACCACTTCTGTTGGAACGTGGTCAGCACCCCGGCCACAATAACGAGAGAAAAGAAGATATGGGCCACCAATCTGCCGAACCATATATCGCCCAGGGAGTTCAGGATGATGAAGTAGCCCAGGAAAAAAATCAGGAGGCCCGTGAGGCCGGTTTCATCGGTCCAAAAATGCCGGGGATGGAGTCTGAGCCGCTTCATAATGCCAATTTTTCCGATTGACGGCTGCCGCCGCACCCCGGTTGTTGCCGGGAGGACCTGGCTGATCTGGCACTACACCTTGATAGAGGCCGCACGCTTGTTTTGCCGCCAACGGCCCTGACTTCCGCCCCAAGCATCTCAAGCCTTTGGAAAATAAGGATTCTCAACCGGGCACGTGGAAAAACGCCACCGCCAGAACCAGGTATACCGTCAGGAGGAGCAGGCCGGTGAACCAGTTGGATTTCCCGTCGCTGGTGGTATGGGCCACCAGAGAGGCGGCGATGACGATGGCGAAGACCTCGCCCCGGGTAAACACCAGATCCATCCGTTGCGGAGCAATAACATAACTCAAGAACACCAAAAGCGGCGTCACAAAAAGCGCCACCTGCGTACTGCTGCCGATGGCGATGGCGACGCTCAGATCCATGCGGTTTTTCATGGCAGCCATCACCGCGGTGCTGTGTTCCGCGGCGTTGCCGATCACCGCCACGATGATGATACCCACAAACACCTTGGACATGCCCAAGTGGAGGGCCGCCTCCTCCACCGACCCCACCAGAATTTCACTGAGCCAGGCGATGAAAAAAGTGGCAATACCCAAGACTACCAAAGCTACCGGCAAGCTCCAGGCAGCGTGCCCTTTCTCCCCAGCCTCCTCCGGCGAGGCCCCCCGAAATAGCTCTTTGTGGGTGTGCAGAGAAAAGATGAGACTAAAAATATACACGACTATGAGCAGACCAGCCAGGGCCAGGCTGATGGCGGCTTCGTTGACCGCAATCTCAGTCGGGCGCAAAAAATGGAACAAGGCCGGGGTGATGATGGCCACCGAAGTCAGCAAGAGCATCTGGGCCTGGGCCCGGGCCGAAATGGGATTGTATTCCTGGATTTTGTAGCGCAATCCACCCGCCAGAAACGCCGCCCCCAGCACCAGCAAAATGTTGCCGATGATGGACCCGGTAAGAGAGGCCTTGACTATGTCCAGGTAACCGGCGCGCAGGGCCACGATGGCGATGATGAGCTCTGCGGCGTTGCCGAAGGTGGCGTTCAAGAGGCCGCCGATACCTTCTCCGGCCCGGTCGGCGATCTGCTCCGTGGCTTTCCCCATCCACCCCGCCAATGGGATGATGCCCAGACAGGCGGAAAAGAAAATCAGGGTATGGGCCTGGGGCCGCAAATACTCCAGGTAGAGGGAAAAGGGAATAAAAATGAGCAGCACATTCAAAGAAAAGAAGAGTTTCAGAAAATTTCCTCCGGCGGCACTCACTTCGTGCTCCTTTGGAGGCAATCCATGCCTCTGGAATGACTACTCTTACTGGTCCTCGTCTTGGGCCAGCTTTATGATGCTCCGACCGTACGCGTTTTTCAGCCCCGCGAGAAATTCTCCATCCACCTTGCCCTTTTAGGCGGTGATCTCCGGGAAGCGTTTCCCCCAGTGAAAGGGTAGCACCCTTCCACCACTCGGGGTGAACCTGGGGGGAGGCCACGGCTGGATGCCGTGATCCTCCCACCTGATCCTGCATGGTCCTCAAAACCTACCGTCGGCCACCGCGGCCGCCGCCACCTCCGCGACCTCCGCCGCCACCGCCACGGGGACCGCCGCCACTGGCCCTTCCACCACCCCCGCCGCTAGGTCTGGAGAAACCGGGACTGGGCCGGGAGGCCGCACTGGCCCGCTGGAAGTTCTGAGTCCTCGCTTGACCTCGCTGCCGGGCGGCGAAGTCCCGGTTAAGCTGACCGGTATCGAAGCTGGGGCGGGTAGCCGCCGCCGGACGAGCCGCGGGAGTGGGACGGGTCGCGGCCGCTGGACGGGTTGCCGGAGTTGCCGTGGGCTTCCATTGGCTGCCCTGGCGCTGCTGCCAGTTGCCCTTGTTATCCCGCTTTAAGACATTGCCATCCTTGTCGGCAAAGACGTTGTTGGGACCGGCAGGCTTGGGCTTGGTTCGAGCCGGTTGTTGCTTGGCTTTGGGCCGTTCGGCCTGGGCCGGGCGCTCGGGGCGGGCCGCCGGGCGCTGCTCGGGTTGACCCGGCCGGCGCTCCGCCAGGTTGTTGTTATTGCCGGGCCGCTTGTAGATATTCCCCACCAGCCCCGCGGCCGCGCCCCCGGCCAGACCTCCGGCCAGGCCGGCATACAGTTCTGGTCTGCCCCGGTCGCCGATACCGGGCCGGTCACCGATACCGGGACGGTCCCCTGCTCCCGGACGGTCCAGCCAGGGCCGCTCCGGCCGCTCGCCCGGACGGTCGGGGCGGATGCCCACCACGTTATTATGGATGTTATTGACATTGGTATAATGGTAGCCTCCCGTCCCCCAATAGCCGCTGCCTCCTCCCCAAGACCCCGGGCCGTAATATCCGCCGTCATACCGGTCCCACCAGTTGTCCGCCACCGCCGCGGTCAGCGCCACGGCGCCCGCCGTTACGGCGGCGGTCCCCAGCCAGGAGAAGGGATTGTAATACGAGGGGGTAGAGGCATAGGTGTTGGCGTACGGGTCGTAGGCGGCGCCGTACCCATACGTCTCTTGATAGGGGATATAGGCCGAGTCACTGGCATAAGCCGGGTAGTCATAGCCGGTGCCGTACACCGGCGTGCCGCCCTGCGTGTAGGTGCCGGTATAGCCCGGAGTATACCCCACATAGGCCTCATCATCGGTGGAATCGTAGACATCCACGTACTTCACGTTGTAGTGGGGGTTGCTGGGCGGAATTTTCCCCTTGTCCTTAGGAGGCTGGGTCGACACCTTCCAGGGGCCGTCGGGGGAGTCCGCCTCGTACCACACCCCCTGGTCGCAGGCGTAAAACTTGGCGCCTTCTTTAAAAACCGCTTGGCCGGTGTTCTTGGCATACTCCAAATCCGTTCCCGCCACCTTCTCAAATTGGGGCTGACCGTCGTACTTGACCTGGGTGGTGGCCTTCTTCCGGTCGATGGCGGCGGTCTGAGGGAGGGCGGCATCCGCCACTGCCTCTTTGGCCTCCTGGGTGTTAGCGACATTGGCCAGGACAAAGCCCTTGGGCGACTTTGCCGGGATCTTGGCAAAATCCGCCGGCAGCTTGTCCGAGGCCACATAGGCCCAGGGACCTTCCTGCAGGGACTTGCCGGCGAACCAGCGGCCTGAGATGAGCACATAGTACTGCTGGCTGGCGGTATCCATGAACACGTTGCTGTCGGTGTTGCTCAGATAGAGCAGACCGGTGCCGGTGATGGGCGTCCAATCCGGCTCGCCTTCCGAGACGATGAGCTCCGCCGACTCCGTGCTGACAATCACTTTCGGCATCAGGTCCAGGGTGGCCTTTACTTTTTTCCCCTGGGGCGCTTTCCCCTCTTTCTGGGTACGCTCTTCTAGAGCCTTCATCTCCTCCGGGAGGCTTTTGGCGTCTTGCCAGGGGCCCTGCACCTCGGCGGCGGTGAGCCAGACATCGCCGCCCTTGAGAAAATAGGCCTTGGCAGCGGGGTCATAGATCATGATGAAGGGGGTGTTAACCACCCGCATGAGCTTGGTCTTCTCCAGGGGTCGCAGTTTCGGGGTGCCCTCCAACGGCACCAGCACCGACGGCTGGCTCGCATAGATGATTTTAGGAGGATCGGTCTTCAAGCCCTGATCTTCCGCCTGCTGTTTCTTGAGTTCTTCCAGCATGGGTAGGACCCGGTCCAGGGAGATGTCAGCGCTTAAGTCTTTCACCTCGGAGTTGAGAAATTCCTTGAACTTCTCCAACTTCTCCGGTTCAACCCCGGGTGCCTTGATGTCGGTGATCTTGGGTGCATCGATGGTAACCATGCGGGTGCCCCGGTCGGTGGACACCCGGGCCGAGAGCCACACCACCCCGAACACCGGCTCCTTCATATCCTTACGCTTGGCCGAGATTGCGGCCCGGGCCGTCAGTTTGTCGGCCTCGAAGCTTTCCAACTGTGGCTGATACATGGTGGCCCTGCCGTCGGAGTGCTCGAAGACTTTGGGCCACGACTCCTGGGCCGCCAGGGCCGGCCGGCTGAGAAGCAGGGCCCCGGTCATAACCATAAAGATGGCCATTCCCATAAACTTATTTGATGGACGCTTGCTGTTCATGATCAACCACTCCTTTCAAGTCAAAAATTATTTGTATCATAACTCAGGGTAATTAATCCATCATGGCGATGCGCTGGCCGAGCTTTTATCATTTGCCTGCAAGGCAAAATTTATGAACGCCTCCCGTCACCGAGTCCCTGACAACTTTTCCAGGCTTGCTACGATCACGGTCTTGTGGCGAGGGTTGAGCTGGGTGTGATTGAGGAATCTCTCCGTCAGGCCCCGGTCTACCCCCATGGCCTGGAGCTTCCGTTCGTTGATATTACGAAACCCCGGAGCCTGTCCAAAGAGTCCCGGATGAAGCCCCCGGAATCTCTCGACACCTATGAAGCCCTCCATTTCTATCACCATGTCAACGTCTTGACCACCGAGACCTTCGAGGAGACCCTCCGCGTTCTGGAACAGGCCGTGACTCGGGAGCCGGATTGCGGCCTCGCCTGGTCCCTGTTGGCACACCCTTATTGCATGAACTACATACTGCAATTTTCTCCCCTCAAGACCCCCCTGAAAAAAGCCCTGGATTTTGCCAAGAAGGCGGTATCGTTGGATTCACAGAACCAACAAGTTCGAGCCACGCTGGCCAATCTCCATTTCCGCCGGAACGAACAGGACTTATTCCTGCTGGAAGCCGAGAAGGCCATGGCCCTCAACCCAACTCCCCCATGCTCATTGGCTATCTGGGCTGGCTCCTGGCGCTCTCTGGTGAGTGGGACCGGGGACTGGCCATCCTGGGGAAAAGCATAGAGTTGAATCCCCACTACCCGGGCTGGTTCCATATGGCGCCGTATTTTTATTATTACCTTCAGGGCAGGTATCTGGAGGCGCTCCAGGAGGCCCAACAATTCCAGATGCCCCAATTCTGCTGGGACCCGCTCCTGCGCGCCGCAGTTTTGGGGCAGTTGGGGAGGGAACGAGAGGCCGCCCAAGCGGTGGCAAAGTTGCTTCGGTTAAAGCAGGATTTCTCTGCCAATGGCCCCTTTCAGATTGGCTGCTACGTGAAATTCAAAGATCTGGCCGATGCCCTTCTCGACGGCTTGCGGTTGGCAGGTCTCCAGATCTGATCCAAACTCCGAGCACTCAAAAAATTCTCGCCAGAGGTGCGCAACTTTTTCTATCTTGAGCAATTTATCAATTTGACCAAGAAATGCGGCTCGGATCAGTCTTTCTCTCAATTTTAGACGGAGGCAGCAGGAGGGGCCGGCCAAGCCTTGGGAGAGGCGACCCTCACCGTATTAAATCATCATAATTTCATATATTTATACAAATAATCCCCAGAAACGATCTTGGCAAGCTTTATGCATTTTCCTGGAGGTAGGTCGCTTTGAGCAACCCACTAATCCGATAGGAGAACGAGCATGAAAAAGATCATTACCACCTTAACCGCATTGACTTTTGTCCTGGGAGTGGCCGCGGCGGGCCAGGCTCAGGTTGCCAAAACCCCGGAAAAACCGGTGGTGCAGAGCACCCAGGCAACCCAGGCCCAGGTAACCCCTAAGGAACCGGTTAAGACCGGCGGACCGGCTACCCAGGAAATGGCCAAACCTGGTGATAAGACCAAGGAAGCCGTGAAAGAGGGAAAGGAAACCTCCGAACATAAGACCAAAAAAGAGGGCAAGAAAACCGAGAAAAAATCCTCTGCCGCCATGGGAAAAACTCAGGAGGGCACGAAGTAAATCCGGGCAGGTTCATACTTCGTCTTTTTCTCACCCAACCAGCAAAACAACAACAAGGCCGGACAGGGATAATCCACCCTGCCCGGCTTTTTTGTCAGGGGCACAATACTCTGTGAGGTCTCTACCAACTCCTTAAAGCTTCTTCAAGCGTTGCTGGATTTGGCGCTGGCGTTTGGATAAGCGCCGGGCCGGGCCCTTTTTGTGGGTGCCTCGGGTTGAGGAAGGGTCTGCCTCGCCCTCATAGTCAGGGGCGCCGGCTGGATGGAGATAAGAGAGCTCAAATTGTCCGGCGTTGATCCAGGAAGCCTTCACGTGTTCGGCGCATACCTGGATTTCCCGATCCGAGGTAACCACTAAGGCCTGCTCCCGTTCCACGCGCAGCAACCGTTTGATGACTTCATCGGCTCGTTCCCCCCGGCGGGAATAGATGATCAGAATGCCCTGATGTTGGTCCCGGTTCTCTTTCAGATCACCGTGCTGCCAGCCATCAAAAACCACGGTAATCCGGTGGTGGGACCGGCCGCGATACCGGGTCAGCAACTCTACTAAGGCTTCCCGGCCCCCCTGCAGGTCTATGGCGTCCAAGAGCTGCAACTGAGAAGACTGTCGAATCACATTGTAGCCGTCGATGATGACATGCATGGTTATAATACTGAACGAGAGCGATACAAAAATTTAATGCAAAAATATCAATTGTCAATATTAATTTTCTCTGCTATAGTAGCTGCCGTTACGTTATATTAACATAGGGGGAGGAAGTAGGGAATATGCCTAACTTTTGGTACCTCATGTGCGTGTTGCTGGTGGCGGCGGCAAGCGCGGGGTGCGGTGGGGGCCAGGGGAAGCCCGATACCGCAGCCCTGGAGGCGCCGCTCTCCGATTATGAACAACAACAAACTCAATTAACGCCGGAACAAAAGTATATTGCGCAACTGTTAGCGAAGAAAGGTTACGACGCCAACCGTGATAAGCCCACGGTCATCGTAATCCATAAGCTCAGCCGCAAACTCACCTGTTACCGGGGCCTGACCCCGCTCAAAACCTATCCCGTGGTCCTGGGAAACGACCCATATAACGATAAGTTATGCCAAGGCGATGCTTGTACCCCGGAAGGGGTGTATCGGGTCCGGGCCAAATATCCCCACGCCAGGTGGGACTCTTTTATCTGGCTGGATTATCCCAGTACCCAGGACTGGCTCAAGTTCGCCCGGGCCAAAAAAGCGGGGCGAATTTCCCCGGAGGCAGACATCGGTGGCGAGATCGGCATTCACGGGACTGAATCCCCTTACCGTAATATCACCGGACAGAATTGGACCAAGGGGTGCATTTCTTTGCTCAACAAGGACCTGGATGAGATTTATCCCTTGGTGGATAAAAAAACTCTGGTAGTTATCACGAAGCAATGACATCCAGATCACTTCGCTGCACCGAACAAAAAGGGCGCATCCCGGGTGCGCCCTTGGTTTTTGGCTGACGTCAAAACCTGCCTCAAGCACTCCTTTTGCGTCCCTCTTTTGCAACACCTTGAGTAAGCCTTCTTAGTTCGGCGAATCTTTCACAAAGACGGTGGGCATGGGGAACTCCTTTCAGGTCTTGCCTAATTGCTTGACAGACTCGTCGGGGGGCGCTAATTTTAGATAACTAACGGTTATTTCTTGACAGATTTTTCGCTCCAGGCCAAGCACTGATTACTGCGGCCTAACCCGAAGAAGGTTTTCGCTGCGTTTATGCAGGTGATTCCGGAGGCAGCGGGCGACCGGCAGGAGATTCAGCCCTGCCGATGGCGCAATTTCTCCAACCATTTTTTTGTTAATCTTTTAAGGAGGCTTCTATGAAAATTCCCGCCCTCCAGTCCGTTACCGTGGAAGTCCTGGTGGACAATTTTTTTGATGTCTTTGAGCCGTCCCGCCCTGGCATCGTCGAGCGAGTGGTCCCCGGCCGCCTCAAGAAACCCCTGGTGGCCGCCCACGGACTGGCTTATTTCATCACCCTGAATTACCAGGGTAAAACAAGCCGCATTCTTATGGATGCTGCCAACTCCCCCCTGCCCCTCTTCAACAACCTGGAAGCCCTGGAACACGACATCGATGGCATTGACGCGGTGTTTTTGAGCCACGGGCACCCCGATCACTACGGTGGACTCCTCGAACTCCTGGCCAAACGCACCCGCGCCCCGATGCCGATCTATCTCCATAAGGAGGTATTCTGGCCCAAGGTCCTGGTAACCCCTCGGGGCCGGATCGGTCCGTGGGTCCTGGATTCAAATCAGCTGGTGGCCGCAGGGGGCGAACTCCACGAGAATCAGGGCCCCCAAATGCTCCTGGACCAAGTCCTCCTTACCGGCACGGTGGAGGCCACCACGGCCTACGAAAAACCGCTACCCAGCTTCCGGCGCAAGGTGGGCGATCAGGAGGAGCAGGACCTCTTTCCCGACGAGCAGGCCCTGGTGGCCTTTGTTGAAGGCCGTGGCCTAGTAGTAATTGGCGGGTGCAGCCACCCCGGCATCGTCAACATGGTAAAATACGCCCAGAAACTTACAGGCATCCAAAAGATCTCTTTGGTCATCGGAGGCTTCCACCTCACCCCCCACGGCGATGAAGTGATCCAACAGACCATCGGCGGACTGAAAGAACTCAACCCGGAACTCATCATGGCCGGCCATTGCACCGGCTTTCGGGCCCTTACCAAGCTCGCCGTCGCCTTCCCCGATAACTTCATGGTCAGCTGCGTAGGCACCAAAGTGATGATAGCGGGGGGATAATTTGGGGGGGGTGGTGAAAAGGCGGGGATCCTGTGCTCCCTCCCCCAATTGCTAAAACCATGGATATCGGCACCTTGGCCCGGCAGGTGCAAAATGGCGCATTGGCCTCCTGCAGGACGCTCTCGCCCATGCCCGCTGCAGTCTTGTGGCTGGCCAAGCTCACCCATGTGCTCCGGGCGGAGGTCTTTTGGCCGGGAGCGCGGATTGGGGGTTTGCAATACTCATCCTATGTTAAATATTCTTAAAACCCATTTTGGCTTTGATCAATTTCGTCCTTTGTAGGAAGAGATTATTAAGTGCGTAATTTCGCAAAGAGATGCCTTTGTGCTGATGCCTACGGGGGGAGGAAAGTCGCTGTGCTATCAATTACCGGCCCTAATCATGCCAGGAGCGACCTTGGTTATTTCGCCCCTCATTGCCCTTATGAAAGACCAAGTGGACGCCCTCAAGGCCAATGGCATTCCGGCGGAATTTATTAATAGCACGTTAAGTCGCACTGAGATTGATGAAATTCAGACAGAGGTGCGAATTGGAAAAATAAAAATCCTTTATGTGGCGCCCGAAC
>DZCR01000056.1 GCA_022736495.1 Desulfobacca acetoxidans
ACATTTCAAGGGAAGCGGTGCAGATTAAGGCCGCTGGAGCTTTTGCCGCTTCTCATCACGGCAGGATGATGAGGAGCAGGGTTTAGATGGCGTCCTGGCCCTTTTCTCCGGCCAGGCGCAATTGGTCGCCGCCCTAAGGATGTACGAAGCCGCCACGTCTCGACCGTTGACCAGGGCCGGGGCCCTGGGGTCGATATTCAAGGGCTCTTTCAAAGCCTGGCATACCTTGCTGACGGATTTTCCGGCAATGGCGGCCTCAGGTTATGGACCATAACTGATCTTGACCTGGCCGGGAGAGGTCCGGTTCAGTTGTTGCTGGCGGGTCAAGTCTTTCAGTTGGGCGCTCATGCGGCTGCATTACCGGCTATGAGAGGCCTGCGCTTTAGACTTCCCGGCCAACCGAATTTGCCGGACCAGTTCTTTGACTTCCTCGGCGGAATAGATGCGGCCGCATCCCGGGCAGCAGATTTCTACCCCGGTTCACGTAGGGCGCAGAGTGATGCTGGCCTTATGGCAATAAACACATTTCATAGGCTAAAAATAGCGGGACAATTTCGGTAATGAATCATCCACCTGGCGGCACTCCCGCAAAAGCCCATTAATATAAAGCCAGGCAAAGCTCATCAGAAATTCCGGCGCGTACTTCCGGGCCCCATGGCTGTCAAAGGCCATCTCGGACCACCGGGGGCCATATCGGAACCGGAAGGACAGGTCACCCAAAAGGGGCCAGATCACCTCCCAGGTATGTCCGGCCTGGGCAAAACTGCCGCAATCCATCCGGCGGATGGCCACCTCCGCCACCTCGGGGGCCACCTTTTCCAAGATTTCCGCCCGTGCTCCCAGGGACACCTCCTGCATGGGCCCTGCCTCCTCCGGGGCGAAATCCGCAAACGGCAGCCAATCCGGGGCAGGGCCTTTATTTTCCAAGGAAAACTTGCCCCGGCCGTAGCGGGCCAGCAGGGCCACGTAATCCCAGGCAAAGACGTAAGCGTCCTCGGTGGGCACCGCCAGGCTCTTGCGGGCATAGAAGACCCGCAAGTCCGTGCCGAACTCGGGTTCCTGGTCGAAGAGCAGGAAAATTTCCAGGGGCCGGAAGGGAACCACCCGCAGCACCCACTGGATGGAGGCGTAGGGACGGCCCGCCACCAGCTCCCCCCGGAAAAGCCCCGCCAAAGCCTGGGGGTTGATGGCCGCCAGCCCCGCCAGGTCGTCGCGGTACTTTTTGCGGACATACTGGCGGATTTGGGCCTCCCAGCCGCCGCCGGCTTCGAAATCCCCCAGAGTTACCAGATCGTAGGGAAAATAGAGAGAGGACGCGCCCGTATTCAGCTTTTCTTGGCCTCCAACCGCTGATTGAACTTCCCTGCATTGATTATAAATCGTTCGTGTATGGCTTCGCCAATCTTTTCCTTCTCGTCGAAGGCCTCCAGCTTAAAGGTGATCTTGCGGCCCTCCACCTGGGTGATCTCGGTGACCGCCCGCACTTCCATCCCCAAAGGCGTGGGCGCAGTGTGCTTCAGGTTCATGGAGATGCCCACCGAGGTTTCCCCCTCTCCCAGGTGGGGGGCCATCAGGTCGGCGCTGACCCCTTCAAAGAGTCCTCCCAGGAAGGGGGTACCGAAGACATCGGGGACCTTGGGGTAGAATTTTTGAGCGGAGTGCTCCGGCCCGGTCTTGAGCCGCATTTCATGGGTCATACCCACAGCCAGTGCCATAAGACCTCCTGAATGTTCAATAATAATCTCTATAAATCATGTGACTGTAGAGGTGGGTTTCAAACCCGCCCCTACAAAAAGCTTTCCTAAACCGCCAACGGGTCCATCTTGATGGGGCCCATCACCTCGCCCTGACCCAGCCGGCGGCCCAAATCCCGGGCGTGTTCCAGGACCTCGGGCCGTGCGTTGATGGCGCCCTTTTCGTCCACGCCTCGCACCAAAACTTCGGCGGCATACCGGACATTGATGGCGTCAAAAAAATACTTGGCCACCAGGCGGGAGCCCACGAATAACAGACGTCCCCTGGTAGCGGCGGAAACCAAGAGCACCCCCTGGCGATTGCCCCCGGGGAAATCCTTTTTGAGCACATAGCGCCGGGCCCACAGGGCCTGGGTGCGGTCGATCATGGCCTTGGCCTGGGCACTGAGGCTGTAAAAGAAAACCGGCGAGGCCAGGGCCACCACGTCCGCCGCGATGAGCTTGTCATAAAGTTCCCGCATTTCATCTTTAATGGGGCAGGTGCCATCTTTAAAACAATGATATATTTCCAGGCAGGGAGAAATTTTCAGCTCGCGCAGGAATACTTCTTCCACCAGCGCGCCGGCCTCCGCCGCCCCCTGGAGGAAGGCCTTCATGAGAATGTCGGAGTTTCCCTGCCGGCGGGGACTGCCGAATATGCCCAGAACTTTCATAATCATCTCCTTGAGTAACAATAGGGAAATCTATGTGGTGATGTCAAGGAGAGACGCTGTTTAGTGCCTAGTTTTCTCATTTCCTCTTTTCTCAAAGAGGGGCGCGGTCTGAGTTAGAACCGATTTTCCGTTTGAGGGAGCGCATGAATCCATGGAATTAGTGGTGCACATTCAGGATCAGGAATCCCTGGCCGTCGCGTGCGAGCAGGGCGCCGGGGCTGTTGCGGTTTCCGTTCCCCAAGACCCTGATGCCCAGGTCTGGTCCGAGCTCGCGGACTGGCGGACCGCGGTCCGAAAGCCAGGCCTCAGATTCTATCTGGTCTGGGACGACCTGCTTACGGAAAAGGAATTTCCTCAGGTGGCCGATAAACTCGCAAGAATGGCCCGGCTTGATCCCGACGGCGTGCAACTCCGGGACCTGGGTCTGGTTCAGGAGGCCCGCCGGCTTTATCCCCGCCTGCCCCTAATCGCCGCGGGTAACTGGGGGGCCCATAACTCCCCGGCAGTGCGGCTGGCGGAAACCCTGGGATTTACCCGGGTGGTGCTGGAAGGACCGGTGAGTCTAAAGGACCTGGCCTTAATAAAACGTCAAACCGCCATGCCCTTGACGGTTGCCTTGCTGAGCGGCTGTCAGGGGTATGCCAGCCTGTGCCTGATGTCAGAATACCTGGGGGTGAGCTGTGAAGCCTGCTGCCTGGCCCGGCGGGAAAATGATGGAGCGCTGCTGGCCGCCCTGGAAATCTTTTCCGGCTTGTGTCAGCTCGGCATCGAGGAGGCCCAGATCAGGGGAGACCTCTTTTCTCCCGCCTCCCTGACCCGCGTGATCGGGCTCTTTCGAGCCGTGGCGGCGGCTTCCCCGATGGAGCGTCCCGGAGTCCTGGCCGCGGCCCGGCAGGTGGTGGAGGCCTTTGGGGAGAGCCACCGGATGTCCTCCCCGCGCCCGGGAACGGTGAACGGTTCCCCGGTTTACCCGCTGCCGCCCTCTCAGCGGAGCGCTTCAAGCTCTTCCCCGCCTCAGTTACTGGCCCGGGGCCGGATCTGGCTGGAGGCCCGGGATTACGCCGAGGCTGCGGAGCTCTCCCGGGAGTGGCGGGAGCCCTTGGTGCTGACGCTGACTGCGGACAATTATGCCGCCTTCTTGTCTGAGCATCGCCACTGGGGTCCTCGGCGGCTCATCTGGCGACTACCCCCCGCCATCCCGGAGTCATCCCTGGCGTTCTACCAAAAAGCCCTGGAAACCCTGGGGCAGGGAGGCTATAACCGCTTTGTGGCCGGGGATTGGGGGGCAGTGGCCCTGGCCGGGGCTGCCGGCGGCCAGGTCTATGGCGATCAAACCCTGGGGGTGCGTAATTCCTGGTCCGTGAAAGCCCTCCGGGAGTTCAAGGTGGCCAGAGTTTGTCTGCCCCCGGGTCACCGGGCCGTTCACTGGCAGAATATCCTGATGGCTGCCCCCTCCGGCCGCTTCTGGAGTTACCTCTACCACTGTGCGGCCCTGGCGGTCTGCCCCGGAGAAGCCGCCGCCCTGGACCCGCCGGAAAGCCTGCGCTGGATAGCCGAAGACGGCAAAGCCCTTCTTTGTCTCAAAGCTCCCCAGAATCTCCTGGATCTGGAAAGCTGGTTCAAACAGCAGGCCGTCTTCCCCCTTACGGTGGCCCTGCCCCACAGCCCCCGGCCTCGGGGTCAAATCCCCCCCTGGCTGAAGGCCCGGCCCCAGGATCGTCCCCGCCGGTAAATAAATTGCAGGCTGGGGGCCTTTTTGGTATATTCGTGAAAAATATACGGCACCCTTAAGAAAAAATCCTCAGAGCAAGGAGACCAATAATGGCGCAAAAGTCATTTCGCTTTTCCTGGATTATGGCCCGGATGTTGCTGGTGGCCGTTTGCATCCTGGCCCTGGCGTCTCCAAGTTGGGCTGATAAACCCGCCCCCGACTTCACCCTGAAAGACGTCCTCACCGGAAAGGATTACACGCTCAGCCAGTTTAAGGGCAAGGTAGTGGTGCTCAACTTTTTCACCTTCTTCTGCGGTCCCTGCCGGGAGGAAATGCCGGATCTGAACAAAATCAATAACGAACTCAAAGGCAAAGGCTTGCAGATGTTTGGTATTGCCCTGAGTTCCGACCCCACCCAAATCCGCTTTCTGGTAAAACAACTGGGCCTGCAATACCCGGTGCTCATCGGCAATGATAAGGTGAGCGATGCCTATGGGAGCATCGCGGTGGTGCCCACCACGGTCATCATCGACAAGCAAGGCAAGATCAACCAGCGGATCGAGGGCACCCGGAAAAAAGAAGTTTTGCAGAAATTGATCGAGCCTTTGCTGTAGCGGCTGGTAAATCCCGGGCCAGTCAAACTTCTAGAGAGGTCAGTCCCTGGCGGATGGCGTATTTGGTGAGTTCGGCCACACTGTGAATATCCAGTTTGTTCATCATTTGTTTGCGATGAGCTTCCACTGTCTTCACGCTGACACACAGACTTTCGGCGATTTGATTGGTATTCCTGCCTTCGGCCATCAGCTGAAGGACCTCCCGTTCCCTGGTCGTCAGGATGGAATAGGCTGAGGATTCCTGGGGAGACCAGCCGATAACAAAGTCCTTGATCACGATATCGGAAATACCGGGGCTGAGATAAATCTTGCGGTTCAACACCGTGCGCACCGCCTTGACCAACTCTTCCAGGGCGCAATCTTTCAGCAGATAGCCGGAGGCCCCGGCCTTGAACATATTTAAAACAAAGAGGCTGTCGGAGTGCATCGACAGGGCAATAACCTTGATCCCGGGAGATTCAGCCACGATTTGCCGGGTGGCTTCAATCCCATTCAAATCGGGCATGGAAATGTCCATGATCACCACCTGGGGTGATTTTTCCTGAACCAGCCTGACCACCGACCGGCCATTGTCCGCTTCGCCCACGACTTCCATGTCAGGTTCCGCCGCCAACAGGCTCCTAAGCCCATGACGCACAATCTGGTGGTCGTCCGCCAAAATGATCTTGATCATCTCACTATCCCCACTTGAGCCTTGCCGATACGTTGTCGGGGCACCACCAGGGTTACCTTGGTGCCCCGGCCATGCTCCGATTCCACCTGCACCCGGCCCCCTAAATAATGCAGGCGCTCCCTGATACTAAAGAGGCCAAAGCCGCTAATGCTCTTTAAACTTGGATCGCGCGGGAGGCCTTTAAGACCCACCCCATCGTCTTCCACTTCGATGTTAACGTTGTCGTTTTCCTTTCTGATGGTTATCCGGGCATTGCGGGCCTGGGCGTGCTTGACAATATTTATCATCAATTCTCGCACCGACCGGAACAGCAGGACCTTTATTTCATCATCCATGAGGATAGGCTCCATGTCCTGTTGCACGTCCACCATGATGCCGTGCTGCGACCGGACATGCTTGGCGAACCATTCCACTGCCGCCTCAAACCCAAGTTCGTAAAGGACCGGCGTGCTCAATTCAAAGGTCAGGGAGCGGGTGTCCTGGATCATCTGCTCGATGAGCTCCCGCACTTCACCCAGAGGCTTGGCCTGGTCCGGGGCCGTGATAGACTTTTGCAGCACCCCCAGCTTAATCTTAGAGACGGCCAGGGCTTGCCCGATATTATCGTGCAGGTCCGTGGCCAGGCGACGCCGTTCGCGTTCCTCGGTGAGGGACAGCTCGGAGGCCAGGGATTGGAGTTGCTCCTGGTAAGTGCGAATATCTTCCTCGGCTTTTTTCCGCTGGGTAATGTCCGCGACCATGGCAACGGCATACTGCGGGGCGCCGCCGGTGCTGCGCAGCAGAGACACGGTTACCTGCCCCCAAACCACCCGATTATCTTTATGCCGGTAGCGGCACTCCCGGGAGTAGGAGTCACGTTTACCCTCGCAGAGTTCTTTGAACAGCCGACCGTTTTTCAGGGCATCCTCCGGGAGAAGGAGAACCTTGAAAAATTTGCCAACCATTTCCTGTTTATCAAACCCGAGCATCTTCTGAAGAGCCGGGTTGACATCCACGATGCAGCCCTCGGTATCCACCAGCGACATGCCGTGAGCCGCTTCTGCGAAGATCTTCCGGAAGCGATTTTCCGTTTCCCGCAAGGCCGTGATATCGCTGAACATGGCAAAAGCGCCGGCAAAACGCCCGTCTTCAAACATGGGGACCGAACTCATGATGACCGAGGCCAGGCCCCGGTTTTGACAGGTGATATCCAATTCCTGCTGCGCCACCCGGTTCTTGCGGTTCTGGGCCATGACGTCTTTTAAAAGCTTCTGATTGTCCTGATCCACCAGTTCATAGATGCTGCGGTTTTCCAGGGTCTCCTGGCCGGTAATTTCCTTCATCCTGAAGTTGACAAATTTGATAAAGCCCTGCTCATCGATAATCCAGATGCCATCGTGAGCGTTTTCCACCAGCTCGCGGTATTTCCGCTCGGATACGGCGATCTTGCGGTAGAGAATGGCATTTTCCAGGGCTATGGCGATCTGGTTGGCAAAACTGACAATAAACTCCCGGTCCCCCTCGCTGATCGTCGCCTCCTCGTGCACCCGATCCGCGATGAGCACGCCGATGACCTTGCCCCGCACCGTCAGGGGCACCAGAATAAAGGCCTTGGGTTTGAGGAATTGGATCAAGGGGTTATTCATGTTAAGTTTGCTGCGCTGCACATCTTGAATCACCACCGGAATGCCGGTCATGGCGACCCGGGCGATGATGTTATCCACTTTGGTAATGGGAATTTGGTAATTCTGTATGCGATCAAAAATTTCAGGGGCAATCCCCTCCGCACAGGTGAGGTCCAGGAACTCCCCCTTTTCATCCAGGAGGAGAATCCCGGCCCGATCCAGCTTGGCGGAATTGATGAGCAGTCGCAACGTAACCTGGAGCAGTTTGTCGAAATGAAGGACCGAGAGGGCGGCGGTACTGGTTTCCTGCAGGCAGATGAGTTGATCGATTTTTTCTTTTAATTGTATATTCAAGCGATGAATTTCATCAAACTTCTTTTTTAAAAGATCTTTGTCCCGCTCAAGTTCTTCAATAGTATAATTAAGCGCCCGCCAAGGCACCAGGAGCCTTAACAGGGCTTCTCTGAGAGAATATTTTTTCTGCCATTCAAAATGGTATTCACAATATTCATCACCGTGAAAAAAACATTTAGTTTCATACAGACTGGCTGGGGGGAGATTCCAAATAGTAGGGATGCCTGAGTAGATTCCCTTATTAAATAAACAATAATCTTCGGTGCTGGGAATTCCCTTGAACCAATGCAGACGAATAACGGCGCGGTCACCTTTTGTTTCTACTAATTCAATTCGCTTATTTTTATTAAATTTATCGTTGATAGCTTGCACTCTTTTGAGGGTGCGGCGGGGATTTTTATAGGCGAACATGATAATCCGCTGCACATAGCCCAACTTTTTTCTGGCGGCGGATTCAAACCCCATCTTAAAAGCGACTTCATTATCATTAGTTATGGTCTTGGCATTCTCGAACATCTTGGTGACCACATCACTGGACACCCAATTATTAATCTCCATTAAAAATTCTTGCGGGTCGGCCAGGCCTTCAATTTCGGGGCCTAAACCGGTGAAAAGCCGGTTCACCTGAGTCGGCAGATTTTCTTGAAAATATTCGATTATGGCCCGAGTATTCAGGCAACTATGGTGTTTCTCCATCGACTCTAGCTGCACTCCTCATGGCGAAAACAGTCAAGTAACTAATGTTAGGTTCATGGCAGGGTGCCATTATGACGCCCACAAGGCCACGATAAATCAGACGCCAGCGCATAAACCGACGGTTTGCCCGCCCATTGGCCTGCCCCCGTAACAGTTCCCAACAACTTCATTATAAACTAAAGTTGCAATTAACGTTAAACTGGAATTATCCTGCCAAAGAAAACGCGCCGATCCTCCCGGCGGCCTGCCTTCGCCGTCCCGGAAGAAGCTGACCGGAGATCAGGAATTATAGACTTGATTAATATTACTTTTGAATTGAGCTTTGATCTTTGCCTCCTGTAGGCATCATAGAAAACTTGCGGTAAAAGTCAATTGCCTTTATTTTACAAGTGATTCTGCCGCTTACCCGAACAACCCAAGGTTTTCCTTCGGCCTGAGACGAATTATCCGGTCCGGCAGCCTTTGCCCTCGCAGCAATCTTGACCATTATGGCACAAAGCGTGACGAGCCACTCATAATTCGGACTAATAAAGGAAAAATTACTTTATTCCGAATTCTAATTTAATTATCGTCATGTGGAGAAATTACTTTAAATCGGCCAGGTTTTTCCAAATCGTCCCGCTTCCGCCAGGGAAGAAAATTGGGATGAGAAACTTAAAGAACTAAATCCGTTACAGACACCAACATCTCTGGCAAGATTGCGTATTTTAAGGCATAGGCTGAATGCAGAGAATAGGGGATTTCCAATAAGTTAAACTCAGGAAAACGGCGTTCACGATGACAGCATGTGAGATATCCTTTAGGACCTCGCGTACTTAGGTTTAGCACAAATCACATGATTACCCAAACAATATTTTTTCTATACTATTTTTAGCTAAACTTAATTTTAATTTTATTAGAAGATGTGTGATGATAAGGGTATGCGACCTCCGCTGATCATAATTAACCTCCTTATTCTACTGGCTATTTACATACAGGCTGTCCATGGCTTCCAGCACGCCTTCTTTTTTTCTCAGAAATCTAAGGTTTTTCGGAACCCCAAATTAGGGAAATCCTCCAGGAAAATCAGGAAAATCCTGATTTTCTTCACTAGATAATGATAATATTTTAGTAGATTTTCTCTATTAAATTTTTAAGGAGTAAAAAAAATGTTTTTTCAAATGCATCTCCCCAAAATTTCCCTGAGCAAGTTCTTACAAATGAAATTTAACAGTTGGCTGTTCCGTCTCCTCCCCTTCTCCGTCTCCCGCGGCTATATCATGTTTCTGGGAAGGCTTTACTATCTCTTGAACTGGTCGGAAAAAGTCCTGATCAACCAGACCTTCCGCTATGTTTTTCGCAGAAAATTTGCCGCCGCCGTTCTCAACCGGAAACTCAAAGGGGCCTTTCGCGGCATTTTCGACCATTACCATGAAAAGCTGTTTGTGGGCTATTCCCATTTTCCACGGCTGTGTGAGTTCTTGAAAACCAAAGTCAAGTTTGCCGGCACCGAGAAACTTCAGGAGGCTTTGCAGGAGGGCAAGGGAGTCATCCTGGTCACCGGCCACTTCGGGGCCGTGGAGTTCCTACCCGGCGCCCTGGCCCTGAACGGTTATCCCACCTCCATGATCTGCCGCTTTCAAACCACGCGCTTGCGGGAATCCATGGGAAAGCGGGCCGCTGACGTGGGGCTGGAACTCATTGACGCCGACGAGGGCAACATCATTTTGAGCGCCATGAAGGCCCTCAAGCAAGGCCGGATTCTCATTACCGAGTGTGACGAATTCGATGAATGGCGGCCCGACCCCCGCCGAAGCGGTGAATTTCTCAACTGCCGGCTGCCTTCGGATCGGACCCTGGATCTGTTGCAGAAACGTTCGGGAGCCAGCGTTGTGACGGCTTTGATGAAACGGGATGGCAAAAAAAACTATACCTGCAACCTGACCGCAGTGGGCAATGGCGCCTTCCCCTCCCAGATGTCTTGGAGCGAGCGCTGCCTGAGCGTGCTGGAAGACACGGTTGAGGGTCATCCGGAGCAATGGTATCAATGGAAGAAGTTTGGTAAACTGATCAAATCTCAAGTTGAGGTCAAGCATGGTAATCAAGAAACTGGATATCTGGCACCTGAAATTGGGTTTTCAATCCCCGATCAAGCATAATCTGGCGACGTATATGGGCTCTGACAACCTCGTCCTCAGAGTGACCACGGCTGATACCGTCACCGGATACGGCGAGGGCGTCCCCCGGACCTTCGTCACCGGCGAGGTGTTGGGCGATAGCCTCTTCTACCTTCGAAAGGTTCTGGTTCCGGAACTTTTGGCCAGGCAGTTTCATTCCCCCCAGGCGCTAACCGTCGGCCTGGAGGCCCTCTATCAACAGACGCAGGCCCAGCGCTACCCGGGAGCCTTCTGTGCCCTGGAAATGGCCCTGCTGGATGCCGCCGGACGAACCTGGGAGGTGCCGGTGAGGGATCTGATCGGCCCCAAACTGAGGGAGAGTGTGGTGTACAGCGCCGTCATTCCCATGATGTCCCCGGAGCACATGATCCCGATATTCCATCTGTTCAAGATGGGTCACATGCGGTTTGTGAAACTCAAGGTGGGGACCGATACCGACCTGGAGGCCCTGAGATTGGTTCGGGAACACCTGGGCTCTGAAGTCGATGTCCGGGTAGACGCGAATTCGGCCTGGAGTCCCTCCGAGGCCATTGACCGGCTCAAGGAGATGGAGCCCTACCGGATCAGCGCCGTGGAACAGCCGGTGGCCAAAACCGACTTTGCCGGTTTGAAACAGGTACGCGAGGCGGTGCGGATTCCGGTAATCGCAGATGAATCTTTGTGCACTGAAGAGGATGCTCGCCGTTTGATCGAGCTGCAGGCCTGTCAGATCTTTAACATCCGCCTGTCCAAGTGTGGCGGTCTGGGAGCCGCCGCCAGGATCGGACGGCTGGCTGAGAAGGCCGGCATTTTATGCCAGGTCGGTTGTCATGTGGGAGAAAGCAGCATTCTGTCGGCCGCAGGCCGGCATTTCGCCTTAACCGTCCCCCGCCTGTCCCACGTGGAGGGATCATTTTCCCCCTACCTGCTGGTCAAAGATGTAGTAGCCCAGCCGGTGGTCTTTAATGACGGCGGCATGGCTTACGAACTCCCCGGCCCTGGTCTGGGGATTGAAGTCCGGCAAGACGCTCTGGATGAGCTGGCCGTCTCCCATCACGTGGAGACCGTCCATTAAATATGGGGAGAGCAAGCCTATGGATCGGGCTGCTCTCCCCTCCCCTCCCAATCCTTCCCGATCCTACCCCCCTCGTTAAAATTGAAAGGCGCAGCTGAGTCCCAGGGAGTGGACATTACTGGTGTAGTTGCCGTTGGCTTGCAAGGGGGCCGGAACCCCGTTGACCGGAATGCTGTTGTTCTTGGTGCGGCTCTCGGACAGAATGAAGTTATAGGCAAATCCCAGGGTGAACCGCTTTAAGACCTTAAGATCCGAGCCCACGGTAAAGATATGGCGATTAGCGTCGGGCACCTGGGGATCGAAGCCGGAGTCGGGCACCGGGGTCAGATCATAGATATATCCGGCCCGGACCTTCATACCCTCCCTGATTTCATAGTTGGCCCCGAACCGGAAGGCCCAGGAATCATTCCAGTTCTTAGGGATAGTAACGGTGTCGGTCAGGACGCCGTTTACCCGAATCGGCGCTTGCAGATTGGTTTTAAACTTGGAGTAGGAAGACCAGCCCGTCCAGGTGGCGTCAAATTCAAAGGTAAAGGGTTTTACCCGGCTATAAGCGACTCCCACGGTTAAAGAGGCCGGAAAGGTGAGGCCGGCGGAACCCGCTATCGGTGAGGTGGCCGGGAAAGGCGACGGCAAGGTAGTAGTGAGGTCGCCTTTGAAATTGACCGAGATTTTACTCCGGTAGGCGGCCCCCAGCTTCACCCCCGACAGAGGTTCGTACAGCACTCCGAAGTTGTAGCCCGTGCCGCTGCCATCACCCGTCAGGTTGCTTTCGCCGTCAGGGAAGGTCACACCCCCGACAACCACCGGAATCTTGCGTTTCAGTTGGACCCTGGACCACAGAAAATCAACCCCGCCTGCAATGGACAAGTTGTCCAGAACCTTCACGGAAATGGTGGGGTTGAGGTTATAGGTTTTCAGGTCGGAATAGGTGGTCAGATAGCGGCCCGCCCAGGTCGGCGGCCAGACGGTCCCCAGCCCGAAAGGAGAAAAAAAGCCGATGCCCAGGGCTACCCGGTCATGGACGGGAATGGCGATATACGTCGTCAAACTCCTATAGAGACGATGATTGGTCTGGGAGTCCTCGCCGCCGCCGCTGAAGTTGCGATCCGGGTAATTCAGGAACGATCCTACGTACACCTGGGCCCGCTTCAGTTGATTGAGGCCGGCAGGATTATAAAAGATGGCTGAGGCGTCACTGGCATCGGCCACAAAGGCGTTGCCCTGCCCCATGGCCGCAGTCCCCTGCTGAACCAAGGCAAATCCGGCCCCATGGGCCGTCGCAGGGCACCAGCACAACACCGGCATTATGGCCACTACGAGCCAAACAAAACCATGGCCCTGGCAGAATAATTTACAGAGAACAGGAATTAGTAGCGTTCGCATGGAGGTAGGCATATTGGCCTCAGAGAAATAATCAAACAATATAAATAGTATTTTAAAAAAATATCTTCCCTTTATCGGTTATGCTGCTCGCCTTTTTTGAGACTTGTTATTTTATGGAGGACAACTTCTTAAAGTTGATTCTACTATTAAAGGGAAATAACTAATTAGTCAAATAATTTTTGCCCATGGCCTTGACCAAATCCATAATGAGGTAAAATAAGAACGGCCTCAAGCGGCGGTACGGTTGCCGTCACAGCCGAGTGGCGGGGGCTCGGGCCAGGGTTCCAAATTATCCGCTGGCAACCAGGGGCGACCTCCGGTGTCTGGGTCCTCATGGCTGCACCTGCCTTGGGTTGATTTTCTGCTTGGGCCGGAGTATTGTAAAATAGGGTAGTAATCACTCTCCCGCTCAAGGGCTTCAGCATTATGACAAACCTGGCGAATCTTCGGATCATGCCTCTCCAGGACCAGTGCCGGGTGCGTTTAAAATCGCTCAGGAAAGCCGGGGAGATCGGAGCGGATGCCCTCATTATGTGCCGGCCGGGGGGGGACCAGGGTCTTCCCGGGTTGCCTCCCTCTGCTCAGACGCAAGCCGTGGCCATCAAGTATAAGTTGACCCACAAGCCGGGTTAAGGAAATAATCCCCCAGCCTCAGCGACCTGGTTTGCCATAATGGCTGCATGCTCGGGCTCAGACAAGGAGAGCTTACAATCTATGATATCTGAATTATTTAAGAAATCAGTCTTGATCTTCGGCTGCGGCAATATCCTCTGGGGAGACGACGGCTTCGGGCCCGCGGTTATTGCCAGGCTCAAGGAGCATTACCAGCTTCCCGAAGACGTTTTGGCCCTGGATGTGGGGACCAGCATCCGGGATATCCTGTTTGACCTGGTTTTGAGCGACAAAAAGCCCCAGAAGATTTTTATCATTGATGCGGTGGAATACCCCGACCGGAAGCCGGGAGAGGTCTTTGAAATCCCGGTGGCAGGCATTCCGGATAAAAAGACCTCCGACTTCTCCCTCCACCAATTTCCCACGGTCAACATGCTCCAGGAACTTAAGGAGCATAGCCCCATAGAGGTGAAGATCCTCGTGGCCCAGGTCGAATCTATGCCGGATAAAGTGACCCCGAGCTTGTCAGCGGTCATGGTTGAGGCGGTGGAGACCGCCTGCCAACGTCTCCTGGCGGAGCTTAAGCCAGGGACGATGTAATCCGGCGCCCCGATTTAACCCGAAACCGCGCATGGTCTTATTCCCAGCGCAGTTCGATGGACTCCGCCCCGCGGCCCCCCTGCACCGGATTCACGTGGCCGCATTGAGGACACTCCGCCAGAGGCGAGTGGTCGTGGGGATCCACCGCACCCTCCGGCAGCGCCCCTTGATAGCCGCATTTTCCGCAGACCAGGGTAACCGGTTCAATCGTCAGCAAGAGCCGGGAATTCTCCAGGGGCGTACCTTTGACCAAAACCACATAGGCCTGCCGGGTGGCGGCTTCAGAGTGCACCGCCAGGGCCCCCACCTTCAAAACCACTTCCAGCGCATTTCCGGCCGGGGCCCCTTCCTGCTTTTGGAGTTCCGCCAGAATGTGAGCAACCACCTGCTCCATTAATGAATATTCATGCAAGGTTACCGCACCTCCACGTTTTTCTGGGTTTTCCCTGGGTCGCAGTTCTCACCGCATCACCATGTCCATGGCATACCATATTTGCACCCCGGAAGCTATGTATGGCGCTAGCGAAGGGATGCCATCTTTTCTCCTGTCCCCGCTGGAAAGAGGATTGGGGGGGAGGCAATTTCTTTAGTCGCTTGCGTAATAAAATTGTTTCCGGTTGGGACCGGGAGCCGGCAGGCTGAAGCTTGCCTGGGCGGGGCGCCCGGCTTACTTGCCGCCTTGCCAAAACCGGACATCTTCATTATATTAAAGCCAGGGTTCACGGAACCCGTATTTGACCGCCAACAGAGATAAACTTCAGGGCCGGAGGAACCATGAACGACGAAAACCAGGGGACGGTTACCCGCAAACAGGTCGCCATTCGTTTGCTCTACACCCTCCTTTATGTGGCCATCTTCGAGGTGGTTAAAACCATCGTGCTGCTTACCACCGTGTTTGAATACTTTTTTTTGTTGATCACACTGCAGCACAATGAGCCTGCCCGGACCTTCGCCAACCGGGTGGCCACTTACGGCTACCGTTTAATGCGCTACATAACTCTGAACGAAAACCAGCGCCCCTTTCCGTTCTCCGAGTTCCCTGCGGAAATGGAACTTCCCGACGAAGCGGTTGGGTTCGAGTAAATGGCCGCTCCACGGCAGCACCCTTAACCCCTGGGACCGAGATGGTCTGTCGGTTCCGAAGTAGTCCGGGCTATCCGGCTCCGGCTTTGCCGCAAAAATCGATAATATCCCTTGACCCATGCCAGTGCGGATCCTCTCTCTCCTGATACTCCTGATTGTCGGCCTGCTCACCGGAATGCCCTTGAGCCGGGCGGAAGAAACCACGATGCCGGCCAAACAATTTCCCATCGGCTATTTTTTCCAGAATCGCAAGATTCCCCTTGCAGAAAAAGAGAAGGTCCTGGCCAAGATCGACGCCACTTTGCAAAAACTCAACCGGGAGGGCTATGGCCTCGTTGCCAAGGGCGCGGTCCTGGAGAAAATCGGCCCCGAGCTCAAGACCTATGACAAGCTGACCATTTTGGATGAAAGCGGCTTGATCATCATTGCCCACCGGGTTCCCAACCTCTACTACCAATACCCCGGACGGACGGGGATCAATCCGAATAGTTACCTCGTTATCAAGGGCGCCAGGGTAAATTTTCCCGAGAGTTACATCAGGTATGGCTATGTGGTGGAAGGCGACTTTGCGGCCTATGCCAACAAGTTTGTGCACGCAATCTTGGGAGACCTGGAAAGGGGCGTCAATGGAGGTGACCGGCAGCCGGTCTCCGGGCCCCGCTGAGGTCTTGGTGGCCCGCTCTTCATGAGAGCATGAAAGGTTTCCGGCTTTCCCCCCTGGGAATTCGCCGGGAACCTTAAGGACTGATCAGGCGAACTTTGACCTTGACTCCGCCGACGCTGTCGCTGACTTCCTCGACTTTGGCGATGAGCTTTTTCCCTTCGGCCCAGGCGCCTCCGATACTGACCACGATTTCGCCGCCCTCCACCGTGGCCTTGGCGGAAGGAATTTCCTGCACCAGAGCGGCCTGCACCTGGGAAGCCAACATCAAGGCGGCCATGGCCTGCTGAGATGCGGGAGTAGTTTGAAACTGGGGCAGTTTTACCACCTTCTCAATGAGGTCCACCGCGTCATCAATGCGGAGGGATTTTAAATGAACCACCACATCATAAAGGCTGGGGTCCCGGGTGTCTATGCCGTAAAGATGGTAACTCCAGCGATAGCGCTCCTCGTCGTCCTGCAGCAAGGTCGCCCGGGCCTGCGCGGCTGAGCCGCCGGTACGCTTAATTTCTTCAGCGATCCGGTCGTCAAGGTCGGCCAAAATCCGCACCTTGAGCACATGAGAGACGCCTTGCACGAAGAAATGGCCCGCCAAACCGTGATAAACCAGGTTATCTTTGATAAAATGGTGCATGAGGGCTTCCCGGATATAAGCGACATACCGCTCTTTGCCATAGGTAAAGCGTTCGAGAATGGAGGGGGCGTTGTGAATGGCGCGGCTCAACTGGATTTCCGGGATATTGAAATGCTCCGAGGCTTTCAGGAGAATTTCCCGGGAGACGCAGGCATATCCCAGTTTTTGAGCTAACTTTTCCGCCACCTCTTTGCCGTGGCTGTAGGAACCTCTGGAGATGGTGACAATGGACATGCAACACTCCTTTCGCCTTGGTTCCGCAAAATTGTGTTTACCAAGGGATATTGAAGGCGGCGATGAGCATCTTCAGTCCTACCAAGGTCAGCGCCAGGGCCAGGCTGCGAATAATCCAGGCTCCTTTGATTTTATTGGAGAGGTAAGCCCCCAACTGGGCCCCCAGCAGCACGCCTATACCCAGGGCGGCAGTACGATGCGCCCCGGCATGGAATGCCCCGGTCCAGATATGTACGACGGTGGCGGTTAATGTTAAAATAGCTACGATAAACTGCGAAGTGCCTGTGGCGATGAATACCGGGAAATTGAGCAGGTAAGCCAGACTCGGCACGATCAGGCTGCCGCCGCCAATCCCTAAGAAACTGGCGGCAAATCCCAAGAAGAAAAATACGCTAATCCCCAATATGGGATAATAAGCATACGTGAAGGTAACGCCATCCAGCCCCTGGAGGACACGAGTCAGGCTGTAGGACGGTGACAGGGGCTTTTGCCGGGGAGGTGCCGTGGTTGACTTGGGCCGCCAAAACATGACCACGGCTACGAGCACCAGAAACACGCCGAAGATAGCTTCAAAGACCTGACGGGGCACAGAGGTGGTGATCAAAGCACCCAGGATCGCTCCGGGGATCGTGGCTGCCGCGCACAGCAGGCCGGACTTATAATCAATCCGTTTGAGGCGGGCATAGGCTCCTGCCCCGGACAGGGAATTGATAAAGACTACGGCCAGCGAAATCGCGGTCAGATGACTGGCCTTTTCATGGGGATATAGCAGCAGTAACAAGGGCATCAAGATAAAGCCGCCGCCGGCCCCAACCAAGGTGCCATACGCTCCTACGCCGAACCCGAGGGCAATTAAACCGAAATAAACGAGCGCAGTCTGGTGGAGCCCCATACTACCTCATTCCGCAGCCAATTTTCTTTAGAGGAGTCATGCCTGTATTACTGTTATATCTTCAGCGACGCCAGTCAAGGGCAACCGTACGGCTTGAGTAAAATTGACAAGGATGATTTTGAATTTTATAATAACTTCAACAAATTAATTATATGGCCAGAATAAGAAACTTCAGCATCATCGCCCATATTGACCACGGCAAGTCCACCCTGGCGGACCGCCTTATCCAGTGGACCGGCATGGTGGAGGACCGCCAGTTCCGGGACCAGATCCTGGACACCATGGACCTGGAACGGGAGCGGGGCATCACCATCAAAAGCAACACCATTTCCCTGCCCTATACCGCCGCCGACGGCCTGGAATACGAACTGAACCTCATCGACACCCCGGGCCACGTGGACTTCTCCTACGAGGTCTCCCGGGCTCTGGCCTCCTGCGAGGGGGTGCTGCTGCTGGTGGACGCCTCCCAGGGGGTGGAAGCCCAGACCGTGGCCAACCTCTATCTGGCCATGGAGCACGACCTCACCATCATCCCGGTGATCAACAAGATCGACCTGCCCGCCGCGGACGTGGACGGGGTCAAGGAGCAGATCGAGCGGGAGCTGGGCCTGGACCCGGACCACGCCATCCTGTGCTCCGCCAAGGAAGGCATCGGCATCGAGGACGTCCTGGAGGCCATTGTGGCCCAGATTCCGCCGCCGAGGGGCAGCGCGGAGGCGCCTTTGAGCGCCCTGATATTTGATGCCCACTACGACTCCTTCCGGGGGACCGTGGTCTCCTGCCGGGTTATGAACGGCAAGGTCAAACCGGGAGACCTCATCCGCCTCATGTACACCAAGAGCACCCACAAG
Organism: Desulfobacca acetoxidans; assembly: GCA_022736495.1. The sequence continues at coordinate 18,223 of DZCR01000056.1, forward strand.
GTGGAGGAGACGGGTATCTTTCGGCTGACGCGCGAACCCCGCAAAGAGTTGTCCGCGGGCATGGTGGGCTACATCATCGCCGGCATCAAGACGGTGGCCGACACCCGCATCGGCGACACCGTCACCCTGGAGGCCTGCCCCGCGGCCCAGCCCCTGCCTGGTTTCAAGGAAGTCAAGCCCGTGGTTTTCGCCTCCATCTACCCGGTCTCCAACGACGATTACCAGGACCTGGCCGACTCCCTGGAGAAATACAAGCTCAACGACGCCTCCCTGGTTTACCAACGGGATTCCTCCGCAGCCCTGGGCCAGGGCTTCCGCTGCGGCTTTTTGGGGCTGCTGCACCTGGAGATCGTGCAGGAGCGGCTGGAGCGGGAGTACAACCAGTCCATTATTATGACCGTGCCCGGGGTCCAATACCGTTTCACCCTGGTTGACGGCCACGTCATCACCGTGGACAACCCCATGTTCTATCCCGACCCCAGCAGCATCAAGACCGAGGAAGAGCCGTTTATCCGGGCCTCCATCCTCATCCCGGAGCGCTTCGTGGGTGCGGTGATGAAGCTCTGCCTGGAGCGCCGGGGGGTCAACTCCCGCTTCAACTACCCGTCGGCCGGCCGGGTGGAGATCACCTTCGATATGCCCCTGGCAGAGGTGATTATCGACTTTTACGACCGCCTCAAGACCATCACCCAGGGCTACGGCTCCTTTGACTACGAAATCATAGACTACCGGGAAACCAGCCTGTTAAAACTAGATATCCTGGTGAACGGCGAAAAACTGGACGCCCTCAGCATGATCGTTCACAAGGACCGGGCCCGGGAGTGGGGCGTGCGGGTCTGCGACCGCCTCAAGGACGAAATCCCCCGGCAGCAGTTCAAGATCGCCATCCAGGGCGCGGTGGGCGGCCAGATCATCTCCCGCTCCACCATTTCGGCGTTTCGGAAGGACGTCACCGCCAAGTGCTACGGCGGCGACATCACAAGGAAACGGAAACTCCTGGAAAAACAGCGGGCCGGCAAAAAGCGCATGAAAATGGTGGGCGCGGTCCAAATCCCCCAGAGTGCGTTTGTGGCGGTGCTGAAGACGGAAAATGAGTAAAATGCCTAATTTTGAGGGGAGGACCGGGGGACGGCAAG
>DZCR01000057.1 GCA_022736495.1 Desulfobacca acetoxidans
CCCCTTTATACAAACGCTGTTAACGGTAGTTAATTGCGAAACATACCACTAGCTAACTTCTGCGAAACTTCCTCCTCCCCCAGTCCTTGCAGCTGCCTTAATCTGTAACTTTTCCGGGAATTCCCGGCTTGGCCCAGTGATAAAAAAGAAAACGGGCATCCAGAGGAAACATCCGGATACAACCATGGGAGGCAGCATACCCAGGAACTATGCCCTCATGAATGTAATAATCACCGCCAATATTCAGGGCATGATCCATGGGGGAATCATATTTTTTGGAGTAATGTTTTTCATCCATATGATTTACTACGAAATTTCGTAAGGGCGTCGCTTTCCCGGTACCGGAAGAAATTGGGAAAATGTAGGTCAACTTGCCCCGTTCATAAAGGCCGAGATATTGCAGGCGGCGGTTTATCAGAATGTACTTTTCATGTTTGGCCGCACTTGGCAAAAATTCCGGCAGGATTTTCGGTTCGATGGAATAGTCGAGGGGCACGAATATTTTGTTTTTATCGGTGCTGACGTTACCCTTCCCCTTCATGACCAACAGATAATGCGTTCCATTAATGAGAGCGATCCTTTCCTGAGCCTTAAGTGATATTTTCTTTAAAGAAGGTAAGGAATGGACAAATGACATTATAGTTTCGCCACTCTTTAACTCCACTTCTACGCAGGGCACGCCATACCTAGTAATTATCTCTCCGGTCGTCATCCGATGCTGTTCAGCCAATTCCTTATAAATAGGACTATTTTGCTCCATGCCTTGAGATCGAACTGGCGGCGGGGGGGGCGGTGGCACCGGGAGGGCCTCCCGGGTCTCGGTTTCAGGACCTGTTCCATAAGTCTGGGCCGGTGGGGGCGGCGGGTAACCGGCAGGGGGAGCCTCTTTGGCCTGAACGGCATTGGGGTCGGACCGCAGGCCCAGGCGGAACATGGCCAATCCTTTTCTCAAGGGCCGGGTTCCCCGGGACATGCGGTAAGGCCGGTCCGGAAACATCACCACAATGATCTTGACCCCGGCGGCTGAGACCTCAGTTTTGACGGTCTTTACCAGGCTGTCGTCGCCGGCCAGGGTCTCGGGCAGCTTGGCGGCTTGAGCCTGGGGGAACTCTATCACCACCTGCGAGCGGTTCGCCCCGGTATAGGGCGTCACCCGAGGCTTGACGGCCTGGTTTAGGAGCACGGTTACCATCGTCCGTTCTCCCACCCGGCTGACACCCAGGTTGCGCACTTCTACCCTCGGGGGCGCGGCCATAGTCGGGGAGGGGAGCCCCCAAGCAAAACCAATCCCCAGAATCCAAAGAGCCCCTCCAGCCTTTTGCCACCAGTTGTCCGCAGAGAGTGCCATACGATCATCTCGCCGAGGTTTTAAGTCAGTATTTCCTATTTTATAACAGATAGAATTCTTGCCTACCAAAAAGGTTAGATGATCAGATGTCGGGCCTGAAAGAGAGTCTTAGGGGTGGTAGAGCAGGAAGGGGTATAGTTTCGTTACCTGCTATAAATACGCGATTCTGATAATAATTATAGATACTTCATATGGTCATTATGTCTATACCTCACGGCCAACCAGATTGTAAATTTGAGCCATGGGTATGAGGTTTAGTCTGGCAGGAGGAGTGTCATTTTAACTCTTGGTTATCACGAATTACATAAGGACCGCATACTCATTGAAATCTGCTCAATTCTTACAAATCCACCACCCGGTTTTGAATCGCGAACCGCGACAGCTCGGCATTGTTCCGCAGGTTGAGTTTTTTCAGCAGCCGGGCCCGGTAGGTATCCACGGTCTTGGTGCTCAGATTGTAATCTTCAGCAATCTCCCGGACCGTCTTCCCCAGGGCCAGGTGGCGGAGGACCTGGATTTCCCGGGTGGAGAGGGAATCTAAAGGCGAGCCGCCTTGGGTGCCCCGGGCCAGCCGCAGAGCCAGGGCTTCGGCCGCGGCGTCGGTAAGAAAGCGCCCGCCGGCATGGACCTTGCGGAGGGCTTTCACCAGCAATTCCGGGGCCGAGCGCTTGGTAATGTAACCCATGGCGCCCGCCTCGATGGCCCGGACCACATATTGCTCTTCTTCGTGCATGGTAAGGATGAGGATGGGCAGTTTCGGGTGGGAGAGGCGCAGCCGACTGACGACTTCCAGGCCATCCAGACCGGGCATGGAAATATCGATAACCGCCACCTCCGGCGAGGTCTCCTGCACCTTGAGAATGGCCTCCTGGCCGTCTGCAGCTTCGGCCACCACTTCGAAGTCGCCGCAGTCTTCCACGATGCGACGCAGGCCGGCCCGCACAATATCATGATCGTCGGCCAACAGAACCCGGATCATGCGGCTACCCTCCGCTGCCATGGACGGGCAATCTGAAACAGACCTTCGTTCCTTTTCCCGGCCGGGACCGAATCTCCAGGCTGCCGCCCAACAGACCGGCGCGCTCCCGCATACCGGCCAGCCCCAGGCACTCCGAGGCCTCGATCTCCTTAAGGTCGAAGCCTTGGCCATTATCGACCACGGCCAGAGTCAGCGCACCTTTTTCGGGTTGGAGACTCACCCTGACCTCGGTGGCCGCGGCGTGACGGGTCACGTTGGTCAAGGCCTCCTGGGCGATGCGGTACGCGGCCGTGGCCCCGATGCCGCCGACTTCCGGGACGTTGCGGTGTTTAAAGATACAGGCAATCCCGGTACGTTTTTCAAAATCCGTGATGTACCAATCCAGCGCGTCGAGGAGCCCCAAATCGTCCAACACCCCCGGGCGCAAGCGGGTCGCCAGGCTTCTGACTTCATCAATGGTGTTGTCAATGAGCTGGCACATCGCCAGGGCCCGGTCGCCGGCAATCGGGTCATGCGGCCGCAGACGGCCGCTGAGCCAAACCGCATCCATACGCAGGGCGGTCAGGACCTGTCCCAGCTCATCGTGCAGCTCCCGGGCGATGGCCCGGCGCTCCTTTTCCTGGTTGGCCATGATGCTGCCGGAGAGACGCCGCAACTGATCCTGGGCCTTTTTCAGTTCGGTGATGTCCGTAGCGATCCCGCACAGGCCGATGGGGACTTCCCGGTCATTATATATGGGAAATTTAACTGACAGATACGTGCGCGTGCCGTCCGGTTGCGGGATGACTTCCTCCACCTGGTAAGACTCCCGGTGGGCGAGGACCCGCAGGTCGGAGGCGCGGAATTGTTCAGCTATCGTCTGGGGGAAAATTTCGTGGTCGGTCTTGCCGCGTATCTGGGCATTGCGGATGCCGAACACCTCTTCATAGCGGGAATTGACCAGGGTGTAGCGCCCCTCGCGGTCCTTGATATAGACCACCGAAGGAGTATAGCGCAGAATACTGGTAATTTCCTGGGTGCGCTCCCGCACCTGGCGCTCCAGGTCCCGGGAGTACCGGCTCAATTCTGCCTGGGCATGCTTGAGCGCGGCCTCCGCCTGCTTGCGTTCCGAGAGGTCCCGGGCCAAACAGACGCTGCCGATGGTACGGCCGTCATCGCCTTTGAGCAGACTGATGGAGATATCCATGGTGACGATGGTGCCGTCCTTTTTCTGCATGGGTATCTCAAATTCCCTGACCACGCCCTCGGTGCGCAGTTTCTGGAGCATGCGGTCCAGTTCGACGGGGTCAGGATAGAGTTCGAAAGCCGTTTTGTTGGCTAATTCTTCCAGCGAGTAGCCATAGATTTCCACGGACCGTCGGTTCCACAGGATGAATTTGCCGTGCCGGTCAACGATACCGATGGCATCCACCGAGTTGTCAATGACATTTTCCAGGTATTCTTTGGTCCGTTGGAGTTCAGCCTCGGTGCGTTTGCGGTCTTCGATCTCTTGTTTCAATTGCCGGTTGGCTTCCAACAGTTCCGCGGTGCGCTCAGCGATGCGGTATTCCAGTTCACCCAAAGCCCGGCGTCGCGCCTCCTCGGCCAGCTTCCGGTAGTCCTTAAAGATCTCCAATTCGGCGATGCGCCGCCGCAGGCTCGTCAGTTCTTCAATCAGCTGCGCTTTGGTTTTATCTGAGTCAGCCATGGTTCAATGCGTTTGCCAAGTTCCTCATATAATATCTTATTTGGCCTCGGGCCGGAAGACCGTATCCCAAGGATCCGGGGGAGAGACCGACTGAAATTGCCGACAGCGCGCCAGAAAGGTTTTAGCGGGACCATCTTCGGGGTTCTCGGCCAGGATGGCCTCAAAGCGGGTCTGGGCTTCGGCAAACCGGCCCTGGCGGTAGAACTTCAACCCCTCAGCAAAATCTTGGCGCCGCCGGATGACCTCAGGCGTCAGCTCCCCCGTGAGGCCCAGGACTTCGAAGACCCGGACCGCCTGCTCCTTGCCCTTCACCGCCACCAGATCAAGCTCCCGGAATTCCACGCCGTCTTCGCACGCGGCCACGGTGATTTCACTGGCTATGACGTGGGAGCCATAGAATTTGTTTACGCCCTCAAGACGCGAAGCCAGATTGACGGTATCGCCGATAGCCGTGTAGTCGAAGCGCTTCACGGAACCCAGATTGCCCACGATGGCATCGCCGGTATGCAGGCCGATGCGCATGGACAGGGGCGGCAGTTTCAGGTCTGCGCACCGGCGATTCAGCTCCTTCAGGGCCGCCTGCTGCCTCAAAGCAGCCCGGCAGGCACGCCGGGCCTGGTCCGGCTGGTCCAGGGGCGCACCCCAGAAAGCCATGATGGCATCCCCTTCGAACTTGTCCACGGTGCCTTCCTCATCCAGGATGATTTCAGTCATGGTAGACAGGTAGTCGTTTAACAGGCCCACCACAGTTTCGGGGCTGAGACGCTCAGAGATAGTGGTAAAACCGGCCAGGTCCGAAAAAAACAGGGTGACCCGGCGGCGCTCGCCCCCCAGTTGCAATTTTTCCGGATGCTCCAGCAGATGGTCGATGACCGCGCCGGACATGTACTGGCCGAACATGCGCCGGATGTAGAGCTTTTGCCGCCCTTCGGTGGCATAGCTGAAGGCTGCGGCCAGGGTAAAGCTCAACACCAGGGGAACTCCGGGCAACACCGGGTCGGCCCACCAACCGGCCCAAAAGGCTACCACCGAAAGGGTCAAATAAATCAGCACCAGCCCCATGAACACGGCCAGCGTGATTGTCAGGCTGGAAAAATACAGCACCGCCAGGACCATGATGGTCGTCAGCGCCACCACGCTGGCTGCCGAAACCCACCAGGGGACCGGACGGAGAAAGTCACCCCTCAGGAGATTATCCAGCAGAGTGGCGTGCACTTCCACCCCGGGATAAATGGAGGCCACCGGACAGGCCTTGAGGTCCAGCAGCCCCGGGGCGGTGAGGCCCACCAGGACCCACTTGCCGGCAAAGTCCTTGAGGGGGTAGACGGGAGGCAGGCCGTGTTGGAGGCGGGACTCCGAGGCGATGACATTGGCCGCGGAAAAGCGCTTATGGCTGCGGCTGGGACCGCGATATCTGAGCAGGCAACGCCCCTGGGCGTCCAGGGGAATAGCGGTGCCCCCCGCCACCAGGGCGCCGGGCTGAAAGCTTAAGGCTCCCGGGTTGCTGAAACGGTGAAACGCCGCGAACCCCAGGATGGGCAGCCACTTATCCTGAAAAGGAACCACCAGGGACACCCGGCGATAGATGCCGTCCGGATCCGGGCTGGACTCGACGTTGCCCAGGGCCTGGACTGCGGCCAAAAGCGGCGGGATGGGCGTGATTACGGCTCGGTAGGCTGGCTGGTCTTGGGGCGGGGTTCCCGGGATAACCAGGCCGGCTTTCTTCAGCAACTCGGCCTCCGAAGGGTTCGGCGGCTTGGCCTCTCGAGACAGGAAAAACGGCAGCACCACGTTGCCGGCCGCAGCCATAGCCTGAGCGAAACGCTGGTCGTCATCGGGGCCGTAGGAGGAGGCCTCGGTGAACAGAATATCAAAGATCACCGCTTTGGCTCCGGCCCGGTGGCAATAATCGATGAGGGGAGCATAGAGCTGCCGGGGCCAGGGCCAGGTAACACCCTGGTTCTTAAAAAAATCAAGGTCGGGCTGGTCCACCGTAACCACCACGACCTCGGGTGAGGCGGCGGGTAACGGCACATGGCGAAAGAACAGGTCTAAGGTCTTGAGACGAAAAGGTTGGAAGACCCTGGTGATGAACAGGCTTAAGATGATGGTTACCAGGATAAGCCCCACCGCCGCAGTAACCTTATTATGCCGGAAAGACAGGGGTGATTTGGCCAATGAAGCTTTATTCCTTCCAAAGGCGCCGGCCCGGTGGAGCCGCTGCCAGGATATGCAGATTTTACGATGGAACGCTCACGACTGCATCCTTTACCTGAGGCGGATACGATATTTCTCCACCAGATGGTGGGGGTGGTAGGACAATTTCGCCTTTCTCAAGCCCGGCTCCCCCAGGTCCTGCTCCCGGTTGATGAACGGCACCCCGGCCCAGGCCTCCCGGGTGAACTGCTGATTGATGACCGCGTAAAGGCCCCGCAACTCGGGGTCGGCTTTTTCCAGATGGATCACTGCGGTGTCCTGATTGAGCAGCTCGCCGCAGGAAAAGGCCTGCACCCGGTCGTCGATGAGGATCACCCCGCCCTGAAGGCCCAGGGCCGGGTAATTGGCCAGAACCTCGCCGATGGCCTCCCACTCCCCCAGCAGCGACAAATCCTCATCACACTTTTTTACCTGACACCAGCGGGCGCACAGATATAGGCAGGCGGAGAGGTATTCTTCCCGGAGGGGTTCATAACGGTAGCGGTAGGACCGGCTTAAGCTATTGATATGGTTGCGCTGGGTATGGTATTTGCCCCCGGCTAACTCAATGAGATAATCGGAGCGGTAAACGTAATCGCTATGATCTCGGCTGGGCTCCACCACAAATTCAGGATGGCCTTCGAGTTCGGCCACCAACCTCGGATCGGCCCGCTCGATGGCGGGGTCGGGCGTCCCGAATGCATCCTTGAGCCAGACCAACACCTGGCGGCAGAGGTCGACCCGGGGCGGGGGACCCACGGGCGGCAAGGCCCAGGCTTGGTGAGCGGCCGCGGTGCTCACCACCAGGAGCCGGTCTTGGTCCAGGCACCATTGGTAGCCGTAATGGGACTGCCACATCCAGAGATTGGTGAAGGTCAGTTCCGAGGTCTCGGGCTGATAGGCCCAGAGGAGGTTCCGGATAATTTCTCGATCTGCCAGGGCCAGGGGTTTGAACCGGGGAAAAACCGGGGGGGGCGCAAAGGAAGAGCTATGCAGGGACGATTCTGCCATTATCCATAACCAGTAAGTGATCACCCAGGCGGCGGGCCTGAGCGGGATCGTGCGTCACCACTATTATGGTGGATTTTCCCAGAGATTTCATGTCTAACATGATTTGTTCAATAATTGCAGCGTTTTGTGGATCAATATTGGCGGTGGGCTCATCCAGCCAAAAGAACTCGGGCTCGAGGACCAGGGTCCGGGCGAGTCCCAAACGCTTGGTCTCGCCGCTGGAGAGGTCCAGGCCGTTTTGCCGCCGCTTGTGGGCCAACCCCACGCGTTCCAACACCGCATTGACCCTAACCTCGACCTGGTGGGTTGGGTGCCTCCGGATTTTCAAACCATAGGCCACATTATTGAACACCGAGGTGTTGAAGATCCCGATCTTGGGGAGCAGTAAGGTGATCCGGCGGCGTAGATGGAGATCGTGAGGAAGAGCGACGCCATGGTCAAAATAGCGTACCTGCCCGGTGTCGGGAGGCTCCAGGAGGGCGGCGATCCGCAAAAAGGTGGATTTACCGCTGCCGTTGGGCCCCAGCAAAGCGTAGGTCTGGCCAGGGTCGAAAGCAAACGAGCACTCTCGCAATATGGCTTGACCGTTGTACGTCTTGGAGACGCCGGCAACTTCCAGGCTCAATCCCATAAGATGACCCCAGACCTGACCCGCCCATGCCGTTGAAAAAATCTCAGGCCCACGTTGATCGCCAGGGCGATGAGCAGGAGGATGATCCCCAAGGCGATGGCCAGCTCAAAATCGCCCATGCTGGTCTGCAAGACGATGGTGGTGGTAATGACCCGGGTATAACCGGCAATATTGCCCCCGACAATGAGGATGGCCCCCACTTCGGCCATGACCCGCCCCAAGCCGGCCATCACCCCCGCCATAATGCCGTAACGGGCCTCATTGATCACAGTGCGAACTTCCTGGAACGGGGTGGCCCCCAGGGTGATGGCCGCCTGGCGGATCACCGGGTCCACTTTGGCGACGGCGGCGTGGGACAGCGATGCCACAATGGGAAAGGCCAAAACTGTCTGGACGATGATCATGGCCGCAGGAGTGTAAAGCAATTCCAGGAAGCCGAACGGACCGCTCCGGGACAGCAACAGATAGAAAAACAGGCCCACCACCACCGGCGGCAGGCCCATGCCGGTGCTCAACAGACTGAGGATCAGGCCGCGCAGGGGCACCCGCCGCTGGGCCAGTAGGGCGCCGACGGGCAGGCCCAAAACGGTGGCCACGACCAAGGCGGTACCCGAGATCCGGAGGGACAACAAGATAATGTGTAGAAGCTGAGGGTCTAACCTGATAATGAGCCGGAAGGCCCCGAGAAAACCCTGGATTATTGAATCCATGTGATTAGTGGCAGGGCAGGATGCGGGGGTAACCCCTCAGCCCGCCCCTGGCCGCATTATTTGGCATTGGGAACGAATAATTTATTCCCATTCTTATCTTTATAATCGGCGATCGCTTTTTGCCCTTCAGGCGAAATGAGCCAGTTGACGAATTCCATAGCCTCTTTATATTTAACGTTTTTATGCTTGGCGGGATTCACCGCCATGACTCCATATTGGTTAAACAGAATGGGGTCACCTTCAACTAATAGAGCCAATTTCAGCTTCTCTTTATCTTTGAGGGCCAGCCAGGTGCCCCTGTCCGTGAGGGTGTAAGCCCCCTTCTCGCTGGCCACCCGCAAGGTGTTACCCATGCCCTGGCCCGCCTCCAGATACCATTTTTGGCCCTTGGGGTCAATGGCATTGGCCTTCCAGACGGCCAACTCTTTGATATTGGTGCCAGATTTGTCTCCCCTGGAGATAAAGGTTGATTTGCTCTCGGCGATCTTTTTGAAGGCCTCGGTGGCCGATTTCAAGCCCTTGATTTCGGCCGGGTCATCGGGTGGGCCGACGACGACGAAATCGTTATACATGACGTCATGGCGATTGACGAAATAGCCCTCTTCCACCGCTTTCAATTCCAGGGGCTTGGCATGGACGAAGACGACATCCGCGTCACCTCTCTTGCCGATCTCGAGGGCCGCGCCGGTGCCCACGGCCACCACGTCCACCTGGATGCCGGTTTTTTGGGCGAAGATGGGCAGGATGTAATCAAACAAGCCGCAATTCTGGGTGCTGGTGGTGGAAGCACACTTGATCCGGATTGCCGCGACGGCATGCCCGGCCGCCAGCACAATGGCGAATACTGCCAACATACAGAGACCCTTGAACATTTTGATCCTCCTTGGATTCGACGCTTTCCCCAGGAACACCGCTGATCAGTCCGGTTCTTAGGGCCCCCTCCCCTCATTATAAAATTTGTGCACTGCCGGAATGGCTATTCTTTATAAGAAATATCCCTTGCCAAAAAAAATTGTCCGTGCTTAAAGTGTCTGGTTCTGAATCCACTCCCGGAATGTGTCTACCAGACGCCAGAACTGGGCCACGGCTTCCTCCCCCGCGGGGGTGAGCCAGGCCCGGCCTCCGTTTTTCCCACCAAAGGTCCGGGAGACCAGTTCCTGGCCCGCGAGCCGGTTCAGTTCGGCCACCAGGGACCAGGCGTGGCTGTAGGCCATATCCATGGAACGGGCCGCAGCCGCAATGGACCCCAGCTCCCGGATGCGTTCCAGAAGCACCACCCGCCCCCAACTCAAAAAGGCCTCGCCATCCTTTTCCAGCCAGAGGCGGCCTTTGATCTTGAACCCGCCGGGGGTAGGACTTTCGGCCAGGGCTGTGCCCCGACCATGGTCGGTTCTTTTTCTTCCCATAGCCTTATTTTTTATAAAGAATAGCCAATAATGGGCTAAAAGCCAAGATTTTTTTCTCTCCGGTTGCCAAACTCGAGATTTTTGATAGCACTAACCATCTTCAAATCCGCAGCCAAGCCCGCACCGTTCCACCGGCACTTCTGATTAACACCTCCAGGACGAAATGACTCTTTCTGCTATGAGTCGGTTAAGCCCAGCGTTCCTTATACTTGGGAGCGGCCGGGAACAGAGAATAATTTTCCTTGACTTTACGGCGTCCCTAAGCTGATTATATGAAGAATATCAAAAGATTTGCGAATGAGCCCTGGTCCGGCAAGCCCCTGGGGGAAAGGAAGCCTACCAAGTCTGCGGACAGATAAACGCTACCCGCAATCTGAGATTCAGCTTCACCCTGATATCCCAAAAAATTAGCGTTGAGCAATAGAGGATACTTTGTCTGTTCCGAAAAAATTGAGATCGTCCTGCGTTTCGATAATGCGCGGTTTCGGACTGTGCGCCTGGCCCATTCTGGCGGTAGCCGTGATCCTGGCCGTGGCGTCAGTCTATTACGCCTATAATAACCTGGCCATTCGCACCAGCCGCAACGATTTGATAGCCAGCAATCAACGCCTCATGCAAGAGAGCGCGAAGATTGACAAGTCCTTTGGGGGCCGAGACGGCATGGTGGTGGTAGTGGAAAATGAGCACCCCCTCCGGGCCATCAAGTTCGCCGAGGACCTGGCCACTGAATTGCGGCGTCACCCGAAATCGTTTACCGGCCTTTTTTATCACATCAACCCTGAGAGCTTCAAACGTTCGGCCTTCTTGTACCTGGATGTGAAAGATCTCACCAAGATCAAAGACAGTCTCCTGGGACAACAAAGCCTGCTGTCGAACCTGGCCGCCAACCCGCGCCTTATCACCTTCTACCAGTCGGTGAATGACCAGATGGCCCGAGCCATGATCGGCGAGGTTTTCACCGGATTTTTGGGCGAAAAGGAGAAAAAAGAGCTCCCGGACGTATCGTTGCTGAACGGATCTCTCAGGGGCCTCGCAGACGCTCTGGAGGGTAAGAAGCCCGAGACCTCCTTGTTCAGCGGCTTTCTGCCTAAGGAATTTGCTGCTTTAGACGAAGCGGGTTACTTTTTAACCGAAAATGACAAGTTTCTGCTGTTTCTGGTGACTCCGGCAGGCAATGGCTATGTCGCCAAAAGTCAGCACCTGGCACTCCTGCGGAAGGTTCTGCATCAGGTTCAAGCCCATTATCCCGGCCTGCGAGCGGGGGTGACCGGTCCCGATGCCCTGGAAGCCGATGAGATGCAGAGTTCCATGAGGGATGTCACCCTGGCCACCTGGCTGTCTCTGGCCAGCCAGTTGATTCTGTTGATCATTTTCTTTCGGAGTCTGAGACGCACCCTGGTGGAGGGGTTGGTTCTCATCCTGGGCATGTGCTGGACGTTCGGCCTCGTCACCCTGGTGGTGGGCCACCTCAACCTGCTCTCCATGATCTTCGCGCCGTTGATGTTAGGGCTTACCATCGACTATGGCGTCCACTGGTTCTGTCGTCTGGAAGAGGAGGAGAACACGGCCGGCCAGTGCAGCACCGAGGTACTGGCCTCCACGTTTCAGCGCTCCGCCCCGGGTATCATATACGCCGGTTTGGCTGCCGTGGTTTCCTTTGTGCCTCTGGCTTTCGTAGGCTTTAAGGGTCTGGCGGAATTGGGCCTCATCCTCGCCATGGGCATCATGGTGATGCTGATCGCCACCCTGGTCTTGCTCCCGGCTCTGGTGACTATTACAGAAAAATGCACCTCCAGCGAAGTCCCCGAGGAACATCCGCCAAGCCCCACCCCGTTTCTGCACCTGCATTGGCGGCGCCCTGGCGTCTTGGTCGCTCTGGGGGTGCTGATTACAGCCTTGGGGGGCGTTAGCCTGCACTATGTGCCCTTCGATCTGAACCCGCTGCACCTGCAGAATCCTCACACCGAATCGGTGGTGTGGGAATACAAGCTCATCAAGGATTCCAAATATTCCACCTCCTATGGCGCCCTGATCACCACCTCTCTGAAGGAACTCGAGGCCCGGACAGAGGCCTTGAAAAAGCTGCCCACGGTCGCGCACGTGGAGTCGGTTCTCTCATTCCTGCCCCATCGGGTTCCGGAAAAACGTCAGATCCTCAAGAAGATGTTACCGGCAGTCCGGAGCATCCAATTCCCTGCAGCTCCGGCGGGGCCAACCGATCCCCAGGCGTTGGCCGCGATCCTGAGCCGGATCAATTTTAAAATGGACGAGGCTGCTAAAAATCTCGAAAAGGAGCAGGCAGCCACCAAGGAGCAGCTTGAGGAGACCCATCGCCTCATTAATAGGATCGTGCCCCAGCTTATGGTAGATGATCCTCAAGTGACCCAGCGTCTCGAGGGGTACGGGAAGCTTTTTTTCTCGGATTTAAGGGATACCTGGGATCTGTTCCGGGGCTATGTGGAATCGGGGTTAACCGCGCCGCCCATCACCATTGCTGACTTGCCCCAATCGGTGCGGGAGCGCTTTGTCAGCCCTGACGGCATGTACCTTATCCGGGTTTTTCCTTCTGAGGATACCTGGAATTTCGGCCCCCTGAAGAGATTTGTCAAGAGCCTCTGGAGTGTTGATCCCAGTGCCGTCGGCGACCCGGTACTGCTCTATACTTTCACCCTGGGGTTCCGCAATTCCATCCTCTGGGCGGCGGGCATGGCCTTGTTGGCCATTACCGTTATGTTGGTGATACTCTTTCGCAGCATAAAAATGGCTATGCTGGCGTTGATTCCCCTGGTGGTGGGCACCGGCCTGACCGTTAACTTGATGTGGCTTCTGAACCTGCCCTTCAACCAGGCCAACGTCCTTTTCGTGCCGTTGGTTCTGGGGGAGGGCATTGAATTCGGGATCATTATTCTGGCCCGGTGGCGTCTGGAGGAATCGGCCCGGGCCATCACCATGCCCGCCAGCACCGCCAAAGGGGTGGCTCTGGCCGCCCTGACCACCACGGTGGGGTTCGGGAGCCTGATGGTTTCGGGGCACCAAGGCACCTTCAGCTTGGGGCTGTTGGCAACCGTGGGCAGCCTGAGCGTCCTTTTGGCCTCTTTGAGCATCCTGCCGGCTTTCCTGCGGCTGGTGGAAAGCAGTTACAGCCCTCAGCCCTCCCTGAAGCCTTACCTGGGTTTGGGCCGGTGGTTACATAACTTGATAAGGAAAAAAACCGATGAAAAAACCGCTCTGGATCATTAGCCTGACTCTGGTCGTTTTCTGGGTGTGGGTTATGCCCGCACAGGCCGAAAGCCCCACGGCTTACGTGCGCAGCATTTTGGACAAGGTGATGAGCCTGCAAAATGACGCCTCCCTATCCGGCCAAGCCAGGGCTCGGGCCATTCACGGCATTATTGAGGTCAGCTTCGATTTTGCCTTGATGGCCAAAAATTCACTGGGCTCGACCTATGACAGCCTCTCAGGGGGCCAGCGACAGGAATTCACCCGCACCTTCAGCTACCTCTTTCAGGATTCTTATACCCGTCTGGTCCTTAACTTTTTAAAAAAGGAAAACATCCAGTTCGGCGCCGAACGCCTGGAAGGCGATAAAGCTCAAGTGGCCACGACCATCGTGCGCCCCAATGAGAATATCCCGGTAACCTATTTAATGCACAAAGCGCCTTCCGGATGGCTACTTTACGACGTTATTGTGGACGGGGTCAGCATCCTGCATAATTACCAGACCCAGTTCGGACAAGTCATCCGCACCAAGTCGTTTGATTTTCTGCTGGACAAAATGAAGGAACAGCGCCGCGCGGTTGAATAAAGGATGGGGGCCGCCCGCCGGCCCCCTGGCTCTTTGTTCTCGGCCGCAGTCCCAACCCAAGATAACCCCTACCGCCCCTGCGGCTTTACTTCCTATTTTTCTGAATGAAGGATGGTTTTGGCTACACTATCGTTGACATTATCCCTACCATTCTTAACTTTTTAAAAAAAGAATCCGGTTCGGCTGTCAAGGAGGAATTCCTGAGAGATTTGGGTCTTCCCCCCGGCTTAAGCTGGTGGCCGGTATGCCGGGCTATCGATTTGAAGGAGGGAGAGAGATGGTTATCTATGTCACCAAAGACGGTTCAGATCGCACGGAACTCGAGGAGGTCCTGGTGCAAGAAGGGGTCACCTACCAGGAGTCTCCCGCCGGCAGAGACAAGGAATTAGGCAGCCCTTTGCTAGAGATCCAGGCAAACCTGCCGGAAGTATTTCCCGTTCCTCCCCAGTACACCCAGAGCGAAGGGGATGTCCGGGCCTGGCGGCTGCCTTCCGGGAGGTTAATTATCAGCGACTTGCAGGGCAACCTGGAACAAATCTCTACGCCTCCGCCTTCCCCTGGTAGATAAGCAAACCGGGTTGGTGAAGGGGGGCGCGCCCCTCCCAAATCCCCCCTTCACCCATTTGCCTTTCTTGACCAGGACCTGCGACCATACGCCTCCCTTCCCAGCCATGCATTTACAGGATCACCCGCCTCAGATGATCACAGGAAACCGCGGGACGGAGGTTAAGGTCCCTTTGACGCTGCCACAATGTTCCACAAAAGACCATTATGATTAACTGTTCGGACACCTGTTCAATTTTTAAAACATCCCCTGGACCGGGCTTCGTGATCGATTAATTCTAAAGTAAGTAAATTTCGTTGATTATATTAATTGGCCTCCAAATTGCATATTTGCCAGTAACATGAGGATGAATCTCTGATATTATGAGACGCCAGGAGGTTCGCGGTGGGAAAATATTGTAGATATTTATAATTACTTAAAATAAATCTTTGACAAAAAAGGATTGAGAGTTTTATATGATGAATTATAATAGTCTCGATGTTGGGGAAAATTGGAGGCCTATCATGCACGGAGCAGGATTA
The DNA here is from genome assembly GCA_022736495.1 of Desulfobacca acetoxidans. The sequence goes on from DZCR01000057.1 coordinate 14,860, forward strand.
ACCAGGCTTTCTAGGGAACAATTGCGGCAATGGTTCAAAGGAACGGTAGTAGTGGCGGTGGCTTTAGTAGCCATATGGGGCTGCGTGCCGCCTGCAAGCCAACTCACCGAGGCCCAGGCTGCTGCGGCCGCAGTGGCCCCGCCTGATCAGGACAAATATCTCCTGGGGCCGGAAGATGCCATTGAAATTTCCGTCTGGAAAGAACCCGACCTGACCAAACAACTGGTCGTGCGGCCGGACGGCAAGATCACCTATCCTCTGATCGGGGAGGTCCAGGCCTCTGGACATACCGTTAAGCAACTCCAGGAAGAAATTTCCAAACGACTGGAAAAGTATGTGACGGACGCGCACGTAACCGTCATCCTCCTCAAGGCCCAGAACTATAAGATCTATGTAACCGGGAAGGTCAACAAGCCGGGGGATTTCATGGTGGGTAAGCCGGTTAACGTCATGCAGGCCATCTCCATGGCCGGCGGCCTGACTCCCTTCGCCTCTCCGGGATCGATCATGGTGCTGCGGACTGTGGGCGGCAAGGAAGAAGTTTACCCCTTTAATTATAAAGACGTGGCGCGGGGGCTTATGTTGGAGCAGAATCGCACGCTCTTGCCGGGGGACGTGGTGGTCGTCCCTTAACGAAAAGGGAGAGTCAGGGGGGATATGGGGACTAAAGCATGGGGGCTGGGGCTGACAATATTCTTGAGTCTCGGACTCGTTAACCTGGCAGGGGCGGCTGATTGGTCCATCGTACCTTCGATCACCCAGCGGTCCGAATTTAACAGCAACTTGAATATGTCGCCTACCAACGTTCTCAGCGGCTTTATACTGTCCCTGCAACCGGCGGCGGATTTTAACTACACCACGGAAATCAGCCAGTTGCAGGGGCATTTGGGACTCTTGGGCCAGCATTACATCAGCCATGGTAACCTCGACCATATCGACCAGAATTTCCAAATTAATGGGCGCTATCAAGCAACCCCTAAGATTAATCTGTCGTTGAATAGCACCTACATCAATGACTCAACCTTGAGGGAAGAGTTAATGACTTCAGGGCTGGTCATCGGCCGCACCCCGCGTCAATCCCTCTACGCCGCTCCGGGAATCACTTACAATATCACGGAACGTCTTTTGGCCACGGCCAGCTACAGCTTTAACCGGGTGATGTATCAATCCCCCAATTATGATAATTATACGGGGCATCAAGCGGGCCTAAACTTTACCTATTTATTAAAAAATGAGAAGACCTCACTCATTAGCAATAATGTCGTCAGTGAAACACTCTATGCTGGCGGTAATAATTATAAATCTATAGGAATTACTGGGGGCTTGGCCCACAAGTTTTCCGAGCGCTGGAATGTTAACCTCATGGCAGGAGCAAATATTAATTTCTATAGCTTTGACACCCAGGTGTTGGGTTCTCCGTTTACCCCTTTTTTCATTCAAGTGAAAACTAAAAAAATAGAAAGTTCGGGGATATCTCCGAATGTTAGTCTTTCCACCAATTACCGCTGGACCAATTTGACCGTGAACGGTGGCTACGGCATGAGTCAACAACCCTCGGCCTATGGCGCGGTTTATCAGGTGAATAGAGTCTTTGGCGGGTTAACTTATAGATTTACCGAAAGGTTGAGCGGCAGCTTGAGCGGCAATTATTCTCTGAGCAATCAATCAAGTCAAGATATCAGCAGCCAATATAATTACTATAATATCAGTTCCTCGCTTAGTTACCAGATTACCGAACGCTTTGCAGTATCACCGGGGTATAATTTTTCGAACTCTGCCAGTCTGAGCAGCACGGGATCATCGGCGCATAATCATATAGCCTGGATCCAATTTTCTTACACCTATCCCATTCATTATCAGAGATAAGATCTCATTAGCATTGATAAGCTTTAGCCTGCTAAAGTACCTTGCCCCGCAGGACAGCTAACGCTTAGGAGCCCTATGTTAGAAATATTTCCAGCAAACGCTCCAGCCACCGATTGGCGGGAAATCGGCCGGGCGGTTTTGGAGAATGAGGCCAGAGCGTTGGCTGCGGTCGCAGCCCGGTTGGATCATCATTGGAATGAGGCCGTAGAGCTCCTGCTCAGACATCAAGGCAAAGTGGTGGTGAGTGGAATTGGCAAATCCGGGCACGTGGGCCAAAAGATTGCTGCGACCCTCGCCAGCACGGGCACCCCGGCGGTCTTTCTCCATGCGGCTGAAGCGGTGCATGGGGATTTGGGGATTTATACCCCGGGGGACCCCAGTATTTTGATTTCCAAAAGCGGCAGCACGGCCGAATTGTTGCGGCTTATCCCCATTTTGCGACAATTCCGCTCGCCGTTAATCGCCATTGTGGGGAACCTCAATGCACCCATGGCTAAAAAAGCCGATATCGTTTTGGATGCCCAGGTGGACCGGGAAGCCGATCCCCTTAATCTGGCGCCTACTGCCAGCACCACCGTGGCTTTAGCGTTAGGGGACGCTTTGGCAGTGGCATTAATGCAAGCGCGCCAATTTACCGATAAGGATTTTGCCCGCTACCACCCCGCCGGCCAGTTGGGCCGGAATCTCTGGCTGAAGGTGGCGGATGTGATGCACCAGGATGAAGCCGTGGCCTGGGTGCAGCCGGAAACTCCCCTGCGCCAGGTCATAATCGCCATGTCCCAGCACTCTTTAGGGGCGGCCTGCGTCGTGGATCAGGATCGCCTGCTTTTGGGGATCATCACCGACGGCGACCTCCGGCGAGTTCTCCTCACCCATGAGGACATCCGTGGCTTGCAGGCGGTCCAAGGCATGACGCGCCAACCGACTACCATAAGCCCCCAGGCCAGCTTAAAGGAGGCGACCCGCCTGATGGAAGATCGCTCTTCCCAGATTTCTGTCTTACCCGTGGTAGACCCGCTGAGCCAGCGCTGTTTGGGCTTGTTGCGGATTCATGATATTTATCAGCCAGAATTGATTTAAGGCATGGTTATTGCAACACCTATATGATCAGAAATAATGAGGTAGCCTCCGCATTGGAGAGGATCAAAGCATGATGCCAAATGAAGCAACTGATTTCGGACAGTATGTAGCAATCTTAAAGAACCGGAAAAAGTATTTTATTATTCCCGCCGCGGCAATTCTAGTGGTGGCCATCCTGTTTGCCTTCCTCTGGCCTGCCACCTATCAATCGAGCTCGACCATTTTAATCGAGGAGCAGCAAATTCCTCAGGAGTTTGTCAGGTCCACGGTAACCGGCTTTGCAGATGAACGGATCCAGAGCCTGACCCAGCAGATCCTATCTCGCGTCAAGCTCTGGGAAATTATTCAGCAGTTCAAGCTTTATTCCGCGATGCAAGAAAAATATACCCGGGAAGAGATTCTGGAAACGATGCGCGACAATATCAAGCTTGAAACCATCAGCGCCGAGGTCGGATCTGGGAAAAAACGGCGGCCGGGGCAATCTGCAGTGACCATCGCCTTCTCCATTGCTTACCGGGGAGATAACCCCGGGCAGGTGCAAAAAGTGGCCGGCATGTTAGCATCGCTTTATCTGGAACAAAATCTCAAAGCCCGTGAAGCCCAGGCGCAATCCACCACCAAATTTTTGGAGGCAGAACTGAAGGAATTGCAGGAACGCATAAAAGATCTGGGCGATAAAATTACCACCTTTAAAGAAACGCATGAGGGTTTGCTCCCCGAACAGCAAGAGTTTAACCGGGGGCAAGTGGCACGCTTGGATTTAGAGCTGAAGCAACTGGAAAACAATGTGCGCACCGCCGAGGAGCGCAAAGCCTATCTGGAAGGGCAGCTCGCCACCGTGAGTCCGGATGCCACCTACACCGGCTCGGGTGGGGAAAGGATCATGATGTCGCCGGCCGATCGTCTCAAGGCTTTGGAGGTATCCTTGGCAGACCTCCAGTCGAAATTTTCTGACGATCATCCAGATGTCCGCAAGGTCCGCCGGGAAATTGCCGAACTCAAAAAATTAGCCGGATCAACGGCGGGGAGCGCAGTGGCCCGCCGCAAGCGGCTGG